>NZ_JBEYSO010000015.1:0-168870 GCF_040642675.1 Micromonospora sp. NPDC047738
CGCGAACGTCCACGACAGCCAACTGCTGCTGCCCATGCTCGACAGCGTTCCGGGGATCCGCACACCCAACGGGCGCCGCCGCTGGCGGCCGGACAAATTGCACGCCGACAAGGCGTACGACGCCGCGAACTGCGCCGCGAGGTCCGGCGACGAGGGATCAAGGTACGCATCGCCCGGAAGGGCATCGAGTCCTCCACCCGTCTGGGCCGGCACCGCTGGGTCGTTGAAGCCTGCATGTCCTGGCTAATGCGCTACCGACGCCTCGTTCGCCGCTATGACCGCAAGGGCGATCACTTCGAAGCCTTCGCCACCATCGCCAGCACCCTGATCTGCTACCGCCGCCTCACCAAATGAGATGCGCCCTTAGTCGCCGCCCGCGTCTCCAACCAACCGGCGAGGGCAGGCGGTTCCCAGGGCGGCAATGACGCAGAACTGACGCATCCTCATTGCGCTACGCCGCGTGAGCTGGATGAATGGATTCGTGATGGTGAGCGGCGGAGGAGGGCAGCGCGTCGGCAAGCGCCGGTATCGGCTGGCCGAGCGCCGCAAGGCGATCGGCTTGAGCCAGGAACGCCTTGCCGAAGTTCTTGGCGTCGACCGCTCCACTATCGTGCGGTGGGAGCGGGCAGAAACTGATCCGCAGCCTTGGCATCGACCGCGCTTGGCTGCGTCTCTCAAACTGTCGGTTGAGGAGTTGGCTGACCTGTTGGTCGATGTCGGCCAGCCGCCGTCGCCGCCCAACGAGCGTCTCAACTATGTGCTGCGGAACCCCCGCCGCGTCGACCTGATCACCGTCGCGTACCTACGGGAGCGCGTACAGCACCTTGACGAGCGCTACGACCGGACACCTTCGACGCTTCTACTCGCCGAAGCGGGGCAACTGCACGGTCAGGCAACCTTCCTCCGTCAGCACGCCAGCGATGGCTTGGTTCAGCGTGAACTGGCCGCTGCAGTCGCCGAGTCCGCCACGCTGATGGGTCAGCTCGTGTGGGACGCCTCTCAGCGTCATGACCACGCCGCCAGCGCCGCATACTTCGACCAGGCCATGCGCGCCGCGCAGGACACCCACGACGCGGTCACCGAGGCCAACGCGCTGCTCCGCAAGAGCTACCTCGCTCTATACGGCACCAAGCAGCCGACCGCTGGCATTGCACTGACCGCGCGCGCCGCCGCCGTAAGCCGCAACGACAGCCACGTGGTCGCGGGCCTCGCCCAGCTACACCGTGCCGAGGCACACGCGATGCTCGGCCAGACCCGGGAATTCTCCGATGCCCTTGGTGCCGCTGAAGACCACTTCGCCTCGGTAGATCGTCAGGATCCCGCCTCTGCCCTTTTCTGTCCCAGCCATCATGCGCGGCTCGCGGGCTCTTGCTGGCTGTCGCTGAGCAAGCCGGCGGACGCCATCACAGCCTTGGAGAAGGCCCGACAACTCATCGCCGCACGCCGCAAGTCGACCGCTGTCGTCCTCGGCAATCTCGCCCTCGCCAGCATCCTTCATCGTGACGTCGATGCCGCCACGTCCTACCTGCACCAGACCATCGAGGTCATCGAGCGAACGCGCGCGGGTGGTGGCCTCAACCTCGCCTTCGCCGCGGCCCGCCAGCTGCGTCCCTGGCGCGACCTGCCCTCGGTCCAGGACGTCAACGACCGACTGCTTACCCTCATGACGCCATAGGAGCAGCAGCGTGACCAGCATCGACCATGCCAAGCAGTCCGTTCGGCGGCGCGTCTGGGACCTCCTTGAACGCGAAAGCGCCGCACCACCCGGCGTTCATGGCCACATCCCCGACTTCACCGGCAAGGAAGACGCCGCCACCCAACTTGCCACGTTGGATGTCTGGAAGCAGGCACGAGTCATCAAGTGCAACCCGGACCGAGCCCAGCTACCCGTCCGAGTACGCGCCCTCCAAGAGGGCAAGCTGCTCTACATGGCGGTCCCGCGACTCGCCACACCGAAGCCCTTCTACCTGCTTGACCCGGCCGTTCTGACGGTCCCGTTCGAGACTGCCGCCACCGGCACCAGCGCACCGGACAACACCCCCACAGTCGCCCCCGACGACATGCGCCCCGTAGACCTGATCATCTGCGGCAGCGTCGCTGTCAGCCGGCGGGACGGCGTACGGATCGGCAAGGGTGCCGGCTACTCCGACCTCGAGATCGCACTCCTCACCGAGGCCGGACTCGTCACCAAGGGCACCGCCATCGCCACCACCATCCACCACACCCAACTCCTCGACGAGCAACTACCCCACGCAAGCCACGACTTCAACGTCGATCTCGCGATCACCCCCACCGAGGTGCTCACCTGCACGACTGATCGAGATCGACCGGCAGGCATCATCGGAAGAGACCTCCGTCAAGATCAGCTAGACAACATCCCTATTCTGCGCGGCGCAAGCTGGCACGACGCGCACAACCGGTAGTCGGGCCGGTCGGAACGAGTGGTCTCAGGTGTCAACGCTGGCTTGACCATCGGAACCTGCACCTCGAGCAGACGGCTGGGTCGAACCCCAGTTGCTGCGGGTCGCCGAGAGAGGCGATCACGCCGGTCGCGTGTGGACGTTGCGAACCGACGGATCCGCGGAGAAGCCCGTTACCGGCTTCACCGCCGGCGGGCCTCCTACCTGCTTAAGTTGAATGGGCAATACTTGGATCGAACCAGTAACCTCTTCGGTGTGAACGGTGGGGTCGCGCCAGGAACCGCCCCAGCCAGCGAATAGGCCGTGCAGGGCGACGCCACCGAGCGCGATCACGGCGACCAGCACACAGGCGAGGCCGGCGCCGGCCAACCGCCGGAACGGCGACCGCGCGGGCCCGTCTTCCACATCACCAGCGCGGCGACGCCCAACTGGACGATGAACTGGTACGAGCTGGTCCTGCCGCAACGGCATCGGGCCCCTCCGGGTGGATCGTCGGGGCACAGCGCTCCGTTGATGCCTCGGGACCCTCCGTGGCTACGGTGGCCGCAGACCCGGTCGAATCCGGCACCGGCCCCGTCCCGGGACGGCCGGTCGATTTCCGCCAGTGAATCGCGCCGCAGGACCCCGCGGACCCGGGGCGGGCCACCGACCGGGTGAGCGACCACACGACCGCGCGGTGGCAAGCGGGTACCCCCGGGGGTATGTTGGGAGCCGGGAGGTAACGCGATGAAGCTTCGGCCCGAGATGACCAGTGAGGCTCTGACCCGGCTCAAGCGGGCCCGGGGCCAGCTCAACGCCGTCATCGAGATGATGGAGAACGGCGAGGACTGCCGAGCGGCGTTGACCCAGCTCGCCGCCGTGTCCAAGGCGATCGACCGGGCCGGCTTCAAGCTCATCGCCTCCGGGATGCGGCACTGCGGCACCGCCCGCGACCGGGGCGAGCAGCCGGAGATGACCGAGGAGGAGCTAGAGAAACTCTTCCTCGCCCTGGCCTGACAAAAGAATTCGACGCCCACGCCGCCTCAGCGCGGCGTGGGCGGGTAATCGCGCCCGTAACCCGGGCCGAAGTCTGCCTCCCATATACCCCCGGGGGTATAAGAGGATGGGGAAGGAGAACGGCAAATGGCAGTCGAGGTGTCCGTCGTGGCGACGTCCTCGCTCGGCGACCGCAGCTACCTGGCCTCCGACGGACGGGTCGCAATCGCGGTCGACCCGCAACGGGACATCGACCGGATCCTGTACCTGGCCGGGGCGAAGGGGGTGCGGATCACCCACGTGATCGAGACGCACATCCACAACGACTACGTCTCCGGCGGGCTCGAACTGGCCCGGTTGACCGGCGCCCGCTATCTGGTGGCCGCGGCCGACGAGGTCGGCTTCGACCGGGTGCCGGCCTCCGACGGCGACGTGGTGCCCATCTCGGACGCCCTGCGCCTCCGAGTGGTAGCCACGCCCGGCCACACCTTCCACCACCTGTCGTACGTCCTCGACGAGGCCACCGACGGCGGTTGGCAACCGGCGGGGGTCTTCACCGGTGGTTCCCTACTGTTCGGCACGACCGGGCGCACCGACCTGCTCGGCCCGGAGCACGCCCACGAACTGGCCCACCACCAGCACGCCTCGGCGAAGCGGCTGGCCGACCTGCTGCCCGACGGCGCCCAGGTGTGGCCCACGCACGGCTTCGGCAGCTTCTGCTCGGCCGCCCAGGCCGACGCACCCGACTCGACCATCGGCCGAGAGAAGCAGGCGAACCCGGTGCTGCGGCTCGCCGCGGACCAGTTCGTCACCGAGACCCTGGCCGGACTCGACGCCTACCCGGCGTACTACGCCCACATGGGGGTGGCCAACCTCGCCGGGCCGGCCCCGGTGGACCTCACCCCGGTGACCCGGGCCGACCCGGCACAGTTGCGCGAGCGGATCGCCGCCGGCCAGTGGGTGGTGGACCTGCGGCACCGCAAGGCGTACGCCGCCTCGCACCTGGCCGGCACGGTCAGCCTCGGGCTGGACGGGCCGATGTCGACCTGGCTCGGCTGGCTGATCGACTGGGGAGTGCCGATCACGCTGCTCGCGGAGACGCCGGAGCAGGTCGCTGACGCCCAACGCGAGTTGGTCCGGATCGGCATCGACCGGCCTGCCGCCCAGGCCACCGGCACGCCCGAGCAGTGGGCGGCCACACCCGACCAGCTCCGGGCGCTGCGGACGGCCGACTTCTCGGCATTGGCCGCGGCCCACGCGGGCAACACGCCCGCCGGCCTGCCCGCGCCGGACGTGGTCCTCGACGTGCGGATGACCTACGAGTGGCAAGCCGGCCACGTCGACGGCGCGGTGCACATCCCGCTGCCCGACCTGCCCCGGCGGCTCACCGACGTACCGACCGGCGTCGTCTGGGTGCACTGCGGCTCCGGCTACCGCGCCACCGCCGCGGCGTCGCTGCTGGCGAACGCCGGCCGCGAGGTCATCGTGATCGACGACAGGTTCGACCGGGCCGCTACGGCCGGCGTGGCCATGGCCGGCAACGCCTGACCCGTACCCGAATCCGGCCGGCGCGTCCTGGCGCCGGCCGGTGCCCCACCCTGCCGCCAACCCATAGCGATTTGCCCCAGAACGAGGAGAGATGAGCGCTTCCGAGACCACCCGCCCGGCCACCCTGGACGCCGCCACGCTGCGCGAGCTGATCGACTCCGGGCGGTCTCCCCGCCTGCTCGACGTACGCACCCCGGCCGAGTTCGAGACCGCCCACATCCCCGGCGCCTACAACGTCCCGCTGGACCTGCTCCGGGAGCACCGTGCGGAACTGCGCAACCACCTGGCCGAGGAGGTGGTGCTGATCTGCCGCTCCGGCGCCCGCGCCGGGCAGGCCCACCAGGCGCTCGCCGAGATCGGCCTGCCGAACCTGAAGGTCCTCAACGGGGGCATGCTCGCCTGGCAGGCGACGAACGCGCCGATCAAGCAGGGTAGGCAGCGCTGGGACCTGGAGCGCCAGGTCCGGCTCGTCGCCGGCTCGATCGTGCTGCTCAGCGTCCTGGGTTCGGTGCTGGTGCCGGGTCTGAAGTGGGTCGCCGGGTTCATCGGCGCCGGGCTGACCTTCGCGGCGCTGACCAACACCTGCGCGATGGGCATGCTGCTGAGCAAGCTGCCGTACAACCGGGGCGCGAGCTGCGACCTGGACACCATCGTCGGCAAACTGCGCGACACCCGGTCATGACCGGCACCGTCGTCCTCACCGTCGGCCTCGCCGTCCTGATCGGGGTCAGCCTCGGCCTGCTCGGTGGCGGCGGGTCGATCCTCGCCGTGCCGCTGCTGGTCTACGTCGCCGGCCAGCCGGCGAAGGAGGCGATCGCCACGTCCCTGCTCGTGGTCGGCGCCACCAGCGCCGTGGCCCTGCTGCCGCACGCCCGGGCGGGACGGGTCCGTTGGCGGACCGGGCTGGTCTTCGGTGTCGCCGGGATGGCCGGCGCCTACGCGGGCGGCCGGTTGGCCGCGTTCGTCCCTTCGGCGTTCCTGCTCACCGGGTTCGCGCTGATGATGCTGGCCACCGCCGTCGCGATGATCCAGGGCCGGCGCGCCGCCGCGGGGCGGCCGGTGCCGCACGAGCTGCCGGTGCTCCGGGTCGTCCTCGACGGGATCGTGGTCGGGCTGGTCACCGGCCTGATCGGCGCCGGCGGCGGCTTCCTGGTGGTGCCCGTCCTGGCCCTTCTCGGTGGGCTGCCGATGCCGGTGGCGGTCGGCACCTCGCTGGTGGTGATCGCCATGAAGTCCTTCGCCGGCCTGGCCGGGTACCTGTCCAGCGTGCGCATCGACTGGGGGCTGGCGGTCGCGGTGACCGTCGCCGCCGTGCTCGGCAGCGTCCTCGGCGGCCGGCTCGCCGGACGCGTCCCGGCCGACCTGCTGCGCCGGGCCTTCGGCTGGTTCGTCGTGGTGATGGGCGTCTTCGTGCTCGCCCAGCAGCTCCCGGCGAAGCTGGGACCGGCGGTGGCCGCGATCGGGGCGCTCACGCTGGCCGGTACGGTCACGGTGGCGGTGGGGCGACACCGCCGAAGGAGGGGACACAGTGGACAGCAGCGCGTGGGACGCGCGGTACGCCGACACGCCGGATCTGGTGTGGGGCGCTGAGCCCAACCGGTTCGTCGTCGAGTCGGTCGACGGGCTCACCCCCGGCAGCGCGCTCGACCTGGCAGCCGGCGAGGGACGCAACGCGGCCTGGCTGGCCGAGCGCGGCTGGCGGGTCACCGCGGTGGACTTCTCGCCGGTGGCCGTCGAGCGGGGTCGCGAGCTGGCCGCCCGCCGGGGCGTACCGGTCGAGTGGCGGGTGGCGGACGTGACCACGTACCGGCCGGTGCCCGGCAGTTACGACCTGGTCCTGATCAGCTACCTGCACCTGCCCGCCGAGGACCTGGCGCGGGTGCTCGACGCGGCGCGGCAGTCGCTGCGTCCCGGCGGCACTCTGGTCGTGATCGGCCATGACCGGGCCAACCTCACCGGCGGCACCGGCGGCCCGCAGGACCCGGCCATCCTGCTCACCCCGGAGGCGGTGGTCGACGGGCTGGCCGGGCTGCGCATCCAGCGGGCCGAGACCGCCCGCCGCCCGGTGCCCACCGACGACGACGGCAGCGTCGACGCCCTCGACACGGTCGTCGTGGCGACCCGACCCGACGCCTGATCCGCACCGCCGGCCCGGCGGCTAGCGTCGGGTCATGGACGCCGACCGGCCGCCGATCCGGCCCGCCCTACCCGATCAGGTCCGCCCGGCGGGCGCCCCGGCCGCGGCTGGGACGACCGACGGCCCCATGCCGGGCGGCCCGGCGCCGAGGGAAGCCGGCACTACCCGTGCCCCCTCGGAGGCCCAGCCGAACGACGGCCGACCGGCGTCCTGGCGGCGACCACGTCTCGTCGTGGACGCAGTGGCGCTGCTGGCGGCCGTGTTCGCCGTGCTGGGCTTGATCGGCGTCGCCTGTGGTGGCTGGATGGCCGTGGACGCGTGGAACAGCCCCGAGGGCATGGCCGGGCTGGCCGCGTACGTCATGCTCATGCTCTCCGGCATGGTGGCCGTGGGGGCCACGACCGTCGCGGCGGTCGCCCTGTACGCGCGCGGGTCGAACCGCGTCGCGGCCGCTCTCTGCGCGCTCGTGATCGCCGGCGTGGTCGGGCTCTTCCTCCTGCGGTTGACGGCGTGAGGGCGGCGTCTCCCGGGTTCACGGGCGCAGGATCAGGCGGATCGGGTTGCCCTGCTTCTCCTGGACCCGGCGCACCGCCTCCGGCGCGTCGGCCAGCGACAGCACGTCGCTGACCGACGCGGACAGGTCGAGCCGGCCCAGCCCGGTGAGTGTCACCAACTGCCCGACGTGCTCGGCCTCGGAACCGTAGTGGCCGAGCACCGCCTGCCGGTTGTAGGTGAACCGGCTGTCCGACGGGATGCTGATCGGCTGGTTGGCGATGCCGGCGAGCACGAGCCGGCCGTGCCGGCCGAGCACGGTCAGGGCCTGTTCGCGGACCGCGGGGACGCCGGCGAAGTCGAACGCGACGTCGAGCCCCCGGGTGCCGACCAGCTCCAGCATGGCGTCCTTGAAGCCGCCGTCCTTCGGGTCGAGGGCCAGGTCCGCGCCGAGGGCGAGCGCCCGGTCCCGGGCCGCCGGCAGCGGGTCCACGGCGATCACCGGTGCCGCGCCGACCAGCAGCAGCAACTGCACCGCGTGCGCGCCGAGGCCACCGACGCCCCACACCGCGGTCGCCTCCGCCGGTCGGACCCGCCCGGTGTCGGTCACCGCGGCCCAGGGCGTGGAGACCGCGTCCGGAATGATGCATGCCTGCTCGAACGGGAGCAGGTCCGGGACGGGGACCAGGGTGTCCTCGCGGGCCAGGGTGTACTCGGCCCAGCCGCCGTCGTAGTCCACGCCGCGGGTGAGCACCAGGCCGAAGCGGTCCCGCTCCCCCGCCTGGAGCAGCACCCGCTGGCCCGGTTCCCAGCCCCGCACCCCCTCACCGAGCGCGTCCACGGTGCCCGCGACCTCGTGGCCGAGGGTCACCACGTCGCCGGGCAGGTACAGCGGGGTGAGGGTGCCGTCGATCAGATGCACGTCCGACAGGCATACCCCGGCGGCGGCGACCCGGATCCGGACCTCGCCGCGTCCCGGCTCGGGCACCGGGACCCGTTCCATCCGCAGGGCCCGCTCGGTCAGGTGCAGCCGTCCGGCCAGCATGTCCGCCACGCTCGGCTCCTTCCTTAGCCGTCCTCGATCCCGACGGCTCCAGGTCGCTGCGCGGCGACAGACCGGTATCCGGTCCGGAGCGCCGCCTGGCGGCGCGCAGGCCGCGTCCTGGCCGCCAGCCGAGCTGGAGTCGTCGTGGGCGTACCCGGGGTGGCCCGGGCGATGCCACCAGCGGCGGAAAAAGGGGGCCCGAGCCCGGCGGACGGCCGGGCCGGGCCGGACAGGCCGGTAACATCCGCCTCACGGAACCGGCGGAGAGGACCACCCGGTGGGCGCGCGATTCGAAGAACTGGCCTGGCGGGAGACGCCGATCGGTGAGTTGAGCCTGCGCCGGCGCCGCGAGCCCTCGCTCGACGTCGACGTGTACGAGGTGAAGCTCGACGACGAGTACCTGATGTCCAGCCTGTTCCCGGTCGCGGAGATCGAACTCGCCCGGCTCGGGTTGGCCACCCTGGCCGGGGACGCCTTGGACGTGGTGGTGGGCGGCCTCGGGCTCGGCTACACCGCGCGGACCGCGCTGGAGGACCCGCGGGTCCGGTCGCTGCTGGTGGTCGAGGCGATCGAGGACGTGATCGACTGGCATCGGCAGGACCTGCTGCCGTTCGCCGCCGGGCTGGCCGCCGACCCGCGTACCCGGTTCGTCCGGGCGGACTTCTTCGCGGCGGTGGACAGCGGGGCCGGCTTCGACCCGGAGTCGCCGGGCCGGCGGTTCCACGCGGTGCTGCTCGACGTGGACCACTCGCCGCGTCAGGTGCTGCACCCCAGCCACGCCGGCTTCTACACGGTGGACGGGCTGCGCCGGCTCGCCGCGCTGCTGCACCGCGACGGGGTCTTCGCGCTGTGGTCGAACGACCCGCCCGATCCGGCGTTCCAGCGGGTGCTCACCGAGGTGTTTCCGACCTCGGTGGCGCACGTCGTCCGTTTCCCCAACCCGCTGCAGCGCCGGGAGTCCGCGAACACCGTCTACGTGGCCCGGCACTGACCGGCCCAGGTCGTGCGGGCGGCTCCCGGCCGGCACGCCGGGAGCCACCCGCGGTGGGAGATCTCAGCCGAGCACCAGCGCGGGGTTCGCCCGCAGCGCGGCTACCACGGGGGCCGGCGCGGTCCTCGGCGACCCGGCGGCGTACGGGGGCTGCGGGTCGTACTCGATGCCGAGCTGGAGGGACTGGGCGACCCCGTCGCCGGCGATCCGGCCGGCCAGGGTGAGCGCCATGTCGACGCCGGCCGAGACGCCGGCCGCGGTGACGTACTTGCCGTCGACGACCACCCGCTCGGCGGTCGGCTCGGCGCCGAACGCGGGCAGCTGGTCCAGGGCCAGCCAGTGCGAGGTGGCCCGGCGGCCGGTGAGCAGCCCGGCCGCGGCCAGCAGCAGCGAGCCGGTGCACACCGAGGTGGTCCAGGTGGTGGTGGCGTCGACAGTGCGCAGCCAGTCGAGCAGCCGGGCGTCGGTCATCCGGGCGATCTGCCCGGGGCCGCCGGGGACCACCAGCACGTCCGGGCGGGTCACCTCGGCCAGGGTGGCGGTCGCCGCCAGGGCGAGACTGCCCACGTCGGTGGTGACCAGCCCGGCCGGCGACGGCTCCAGGTCGGTGCGCGGCGCCGGCCGTGCTGAGCTGGCGTCGTCGGAGGCGACGAAGACGGTACGGGCGCCGGGTAGCCGGCCGAGCACCTCGTACGGGCCGACGGCGTCCAGGGCGGTGAACCGGTCGAAGAGCAGGATGGCGATCTGCATGGGAGGTTTCCTTTCGGGCGGGACGGACGGTCAGCGGGCGTCGACGGTGAACGGGACGGTGATCACCTGGCCGTCGGCGCGGCGGAACTGGCCCCAGAGCCGGTAACGGCCCGGGCGGGGGAAGTCGACGTGCAGGTCGAGGTCCGGCCCGTAGGTCTGCCCGGGCAGGGCGAACACCGGCCGGCCGTCGGCGTCCTCGGTCTCGGCGTGCTCGTGGGCGAAGCTGTCGCCCGCCGCCGACATGACCACGACGTGCCCGGCGGCGGCGAGGTACGGCCGCAGCCCGGTCAGCGGCCGGCCGGTGGCCGCGTCGGCGAAGCGGTAGGTGAAGCGGCTGCCGCCGACCTTCGCGGTCCCGTCCAGCGTCACCTGCACGCCGTCGACGACCTGCTGCCGCCCGGACACCCTCGCCGGCTCGTGGATGACCTCGGCCGGGTCGCCGACCGCCACGTCGTGCCGCTGCACCACATCGGTCAGCTCGCCCTTGCGGCGGAACTCGGTGTGCACGATGTACCGGCCGGGGGTGGGGAAGGTGAGGGTGACGTCGAACTCACCCGGCCGGCCCGCCGGCTGCGGGTGGACGTGCGCGAAGCTGGCCAGGTCGTCGCGGACGGCGATCAGGTGCATCCACGCCTCGTGGCTGCGCCCCACGTCGCGGATCGGCCGGCCGGTTCCGGCGTCGGTGACCCGGACCCGCACGGTGGTGGGTCGGCCGGGCGCCACGTCGGCGGGCAGCCGGAGGTCGACCCGGAGCCCGGCGTCCGTGGCGGGCACCGGTTCGGTCTCGGCGGTCATCATGGTGCTCATCGCCGGCCGCATCGGCATGCCGGTGCCCTGCGTCCAGGCGAGCACCTCGTTCATGCCACGCGCGGCGGCGTCGGTACGGCTCAGCGCGGTGAAGCCGGCGCCGACGGCGAGCGCGAGCGCGGCCACCCCGGCCAGGTACGCCCACTCGCCGAGCCGGGCACCGAGCCGGGACTGCAGCGCGGCGGCGGTGTCCGGTCGGCGGAAGCGGCGCAGTCGCAGCGCGTTGGTGACCACGCTGACCGAGCTCATCGCCATCGCGGCGGCGGCGAGGGACGGGTCCAGCAGGATCCCCCAGGCCGGGTAGAGCACCCCGGCGGCCACCGGGATGAGCAGCACGTTGTAGCCGAACGCCCAGCCCAGCCCCTGCTTGATCGTGGTGACCGTACGCCGGGACAGGGCGATGGCCGAGACGATGCCGCGCAGGTCCCCGCCGACCAGGGTGATGTCGGAGGCGGCGATGGCCACGTCGGTGCCGGTGCCGATGGCGATGCCCAGGTCGGCGCGGGCCAGCGCCGGCGCGTCGTTGATGCCGTCGCCGACCATCGCCACCACCGCGCCCCGCTCCTGCAGGGCGGCGACCCGGGCGGCCTTCTCCTCGGGCCGGACGTCGGCGATCACCTGCGCGATGCCGACCTCGCGGGCGACCACCTCGGCGGTGACCCGGTTGTCGCCGGTCAGCATCCACACCTCCAGGCCCAGCGCCCGCAGCTGGTCGACCGCGTCGCGGGACTCGGGGCGCAGGGTGTCGGCCACCCCGATGACGCCGGCGAGCCGGCCGTCGAGGGCCACGAGCACCGGGGTGCCGCCGCGCGCCGCCACCGCGGCGGCCGCACCGGACAGCGGGTCGACGTCGACGTCGTGGGCCCGCATCAGGGCCGGGTTGCCGATGAGCACGTGCCGGCTGTCGACCCGCGCCTCGACGCCGTGCCCGGGCACCGCCTCGAAGGAGTCCGCCGCCGGTACGGCGAGGTCGCGGGCAAGGGCGTGCCGGACGATCGCCTCCCCGAGCGGGTGCTCGGAGCCGGTCTCGGCCGCGGCCGCGTACGCCAGCAGCTGGTCGACGTCGACGCCGTCGGCGGCGTGCACGGCGGTGACGTCGGGCCGGCCGCGGGTGAGCGTGCCGGTCTTGTCCAGCACCACCGTGGTGATCCGCCGGGCCTGCTCCAGCGCGTCGCCTCCGGAGATGAGGATGCCCAGTTCGGCGGCCTTGCCGGTGCCGACCATGATCGCGGTCGGGGTGGCCAGGCCGAGGGCGCACGGGCAGGCGATGATGAGCACCGCGATCGCGGTGCCGATGCCGAAGGTCAGCCGCCCGTCGTCGGGTCCGGCGACCGCCCAGACGCCGAAGGTGAGCAGGGCCAGCCCGATCACCGCCGGGACGAACCAGGCGGAGACCGTGTCGACCAGCCGTTGCATCGGCGCCTTGGCGCCCTGGGCCTCCTGGACCAGCCGGACGATCTGGGCGAGAGTGGTGTCCTGGCCCACGGCGGTGGCCCGCAGCACCACCGAGCCGGTCCGGTTGACGGTCGAGCCGATGACCACGTCCCCGACCGTCTTCGACACCGGCATGCTCTCGCCGGTCAGCATGCTCTCGTCCACCGTGGAGGCGCCCTCGGTGACCGTGCCGTCCACGGGCACCTGCTCGCCGGGGCGGACCCGGACCAGGTCGCCGACCACGACCTCGTCCACCGGCACCTCGGTCTCCACGCCGTCGCGCAGCACCCGGGCGGTGCGCGGGCGCAGCCCGAGCAGCGCGCCGATCGCCGCGCCGGTCTGCCGCCGCGCCCGGGCCTCCATCCAGCGGCCGGTCAGCACCAGCGCGATGACCACCACGGAGATCTCGAAGTAGACGTGCAGCGGCAGGCCGAGCCGTTCGGCCGCCGCCGGCCAGAGCGTGACGAAGGCGCTGTAGGCGTACGCGACGGTGGTGCCGAGGGCGACCAGGGTGTGCATGTTGACCCCGCCATGCCGGGCCGCCGCCCAGGCCGCCCGGTAGAACGGCCGGCCCGCCCCGAACTGCACCACGGTCGCGACGACCAGCAGCGCCGGCATCAGCCAGTCCATCGCGTCGATGGACAGCGGCAGGTACATCAGCACCATCATGGTCAGGCCGGTGGCCAGGGTGAGTTGCCAGATCCGCTTGAGGCGGGTGACCTCCCGCTCCTCGGCCCGCTCGGCGTCCTCCTCGGCCGCGTCGGGGAGCCCCAGCGCGCCGCCCGTTGAGCAGGGCTCGTCGGCGGGGACGGTGGCCGTGTAGCCGGCCCGCTGCACCGCCGCGGTCAGCGCTGGCGGGCTCACCCGGGCCGGGTCGTAGGCCACGGTCGCCGTCTCGGTCGCCAGGTTGACCTCGGCCCGCGCCACGCCCTCGACCCGGCTGAGCGCCCGCTCCACCCGCCTGACGCAGGACGCACAGGTCATCCCGCCGATGTCCAGCGTGCCGGAGACGACCGTCGGTGTCGTCATCGCACTGCTCCTCTCGTACCGGGCGCCGCAGGCGCCCTGGCTGGTTGCCGCCCGTCGTGCGGTCGGTGTCGCCACGCTCCCGGCCGCCGCTGTCCGCCCGCTGTCCGCGACCCGTCGGCCGGTCCGGGCGTGCGCGACAGGGCTTGGACAGCGCCCGCCGGCACGGTTCGAGCTGCCGGGCCGCCACAGGGCGGCCCACCGAACGAAGGAGCAACCCGTGCACCAGCTCGTGCTCTCCGTGCCGAAGATCAGCTGCGGCCGCTGCGTCGAGGCCATCCGGGAGGAGGTCGGCCTGGTCGCCGGCGTCCACGCCGTGGCGGTGGACCTGGCCACCCGCACCGTCCGGGTCGACGGCGACGCCGACCGGGCCGCCGTGGTGGCCGCCATCGGCGAAGCCGGCCACCAGGTCGCCTGACCGCAGGAGAGACGGACCGATGGACCTGGACACCGTGATCGTCGGCGGCGGGCAGGCCGGGCTGGCGCTCGGCCACCACCTGCGCCGCGCCGGCGTGCCCTTCGCGATCCTCGACGCGCATGGCCAGGTGGGCGACGCCTGGCGGCAGCGCTGGGACTCACTGACCCTGTTCACCCCGCGCCGGTTCTCCGCCCTGCCGGGCCTGCCGTTCCCCGGCGACCCGGACGGGCACCCCGGCAAGGACGAGGTCGCCGACTACCTCGCCGGCTACGCCGCGCACTTCGACCTGCCGGTCCGGCTCTGCTGCCGGGTCACCTCGGTCCGCCCCGGTACGGCGGGCGGCTTCACCGTCGACACGTCGACCGGGCCCCTACACGCCCAGCGCGTGGTGGTCGCCGCCGGGGCGTTCCACACGGCCTGGGTACCGGAGGTGAGCGGCCGGCTCGCGGCCGGCGTCACCCAGCTGCACAGCAGCGCGTACCGCAACCCGACGCAGCTGCCCGGCCGGGTCGTGGCGGTGGTCGGCGGCGGGAACACCGGGGTGCAGATCGCCGCCGAGCTCGCCGACCACGGCCGGCGGGTGGTGCTTTCCGCACCGGCCATCGGCCCGGTGCTGCCGCAACGCTGGCTCGGCCGGGACATCTTCTGGTGGTTCTCCCGGCTGGGCACCATGCGGCTGAGCGCCGAGAGCCGGCTCGGCGGGCGGATCGCGGCCCAGAACCCGATCATCGGCAGCGACGTGGCCGGGCTGCTGCGGCGGGTCGACCGGGTCGGCCGGGTGGTGGACGCCGCGGGGGACATGCTGCTGCTGGCCGACGGCGGGCGCCGGCGGGTGGACGCGGTGGTCTGGGCCACCGGCTTCCGCCCCCGCTACCCGTGGCTGGCGGTGCCGGTGACCGACCCGTCCGGCGAACCCGTGCAGCGGCAGGGGGTGACCGACTGGCCCGGCCTGTACTTCCTCGGCATGCCCTGGCAACGCGCCCGCGGCTCGGCCGTGCTCGGCTGGGTGGGCCGGGACGCCGAGGTGCTGGCCGCCCGGCTGGTGGCGGACCGGCGGCTGGCCCTGCCGCCCCGGCCGGCGCCAGCCGTCCCGGCCTGACCGTGCAACAACCCGACCGTCCCCCTCACCGCGCCGCATCCGGCTGTCCCGGGCCGACCGGCCGCCACCCGGCCGGCCAGCCGTCCGGGCCAACCCGACCGGCTTCCGGCTGTCCGGCCGGGTCGGCAGGCGGCTCCCCCACCCGGCGGGCACGCCCGGCGGCGGGCGGCGCATCGCCTTTCGGCCGATCGGCCGAGGGCCGGCCGGGACGTAGCATGGGGCCCGCCCGGGGGCAGCCACCCGGCGATCGGGGCGGGCCCCAGGGCCGACGCCGCAGCGGACGGGAGTGCGATGAGCGGGGACAGTGGGCCCACGGTGAGCTTCGGGGTGCTCGGCACCATGGAGCTCCGGGTGGCCGGCCGCGCCGCCGCTCCGCTCGCCCCGGCGGTCCGGGCCCTGCTGGCCCGGCTGGTGCTCGCCGCGGGTCGGGTGGTCTCCGCCGACGCGCTGGCCGACGCGCTCTGGGGCGACCAGCTCCCGGCCGACGCCACGAACGCGCTGCAGTTGCGGGTGTCCAAGCTGCGCCGGGCCCTGGCCGCCGCCGGGGCGGGCGGGGACCTGCTGGTCACCCGCGCCCCCGGCTACCAGCTCGCCGTCGCCCCCGATGCGGTTGACGCGTACCGCTTCGAACGGCTGCTGGAGCGGGCCCGCACCGCGACCACCGGCGACGGACCCGCCGCCGCCCTGGCCTGCTTCGACGAGGCGCTGGGGCTGTGGCGCGGGCCGGCCCTGGCCGACGTCGGCGACGCCGACTGGGCGCTGGCCGAGACCGCCCGCCTGGCCGAACTGCGCCTCGGCGCGGTGGAGGACCGGCTGGAACTGCTGCTGGACGCCGGGCGGCAGGCCGAGGCGGTCGCCGACCTGGAACGCCTGGTCGTCGCCCACCCGCTGCGCGAGCGGCTGCACCGGCTGCTGATGCTGGCGCTCTACCGGGGCGGGCGGCAGGCGGCGGCGATCACCGCGTACCACGCGCTGCGGCACCGCCTCGCCGACGAGCTGGGCATCGACCCGGCGCCCGAACTGCAGGCCCTCGCCGGGGCGATCCTGCGGCAGCAGGTGCCAGCCCCGGCCCCGGCGGCTCCGGCCGCCCCGTCCCTCGCCCGTGCGGCTGACCCGGCCGCCACGCCGCAGACCACGGCCCCGGCCGCGCGGATTCCCGCCCCCCGCGCAGCCGAGCGCGGCGACCTGCCCCGCCGGCTCTCCTCGGTCATCGGCCGGCAGGACGACGTGCAGCGCGTGCTGGACCGGCTGCGCGAGGCGCGGGTGGTGACCCTGACCGGCCCGGGCGGCGTCGGCAAGACCACCCTGGCGCTGGAGGCGGCACGCCACGCCGACGCCACCCTGGCCGACCGGCTGCACCTGGTCCGCCTGTCCGCCGTGGCCAGCGGGACCGACCTTCCCGAGGCGGTCGCCGGCCAGCTCGGCGTGGCCGCCGGCGGTCCGGGACCGGCCGCCACCGCGGCGCTCGTCGCCTGGCTCGGCGCCGGCCGGGCGCTGCTGGTGGTCGACAACTGCGAGCACGTCATCGACGAGGTGGCCGAGCTGGTCGAGCAACTGGTCGCCGCCTGCCCGGCGCTGACCGTGCTGACCACCAGCCGGGAGGCCCTCGCGGTACCCGGGGAGACCCAGCTCGCGGTGGCGCCGCTGGGCGTACCGGACGGGCCGGCCGATCTCGCGCGGCTCGGCGACAGCCCGGCCGTGGCCCTGTTCGTCGACCGGGCGCGGGCGGTCCGCCCCGGCTTCGTCCTCGACGAGGCGACCGCGCCGGTGATCGCGGACATCTGCCGCCAGCTCGACGGCATGCCGCTGGCCATCGAGCTGGCCGCCGCGCGAGTGAAGGCGCTGCCGCCGGCGGAGATCGCGGCCCGGCTGCACGACCGCTTCGCGCTGCTCACGACGGGGGCGCGGACCAGCGAGGCCCGGCACCGGACACTGCGGGCCACCCTCGACTGGAGCCACGACCTGCTGACCGAGGCCGAGCGGCGGCTGCTGCGCCGGCTGGCCGTGTTCCGGGGCGGCTGGGACCTGACCGCCGCCGAGCGGGTCTGCGCGTTCGACGGCCTGGCCACCGACGAGGTGCTCGACCTGCTCTTCCGGCTGGTCGACCGCTCCCTCGTGGTGCCGGACCCGACCACCGGGCGGTTCCGGCTGCTGGTCACCATCCGGGAGTACGCCGCCGCCCAGCTCGCCGAGGCCGGCGAGACCGCGGCGGCCCGCGACCGGCACCTCACCCACTTCACCGAGCTGGCCGAACGGTACGGGCCGCATGCCCGGACCGACGCCGACGCCTGGGCGCGCCTGACCGAGGAGCACGACAACTTCCGGGCCGCGGTCGACCGCTGCCTCGACCGGTCGGACGGGGTCGACGCCGGCCTGCGGCTGGCCGACGCGCTCTTCCTGTTCTGGAACTACGGACCCCGGTACGAGGGGATCCGAGCCCTGACCGCGCTGCTGGCCGCCGGCGGGGCCGCCCCGGCCGCCCGCGCCACCGCCCTGCAGCGGATCGGCCTGCTGGGCGTCTACTACCCCACCGCACAGACCCGGGCCGCCGCACGGGCGAGCCTGGCGGAGTTCGAGCAGCTGGGAGACCCGGCCAACACGGCGGTCTCCCGGCTCGTGGTGGCCTGGGAGGGCCAGTACGACGGCGACCCGGACGAATACCGGGCGATGGTCGCGCAGGCCCGCGGCGAGCGGGGCGACACCGACGACCCCTGGTGGCACGGGACGGTCTGCTACGTCGAGGCCCTGCTGGACCTGCGCACGGGCAACTTCGCGCGGTCCGCCGAGCAGTGGCGGCGCACCCTGGACCTCACCCGGCAGGCCGGGGACCGTCTCCTGCCCGCCGGGATCCTGGCGCACCTCGGCATCGCGCTGCGCGAGGCCGGCCGGCCCGACGAGGCGATCGCCGTCCTCGAGGAGGCGGCGACGGAGGCCCGGGTCAACCCCTCCCCGCACGCGCTGGCCTTCACCCTCGTGCAGCTGGCGCACACCCGGCTGGATCGCCGCGAGGTCGCGGGCGTGCCGGCGATGCTCGCCGAGGCGGCCGACACCGCCCGCCGCAGCGGCAACCCGCGCTGCCAGGCCTGGGCGGCCTGGGGCCGGGCCCGGATGGCGTACGCCGACGGCGACGCGGCCACCGCGTCGGACGAGTGCCGCCGGGCTGTGGAGCTGCTCGAGGAGCGTGAGTTCCCGTGGGCCCGGCGCCGGCTCTGGTCGTTGACGGCCGAGGCGGCGGCCGCCGACGGCCGGGAACCGGAGGCCGAGGCGGCCCGGCGGGCGGCGGCGGCCCTGGCACCGACGGCCCGCTGACGGAGGCGCCGGCCCCTGGCGGCGGGCCGTTGCGCACGGACGCCGGCTCGGGCGGTGACGGGGCGCTGACCACGGCGGCCGGGCGCTAGCCGGGACGGCGACACTCCGGGCCGGCGGGGCAGACCGCCAGGCCGGCGCGCTGCAGGGCGGCCGGGTCGACCTCGCCGCCCACGCGCAGCAGGCCGGCGTCGCCGTCGAAGTCCAGCGACACCACGCCGGGCAGGTCACTCACCCGCCGGCTGACCGCGCGTACGCAGCGCCGGCAGATGCCGGACGGCAGGGCCACCGTCACCACCCACGTCGGGTCCGCGGCGGGCGCCGCCGGGTCGTTCCGTTCCACCATGCCCGCCAGCCTGGCCGTGGCCGCTGGCGGCGGCCTGTCCATCCGCTGTCCGCCCCGGCGGAATCGACAGCCAGCGTCCGGACAGCGCGGCCGGCCAATCTCCTCCTGTCACCGATCCGCACCTGACCGAGGAGTCGCCATGAACCACCTGCTCGCCGCCGACCTGATCGAGCTGGAGCGCGCCGAGCTGGTCCGCCGGCTGCGCCGCGACCGGCACGTCGCCACCGTCCGCGCCATCCGCACCGAGGCGCGCCGCCGGGCCGCCCGCTGAGCCACCCACCCCCCCACAAACAGGAGATCTACCATGACCACGAGCACTGTGATGTCGCCCCGCCCCACCTCGACCGCGGTCGCCGTGCAGGCCCGGGACGTCGTACGCACCTACGGTCGCGGCGCCGCCGCCGTCCGCGCCCTCGACGGCGCCACGGTGTCAATCCCGGCCGGCCGGTTCACCGCGATCATGGGCCCGTCCGGGTCCGGCAAGTCGACGCTCATGCACGCGCTGGCCGGCCTGGACACCGTCGACGCCGGGCAGATCCTGCTCGGCGGGACGGACCTCGGCCGGCTCAGCGAACGGCAGCGCACCCTGCTGCGCCGGGACCGGGTCGGCTTCGTCTTCCAGTCCTTCAACCTGGTGCCGACCCTGACCGCGCGGGAGAACATCCTCCTGCCGCTCACCCTGGCCGGCCGCCGACCCGACCCCGAGCGCCTGGCCCACCTGGTCGCCACGCTCGGTCTGGCCGACCGGCTACGGCACCGGCCCGGTGAGCTGTCCGGCGGGCAGCAGCAGCGGGTCGCGGTGGCCCGCGCGCTGATCACCCGTCCCGAGATCGTGTTCGCCGACGAGCCGACCGGCAACCTGGACTCGTCGGCGGCCGAGGCGCTGCTCGGCTTCCTGCGGCAGGCCGTCGACGACCTCGGGCAGAGCATCGTGATGGTCACCCACGACCCGCACGCCGCCGCGTACGCCGACCGGGTGGTGTTCCTCGCCGACGGCCGGATCGACGGCGAACTCGACGCACCGACCGTGCCGGCCATCCTGTCCCGCATGGCGCGCCTGGCCGCGCCCGCCACCACGGGAGCGAACTGACATGTGGCGCCTGACTCTGCGTACCACCCTGGCCCGCCGGGCCCGGCTGGCCCTGACGCTGCTCGCGGTCGTCCTCGGCGTCACGTTCGCCACCGGCGGCCTGGTCCTCACCGACACCTCCACCCGGCTGCTCGACGACCAGTTCCGCACCGCGACCGCCGGCGTCGACCTGACCGTGCGGGACGCGGTCGCCTTCGACTCCGCGATGGGCGTCGAGGTGGCCCGGGACCCGCTCCCGGCCGACCTACCGGCGCGGATCGCCGCGGTGTCCGGGGTGGCCACCGCCCAGCCGCTGGTCCGCGGCCAGGGCCTGCTGGAGGTGGCCGGCACGCCGGTCGTGCCGTCCGGGGCGTCCGTGCTGGCCTCCTGGGCGCCGGCCCCGGCGGGCTCGTTCACCATCCGCAGCGGCCGACCCCCGGCCGCCGACGACGAGGTGGTCCTCGACGAGGACACCGCGCGCGGTCACCGCGTCCGGCTCGGCGACACCGTCACCGTCCGGGCGACCGACACCGCACCGTTGCGGGTGGTCGGGCTGGCCGGGTTCGGTGACCGGGGCGGCCTGCCGAACAGCACGGTCGCCCTGGTCACCCTCCCGTCGGCACAGCGGCTGCTCCGGCTCGGCGCCGGCGTCTCCGAGGTGGCGGTCGTGGCCGCGCCCGGCGTCGCCCCCGACGAGCTGCGCAGCCGGATCACCGCCGCGCTCGGCGCCGACTACGAGGTCGCGGCGAGCCGCGACATCGCGGCGGCCGGCGCGGCGGCGGCCCGGGACCAGCTGAGCTGGCTGCAACTGGTGCTGCTCGCCCTGGCGGGCGCCGCCCTGCTGGTCGGCGCGTTCCTGATCGCCAACACGTTCTCCATCGTGGTCACCCAGCGGACCCGGGAACTCGCCCTGCTCCGGGCCGCCGGCGCGACGGGCGGGCAGGTGCTGCGCTCGGTGCTCGGCGAAGCGCTGCTGGTCGGGCTCACCGCCTCGGCGGCCGGGCTCGCCCTCGGTGTCGCCGCCGCCACCGGCATCCGGGGGCTGGCCCGGGCGTTCGGCGTACCGCTGCCGGCGGGCGGGCTGGTGCTGACCGGCCGTACCGTGCTGGTGGCCTTCGCGGTCGGCGTCCTCGTCACGGTCGGCTCGGCAGTCGGGCCGGCGCGGCGCGCGGCGGCGGTGGCGCCGGTGGCGGCGCTACGCGAAGCGGCCGCCGCCCGCACCGGCCGGGTCCGAGTCGTGGCCGGCGCGCTGGCCGCCGTCGCGGGCCTGGCCGCCACGGCGGCGGTGCTCGCCGCGGACGCGCCGGTCCCGCTGCTCGGCGTGGCCGCGCTGGGCGCCGTCGGCGGGCTCGCGCTGCTCGGGCCGGCCCTCACCCCCGCCCTGGTACGCCTCGTCGGCCGGCCGCTGGCCGCCGCCGGCGTGACCGGCCGGCTGGCCACCGACTCGGCGGCCCGCACCCCGCGGCGGACCGCGGCGACCGCCCTGGCGCTGGCCCTCGGGCTCGCGCTGATCAGCTTCATGGCCGTCCTCGGCACCTCGGTCAACAGCTCGGTCCGGCAGTCCTACGCCGAGGTGATCAGCGCCGACCATGTGGTGGAGAGCGCCCGCAACGAGATGCTCGGTGGCCTCTCCCCCGCCGTGTACGACCGGGTCAGCCGGCTGCCCGAGGTCGCTGTGGCGTCCCGGCTGCGCTACGGCCACTGGCGCGACGGGGACGCCACCAACGCGCTCACCGCCGTGGACCCGGCGACCCTGCCCCGGGTGACGAAGCTACGCTTCACCGCCGGCAACCTGGCGGCGCTGGACGGCGGCGGGATCGTGCTGGCCGAGCACGTGGCCCGGGACCGGGGCCTGGCCGTCGGGGACGACCTGCCGATGACGTTCTCCCGCACCGGCACCCACACCCTGCCCGTGGTCGGCCTGCTGCGCGACGGGGATGCCCGGGCATTGTCCACCGACTACCTCATCTCGCTGGACACCTTCGCCCGGCACTACAGCGAGGAGATGGACGCCAGCGTCCTCATCCGCACCGCCGACGGGACAGACCGGGCCGCCGCCGAGCGGGCGATCAAGGCCGCGCTGGCCGACACCCCGACCGCGCAGCTACGCGACCAGGCCGCCGCGGTCGCCGGCCGCACCCAGATGATCGACCAGGTGCTCGGCCTGGTGACGGTGCTGCTCATGCTGGCCGTGCTGATCGCCCTGCTGGGCATCACCAACACCCTCGCCCTGTCCATCACCGAGCGCACCGCGGAGATCGGGCTGCTGCGCGCGGTGGGGATGACCCGCCGGCAGCTGGGCTGGATGATCCGCGCCGAGGCGGTGCTGGTCGCCGCGCTGGCCAGCGTCCTGGGGATCGTGCTGGGGGCCGGCTTCGCCGCCGCCACGGTCCGCGCGCTGGGCCGGGACGCCCCGACCGTGCTGGCCGTGCCGACCGGCCGGCTGCTGCTCGTGCTGGCCGTCGCCCTGGTCGCCAGCCTGCTGGCCGGTCTGCTGCCGGCTCGCCGCGCCGCCCGGCTGGACGTCCTCGCCGCCATCGGCACGCCCTGACCCGTCCCGGGCCGCCACCGTTTCTCAAAAGGAGCAGAACATGCTCGACACCGTCACCATCCGCCCGGCCGGTCCCGCCGACGCCGCCACCGTGGACACCCTGGTCCGGGAGATCGCCGCCCACGAGGGCGACGCCGCGCACGTCACCGTCACCGTGGACGGATGGCGCATCCTGCTCGGCCGCAGCGACGTCACCGTGCTGCTCGCCGAGCGGGCCGGCGAGCCGCTCGGCTACGTCTCCGCGCTCCGCCGCGTGCACCTGTGGTCCGGGCGGGACATCCTCGCACTGGACGACCTGTGGGTCCGGGCATCCGCCCGGGACGCCGGGGTCGGTCGGGCGCTGATGCTCGCGCTGGCGCGTACCGCGGCGGACGACGGGCTCGTCATCCGCTGGGAGGTCAAGCCGGAGAACGCCGGGGCGCAGCGCTTCTACCGGCGGCTCGGCGCGGGGCTGTTCACCAAGGTGATCGCCGGTTGGCGCCCGGAGAGCTACCTGGCGCTGCTGTCGCCGGAGACCGACGAGGCAGCCACGCCGGCGTGATCGACTGGCGGGTCGGTGGTGGCCGGCACAGCGCGCCCGGCCACCACCGACGACGAGGAGACGGCGAGTCGCTGCGACCGCCCGCGGCAGCGCGCCGCTCTCATCGCCTTCCGTAATGCTCGGCGATGGTGGTGAACGCGGCTTTGGGTTCCCACGGCAGGTCGGGGTAGGTGTCTCCGTGGCGGTCGTCGAAGACCTTGACGATGCCGTAGCTGGCCAGATCGAGGTCGTCGCGGGGATCGCCGTCGGGGCGGTGCGGGTGGTCGTAGAGCGCGAAGAGGAACACGAAGGCGGTGTCGACGCCCTCGGCGTCGAAGACCTCCAGCAGCTCGCGTAGATAGGCCGCCTGGCCGGCCTCGTCGCGGACGTACTTCCCGTTGAGTCGGACCGGCCCGGTGTCCTGGTCGTACTCGACGATCTCCAGTCCTTGCGCGCCCCGGTCGCCCGCGCCCTGGTACGTGGCCGAGCCGAATTCGGTGATCGCGACCGGCTTTCCTTGAAATGCCGGGCTGCGCATGCCCTCGGCGAACATCTCGGCGAACGTCTCGGCGGTCGCGGCCGACCGGTAGACGTCCATGGACACGATGTCGAAGGGCGTCCAGTCGACGCGGTCAATTGGCACCGAGGCGTAGGTGAGTTTGCCACCGAACCGCTCGCGGACCAGGGCTACGGCTTTGCCAAGGAAGTCGTTGACCCGGACGCCGGCCTCGGCAATCAGTTCCCGCACGCGGTGCGGCTGGCTCAGCAGCCCGATCCGTTCCTCGGTGGTGTCGCCGGGCAGGAATCCCGGGTTCATCAGGCTCAGCTCGGCGCCGGTGACGAACACGACCTCACCGCCGCGCCGCCGCAGCTGCTCCGCCCGCTCGGCGCAGTCGGCGAACAGCGACAGCATCTCGTCGGCAGTCATCTCGAGCGGATACGGCGAGAACCAGACCTCCAGGCCCAGGTCGACGGCGAAGGTTGCGGCGGTCTCGATCCGCTCGGGATCGCCGCCGGTCACGCGGACGGCAGTGCAGTGCAGATCGTCCCGGATGATGCGTAGTTCGCGTTCGACCAGCTCCGGCTCGAAGCGCTGGCGGGAGTTCACGCCATGGCGGACGAATCCGGTGTCGTAGGTGATGCCTCTGGCACGCACGGGTGGGTCCCTTCCGTGGCATAATAAGGTACTAGCGGTACCGTATTTTGACTGAGGTCGCACGTCAAGTGGATGCTTGGAAGGAACGAGCAGTACCGATCGCGAGGAAGAGCATGCCGGACGACCCGATGACCCAGGCCCGTGCTGGGCAGACCCGACGACGGGGCGCGGCACTGGAGGAGGCGATCCTGCGCGCCGCGGCCGATGAACTCACCGAGTCCGGGTACGCGGGGCTGTCCATGGACCGGGTCGCCAAGCGGGCCGGCACCAACAAGAACGCCATCTACCGCCGCTGGCCAGACCGCCTCACTCTCGGCATCGCCGCCTACAAGCAGTTGGCCACGACGATCCAAGCCCCCGACACCGGTCAGCTGCGCGAGGATGCCCTGGAACTGCTGCGCCGAGCCAATCGGCACTGGAGCTCGCCACTCGGCGCCATCCTGCGGGAACTGCTGGCGGCAGCCGGCAGCGCGAAGAACCTGGCGGCGCAACTACCGGAGCAATCCGCCGACGCCATGACCGCCATGTGGCTGACGATCCTGGGACGCGCCGTCGCCCGCGGGGAGGCCTCCCCTGAATCCCTCCACCCCCGGGTCGCCACGGTGGCGATCGTCCTGCTCCGGAACGAGTTCGTCACCCGAGGCGTGCCGACCGCACCCGACGAGGTTCTCATCGACATCGTCGACGAGGTATACCTGCCACTCGTGCGGAAACGCGCCACGCCATAGTCCGCGCAGTCAAGGCGGATCAGGGGTGAGGTGTCAGCCGAAGCCGGGTGCCCGCGCAATGGCTGCCGCCGCGCGGGGAGCCGTCCCTACTCGAGTGACGGCGGGCGCCAGTCGGCGTAGCGGGCCATCGAGCGGAGAGCCAACCGCGGCGGGGTCACCCGCATGATGATGTTGCGGACGGCCACGGCGACCGGGCTGTGCAGTTGCTGGCCGAAGCGGCCGATCACGCGGGACGCCTTCGCCACCTGCTGGCTCCGTGGGCGGCGTTGCCGGTCGTAGGCAACCAGGCCGTCCGGCCGATCGGCGACGGCGGCGAGGACGACGGCGTCCTCGAGCGCCTGGTTGGCACCCTGGCCAAGGTTGGGTGTCATGGCGTGAGCGGCGTCGCCGAGCAGGACGACCCGGCCCTTGACGTACGTGGGGAGTGGCTCGTCGAGGCAGGCAAGTTCGTCGCGCAGGACGGTGTCGGTCGCGCCGATGAGGGCGGGGATCGGGTCGTGCCAACTGCCGAACCGGGCGTGCACCTGGGCCAGCTCGTCAACGTCCGGCTGCGTGGGCGCGGTGTTGACGGCGGCGAACCAGTACACCCGTCCGTCGGCGAGCGGCACCATCCCGAACTCGGCGCCACGGTCCCAAGTGATCGCGACGACGAGGTCCTCGTCCCAGGCCGGCGTCACTCCGCGCCATGCGGTCACGCCGACGCGCACCGGGCCGGCGGCATCCGGCCACAGCAGTGCCCGCACGGTGCTGTGGATCCCGTCCGCCCCGACCACCAGATCGGCTCGCATCCGGACGAGTCCGTCCCGGCTTCGATACGTGACGTCCCCGTCGGCGGTGACGGCACTGACCTCGGCGCCGGTCACGACGGTGCCCTCCGGCAAGGCGCCGAGCAGGATCTCGTGCAGGGTGGCGCGGTGGACACCGACCGCCGCGGTGCCGAGCAGGTGCTCCATCTCGTCAGCGCCGATGCGGGCAAGCCACCGGCCGTCGGGCCTGCGGGTGCCACCGGACATGCCGGCACGCCCCAGGTCCCGAACGGCCGCGCCGAGACCGAGGGCGTCGAGACAGCGCAGCCCGTTGGCCTGGAGCACCAGGCCGGCCCCGACCGGCCCGAAGGTGGCGACACGTTCGAGCACGGTCACGTGCCAGCCCTTGCGAAGCAGACCCACGGCCGTACTCAACCCGCCGATACCTGCACCGATCACCACGGCCGTCCGGTCCATCCGTGCACCGTCCTTCTACAGCTGTAGAAAGCCATACTGCAGCCGTAGAAGGGAGACGCAACACCATGACGACCGACCGGTTCGCGGTCCTGACCGATGCCGCGATCGACGTACTCGCCGAACTCGGCATGCGCGGCCTCACCCACCGCGCCGTCGATGCTCGGGCCGGACTGCCCCAGGGCACCACGTCCGCCTACTTCCGCACCCGCAAGGCGCTCATCGAAGCGGTCGTACGCCGGCTCGCCGACCTCGACCGGGCGGACCTGGATGCCCGCGAACTGCCGGCCGTGGCCGACTCGGCGGCAGTCGCGTTGACCGACATCGACCGGACAGCCGCCGGCATCGCCGCCCTCCTCGACCAGTGGATGAGCACCGCACGCCATCGCACGCTGGCCCGCTACGCCTGCCTGCTCGAAGCCACGCACCATCCCGAGCTACGGACCATCCTGGAATACGGCGACGCCTCACGCGCGCAATCGAGGGCGATGCTGGCGGCCGCCGGCGCCCGGAATCCGGCGCAGGCCGGCGACCACCTCGTCGCCTGCATCGACGGCCTGCTGTTCGACCGTCTGATCGGTGCGGGCGCCCGCACCGCCCCACCACCCGGAACAGCCGCGAACCGAACGGACCTGGCCATCGCGATCGCGACATTGCTCCGGGCGTTCGCCGGCCAGCACCCCGAGGCGCAGCGATCCGGCGCGTAACCGGTCAACGCGCGGGGCCGGGCGTCGGGACGGCATGCTCCGCGGCCCGGCTGACCTGCTCCCAGCCCGCCCAGGTGTCCATTCGTCGACGCGAGATGTCGAACGCCAGGTCGTAGATCATGCTGCCGAGCAGGAGCCGCAGCGGCGGGTCGTCGCTGTCGACCAGCTTCAGCAGTGCCTCGGCGGCCAGCCGGGGCTCACTGTCGATCGAGCCGTCCGCCCACTGCCGCTCTAACTCGGCGCGGAGCGGGCCGTACGCCGCCAGCGGCTTGGTGGACGTCATGCTGGTGTACAGGTCGGTCCAATAGCCGCCGGGCTGCACGATGCTGACGGTGACGCCGAAGGCCGCCGCCTCCATCGCCAGGGCCTCGCTCATGCCTTCCAGCGCGAACTTGCTCGCGCTATACATCCCGGTGCTCGGGAAGCCGCCGAGAGCGGCGATGCTGGAAATCTGCACGATGTGGCCGGCCCGTTGGGCGCGTAGGTGCGGCAGCACGGCCTGGCAGACCCACAACGCGCCGAAGAAGTTGACCTCGAACTGGACCCGCGCCTCAGCCTCGGTGAACTCTTCGACCATGCCCATGGACATGGTGCCGGCGTTGTTGACGACGATGTCGAGCCGCCCGAAGTGCTCCACCGCGGTGGCCACGGCGGCGAAGACCGCCGCCCGGTCGGTCACGTCGAGCGCCAGGGTCAGCAGTTGGTCACCGTGGCGCTCGTCGAAGTCGCCCCGGTCGATGGTCCGGGCCACGGCGACCACCCGGTCACCACGTTCGAGCGCGGCCACAGTGAACGCCTGGCCCAGACCGCGGCTGGCGCCGCTGATGAACCAGGTACGCGGAGCAGGGCTGGATGAGGTGCGCATGGACGAGGCCTCCCTGATTCACACGAGACGAGACGGTCCGTCTCGCTATTCCTGGAACCGTAAGCGATCAGAACCTTCGGGTCAAGACGAGACGGTCCGTCTCACCTCCGGTACGTTGGCCGCATGACGACACAGCGCAAAGCCCCCGCCAACGCGGCCCGCCGGAAGGAGACCTCCCGGCGGGCCATCCTCACCGCGGCGTTCGACCTGGTGCAGGAGGTCGGATACGCCAAACTCAGCATCGAGGGCATCGCCGCGCGGGCCGGCGTCGGCAAGCAGACCATCTACCGCTGGTGGCCGTCCAAGGGCACGATCCTCTTCGACGCCTTCCTCATGCTCAGTGAGGGCAACGACGGCGAACCCGCGGCGCTGCCCGACACCGGCGACCTGGAGGCCGACCTGACAGCGGTGCTGCGCGCCACGGTCGCGGAGATGACCGACCCCCGCTACGACCAACCGATGCGCGCGCTGGCCACCGAGATCGCGCACGACCCCGAACTGGCCGCCGCCTACGCCGAACGGCTGGACGGGCCGTTGAAGGAACTCAAGCGTCAACGGCTGCGCAGCGCCCAGCAGGCTGGACAGCTCGCCGAAGACGTCGACCTCGACGTGGCCGTGGAGATGATCTGGGGGCCGGTGCTCAACCGATGGTTGCAGCGCAGCGGCCCTCTCACCGCCGAATACGCCAACCGCGTCGTCGCCACCGCCCTCAACGGCCTGCGCCCGCGCCAGCCCGGCCACTGAACCGACGTCCGGCAACACCCCCCGGCCGATCCGCTCGGCCGCTCGAGCATCGATCAGCTACACCAGGCCGGACAGGTATTCCCGACGTCGCTGCGGTTCGAACTTTTCGATCGCGTACCGCAGCATGACCCGTGGCATGGCCCGGTAACGCCGGGCCAGGAACTCCTCCTCCGCCGCCCGGTCCCGGTTGCCCACCTCGCGCAGCATCCAGCCCACCGCCTTGTGGACGAGGTCGTGTGGGTCGCGCAGGAGCCGGTCGCTGAGCCGGAAGGTCCAGTGGAAGTCGCCGGCTTTGATGAAGGCGAGCGTTGCCATGATGGCGATCCGCCGATCCCACACCAGGCTCGATTCGGCCAGCCGATCCAGCACGCTCCGGTCCTTGTCGATCAGCCAGGGGCCGACGATGTACGGCGCGGACGAGTCCACCAGGTCCCAGTTGTTGATGCGGCCGGTGTTTGCCAAGACGATGCTGAAGATCTCGCCCCGTTCCGCCTCGTCCCCCTTGGCGAACTTGCGCACCAGGATGAGAAGCGACGTCAGCCGCTCCTCATGCACGCCGCTCGTCAGCAGCACCGCTGTCTCGGCCGGGGACAGCTCCCGCCAATAGCGGCCAGCCACCCTGCGCTGATCCGGCACGGAGACGCCGATGGCCCGGTCGCCCTCGCCGTAGCCGCCCGGAACCATCTGCAGATACCGGCTCACTCCCTCGGCCCGATCCGGGTCGGCGAGGCTGGCGAGTTCGTGACGGACGTCGTCGATCGTGGCCATCACTGTGCAACCTATCGCGACCACTGCGTCCGGCCCCATCCCTGAGCAGGGGACGGCGGCCGCGACTGCCGGGCGGCGCTGGCCCGCGACCAGCCGATCGCGGACTAGGCCCGGTCGGCCTCGGGTTCGCCGGGGAGACTGTCCATGAACGAGCTGACCGAGAAGACCGCTCGCCCGGGGCCGGCCGGGCCGTAACCGGGCGGGCTGGACAGGCCGTTGGCCTCCATCACCGCCCGGTACACCTCCAGCAACCGGACGTGGTATTCCAGCGGCGCGCCCTGCGGGTTGGTCCGGCCGAGCGGCGTCGTCGGCTCCGGGCACCAGGTGGTGAACCGCGGCGTGATGCCGCGGGACATGAAGTACTGCAGGCCTTCGGCGGTGGAGTCGATCGCCTCGTCCACGGTCGTGAAGCCGTGCGGGGCGGCCATCTCGACGCCGGCCACGAAGTTCGGGATGACGTTGCGCGGGCCGAAGACCTCGGCGGAGTCGAGGATGCGGCGGTGCCACTCCTCGCGGCCGACGTAGCGCTCCTTGCCGGGGCAGTACAGCTCGAACAGCCGCTTGTCCCACACCTCGTAGTTGGGGTGGTAGATCTGGATCCCGTAGTCGCGGAAGCGCTGCACGTCGGCGCGGGGCAGGGCCTGGGCGACGACCTTGCCGATCCACCGGCCCGGGAAGCGTTCCTCGATCGCCTGGGCGTACCGGCCGTAGAAGTCCGCTTCGGCCAGTCCCCCGACGTGGGAGGTGATGCTGCCGCCGGTGAGGGTGTACGCCTGGGAGGCCTTCTCGGTGTCGTGCTTGTCGATGATCGCCAGGGCCTCGAGGACCTCGTCGACCGGCTTGACCCCGGTGTACGGGCGGCCGGCCGCCTTGTGCTGGCGCCAGTTGTGGTTGATGTCGCAGTACTGGCACTCCTCCTTGGCACCGAAGTACTGGCAGACCCGGAAGGCGGTCAGATAGATCAGGTAGCCCCACTGGATGGTCGGGGCGACCTCCATGACCGATTTGCCGTTGGCGAGGGTGTGCCGGTAGTAGTCCGGCATCGGCGGGAGCCCGACCTCGGCGATCGGCCGGTCGTCGAGGAACAGGCGCAGCCGTCCCTCGTCGTCGCTCTTGACCCGGTACGGCGAGCCGGGGTTGGTGCGGACCGAGACCACGGTGCGGCGTAGCCCGTACGGGCCGCCGGTGAGCACGATCTCCTCCGGCGGCCGGCGCAGTGCGGCAGTGCCCAGCTCGGGCAGCGTGCGGTGGTCGAAGGAGAAGATGAAGTACGACTTCGGTTTGACGTCGCCGTGCTCGTTGTCGGTCAGGGCCGAGTCGTCGAAGGCCAGACCGCCGCGCAGCAGGTCCTCCTTGATGACCGCCTCGCGCGGCACGTGCGGGAAACGGCTCATCAGATCTTCGACGAGATCGGTACGCGATGCCATGCACTCTCCTGAGCAGGGTTTCCGAACGGCCCCAACGGTCACAGCATCCTTCAAGGTATCTCCCCCGCCCGCGCCGGGTCTGCCGAAGGTGACGTGACGAACGTCCTGCTGATCTTGCGTTGACCTGAAGTGGGGTGGAGGTTTTAGCGTTCAGCGGTACCACTCGGAGAAAGGGAGCCCCCATGCGACTGTCACGCTTGTTCACTCCGCGCACCGTGGTGAGCGCTCACTGCGACCTGCCGTGCGGGGTCTACGACCCGGCGCAGGCGCGCATCGAGGCCGAGTCGATCAAGGCGATCGCCGAGAAGTACCAGGCGAACGAGGACCCGGAGTTCCGTACCCGGGCTCTGATCATCAAGGAGCAGCGGGCCGAGCTCGTCAAGCACCACCTGTGGGTGCTGTGGACCGACTACTTCAAGGCGCCGCACTTCGAGAAGTACCCGCAGCTGCACAGCCTGTTCAACGAGGCGACCAAGCTGGCCGGTGCCGGCGGCGCGAAGGGTTCCCCGGACCCGGCCGTGGCCGAGCAGCTGCTCGCGAAGATCGAGGAGATCTCGAAGATCTTCTGGGAGACGAAGCAGAGCTGACCGCCGCTGACCCGCCCGGCGTCACGACGGCAGAACGCGTGCACGCGGGCCGCCGGGCTGGTCAGCACCGGACGGTGCGGGCGGTCGGCGAACCGGTGTTGCGGGTCAGCCGATGCGGCGGGAGCGGGCCAGAGTCAACCCACCGAGGGCCACGCCGATCAGCCCCACCACCAGGGCCACGACGCCCCCGCCAAGCCCGTTGCCGGTGCCGAGACCACCGTCGGCGGTGACCACGACCACCCCACCGATGGCCATGCCGGTCAGCCCCAACGCCAGGGCCCCGATGGCCCCGCGTCGCCCGCTGCCGCCGCCGATCCGACCGGCGGAGCGGGCCATGGCCAGCCCACCGAGGACCACGCCGGTCAACGCCAGCACGGCAGCCACGATGGCCCCGATCCGCCCGGGGCTCAGGGTGTAAGCACTGACGGCGGCCGGCTGGAGCGAGATGTGCGCGGCCGCCGGTTCGGCAAGCCCAACTGCCCCGAGCAGGGCGGCGTTGGCGGCGGCAAGCAGGTGGCGGACGGACATCGAGGATCCCTTCGCTCGCATGACGGGTACAGGCGGCAGCGTATGTACCGGCATGGCCACGGGTCGTCGTGCCAGCGTTGCGATGACCTACGACCAGGGTTGTAGGTCGCTCGCGGCGTCGTACGACCGTTGTCTCGCCCCGGCCCTGCACGTCAACGCGATCCCTCCGCCGCATGGGGAAGTGGTTGGGCCCATGGCTTCGATGAGGGCTGGAAGGATCGCGGGCATGACCTCCGACGATCTGGCGTCCCTGCTCTTGCGCACCCGCCCGCACGACGATGCGGCCGGGGCAGTTCGGTGAATCCCCACCAGCCGGCCCCTCGGGTGGTGGCGGAAGAGGATCTGGCCGCCTTCACCGCCGGCCGCCTTCTGGAGGTCATGAAAGCCCTCACGGTGATCCTGACGCTGCCCCAGTCTGCTGCCGACCAGGTCGACGCGCTCGTGGTAGCCACGGGTCAGGGCGAAGAATGGCGTCTCACTCATGCGATCCGCAGCTGGGAGGCGAACCCGGCGCTCCGCCACCTCCTGGTGGCGAACGGGAACCCGGCTGAGGAGACCTACGTCGAGATCACCCTCGACTACCTACGGAGTCTCGGCCTTCGTCGCACCGATGGTGTCCACCTCCAAGCCGAGCCGGCCCCCAACACCGGCTTGCAGGCCGCATGGATCGTCAACCAGGTCCGAGCCCGCGGTATCACTAGCCTCGCGCTCGTTGTCTCCCCGTACCACCTGACCCGCGTCTACCTCACAGTTCTCAAAGCCTTCACCAGGGCCGGATCTCGCCTCCCCATGATCCCGCTCCCCGTGGCCGTCTCCCCTGACACACCCGTCCCGGAGACCGGGGCGACCGCCTACGACCTCGTACCCGGCGAGATCAAACGCATCCTCGACTACATGGACAACGGATGGGTCGCCACGCCGCAGGAAGTGCAGCAGTACCTACAGTGGCTTTGGAGCCACCACAAGGGCCTTCTCGTCACGAGCTAGTGGAACCTCTCGTCGCCCGGCCACAGGATGCTCCCGCAGCCAGCCGAGGAAGCGCCGATGCAACGTGCCGGCGGGCGCCCAGCTCAGATCCGCGGTGGCGCGGACGAGCTGCGCCCCCAGGTAGAGCGCCAGGGAGACAGGAGCATCTTCGAACTCCGCCCGCAACTCCCGCCGCCGGGTCGCGCACGGCCACGGCGCCCCGCAGCCACCGCAGGTCCAGATCGGCAGCACCGGCCCGTGCGTGGTTACCCGCCAACCCCCAGGAAACGTGCGGTGATAACCCGGGCCTGCCGGCTGGTCGCCCACTCCACCTGCCAGCACGGGTACGGAGTAAGCCGCGACCACCACGCCCGGCACCCCACACACATCCCGTCGAGACCGCGCACGTGCACGGCAGGATCACCTGCTCGTGGTCGTCGTTCACCTGGTCTCCCCCTGCGGCCAGTGGCCACGACCGATCGGAATCCGGTGGCGGGCACGGCAGGGCAGGTCGGCTCCGCAGCGACAGACCCGCCGCCACTTTCGCCAGGACCAGACTGGCCGGTGGCGCCGAGCGAGGGTCAGCGCGACGGCGAGCAGGTACTCCTCGTACGCGACGCGTTGTGTGTGCGGTGCCGAGGGGTCATCACACCTGGCACTGCTGGTGGAGCGGCGCCACCGCCGCTCCGGAACCGCCCGAGTGATCTCGTCGACCGGCATCCGATCCGCCTCGGCCAGGGCAAGGAGCCGCCGCTTCGCCGCCTCCCGCTCGGCCGCCTGGATCTGCTCGCCCGTGCTCTGCCTGGCGGTGTCGTCGCGACCGCCCATCCCCACCCCCGCTGGTAGGGGCGTGACGGTCAGCCCGCGAGGGAACGTGACGACGCCGCGCCCGGCCAAGGGAGGCAAGCGCCTCACCCGAACCGGACACTAGGGAGGATTGGTGATGGCGTAATTCCGCTGGTTATGACGCCAGGCTGATGCCCAACCGGCCGGCCAGCAACCGAAGTTCGTTCGGGACCGCCCGCCGCTTCGCCCGCTGCGCCATCGCGACGACGGCGTCCTGGGCGAGGGGGTTCAGCGCGAACGGCACCGGCGCGGCCTGCTCCGCCCGCACGAACGCCGCCAGCGCCTCGGCGTCCCGGCGGCGGGACTCGGCCAGCGCCCGGCCGAGGTCGAGCCAGTACGACATCTGGCGAATCGACGCCGTGAGGACCTGCGGCCGTACCGTCCGGGACAACTCGATCACCCGGCCGGGCTCACCCAGCTCCGCCGCGATGGACATCTCCCACAACCCCACGTTCGTCGGCCCGAACCCGCAGCCGTTGAACCCGGCACCATCCGACGGATCCCCGAGGCTCGCCGCCTCACGGGCCGCCTCGGAGAGATGGTCGCGGGCGACGTCCGGTCGCCCACTCACCGTCGAGGCCAGCGCAGCCGAGAGGTGCAGCTGACCGAGCATCTGCCGGACCCGCGCATCGGCGGCGGCGGCCTGAAGCTCAGCCAGCGACCGGTCGGCGGCCCTGGCGGCCAGCGCCGCAGACTCGATCGGCAGGCTCTGCGCGTACGCGAACCGGGACGCCCCCAGCCACGCCGGCTCCTCGACGTCCTCAGCGGCGGCCACCGCGACCCGCGCGGCGTTGAGCGCCAGGTGCCGGTATCCGAGGTGCCGCAGGCACGTCGAAGCCTGGTACGCCACCTGAGCGAGTACAGCCCCCCCGACCGCAGCGGCGTCCAACAGCAGGCCCGGGAGCAACCGGGCCATCGCCGGATAGTTGGAGCGGTTGCGGAGCTGATCACTGCGGGCTATGCCGGCGGCCAGCTCATCCCTGGTCCGGGTCAACGGCCTGCGCTCGCCATCCTCGATCTCGATGAGCGCGGACCAGATCGCCGGCACGCACTCGGCGGCACGCTCCCGGGCCGGGTCGCCGGGTTCGGTTCCCTGACCGAGCAGGTCAGCCACCGTGACCTGCAGCGCGGCGGCGATGGCCACCAGGGTGGACCGACGGTCAATGGTCTTGCGACCGGACTCGACCTGCGAGATGTACGACTGGCTGACGCCCGCGAGCCCAGCGAGGACGGCTTGGCTCATCCCGCTACGGCGCATCCTCCAGTACCGGATCCGGGCACCGATCGTGTCGGTCTTCCTAGCCATACCTTCGCCTGCTTCCAGGGAGAGGACTGGAGACAGCGGAGCCGGTCCGCGTCCTGGCGCCCGCCATTCGGACGGTACACCGCACAGCTCTGGACCGCGTCACGGTCTACGCTGGGAAGATCACTCCCTGTCCCCACTCGCGCGGGCCAGTACTGCCCGCAGGTGCTTTCGGATCTCGTCATGGGCAACGGTCAGCTTGAGCCCGAGACGCTCGGCGCACTCGCGTTCAAGTCGTTCAAACATGTCGGCAGTCACCCACAGGGCACGGGCGACGTCGATGGCGTCGTAGCTGGCAAAAGTGCTGCGGAGATCGAGGAGCGTTCGCTTGTCTGCCCACCGCTCCAGGAAGCGCCCTTCATGCCACGTGTCGACCTGCGGATGCGATGCCTGCGTGTGCCACGCGAGCAGCCTGACCAGCAACGCCTTGAGATAGCAGTCGCAGCTCTGCTTGGCGACCCAAACCTCGCCGCGTTGCAGCTTTTTGGCGGTCCACAGCGCGTGATACCAGAAGTCGTGCGTCAGGTGCCCGAAGGCAGCGGCATCCGGCTGAGCCGACGGCATCGGTGCACCGCTTGGCGGGAGCATCTCGCCAAGGTTGAGCTTGTCGACCAGCACCCGGAACCCCCGGCCGAGCACTTGGGCGACCTCAGGGTGGGTAGCGATCTGCTGCGCCGCGTCTGCCGGCAGCAGCGCGAAGTCGACGTCCTGCCCAGTGTCGAAGAGCACCCGGCGCTCGATGAATCCGCCGACCGCAGTGGGTTCGGTAAAAGTCAGCAACGGTCGGCCGAAAGCTGCCAGCCAGCTGGCGTCGGCCACGTAGGCCATGGGATTGTCGACCATCAGGACGATGTCGATGTCGGACCACTGGTCCGCGGGAACCTCGACGCGGGCGTGAGACCCGACCACCAGCGCGGCATGGATGTCGTGTCGCTGCTGAGCCCACGCTGCGACAGCGGCCAGTAACCTCTCGATGTGCTCCACCACAGCAGCGTTCACGATCGCGGCCGGTAGTCACAACTGCTGTCCGTCGGCATCCTTCGCCGAAGGTCAGAACCAGTTCTCCCGCGTGTCCAGGGTGGTCCGGTCCAGGCTGTCCAGCAGGTCGAACTGCGGCCCGGTCCGCGGTAGCTCGTACCGGAAGAAGTACCGCGCCGCCTGCCGCTTCCCCGCCAGAAAGTCCCCCTCCGCCCCCTCCGGGCTTCCCAGCAGCTCGACGGCTAGCAATTGCTCCAACCACATCCACCCGATCACCACATGCCCGACCGCCTCCAGATAGAGCGAGGCGTTGGCCAGCGCCAGCTCCGGATCTCCGGTCCCCCACAACCGCCGCGTCACCACCGCGATCCGATCAACCGCCGCGCCGAGCTGCCCGGCCAGCTCGGCCGCCTCCCCCTCCGCCTTCCAGGCCCGCGTCACCGTCGCCCGCATCGTCTCCAGCAGCAGCTCCAGACCGGCACCGTCGCGCATGGTGACCTTCCGGCCGAGCAGGTCCAGCGCCTGGATGCCGTGGGTGCCCTCGTGGATCGCGTTGAGCCGGTTGTCCCGCCAGTGCTGCTCGACGTCGTAGTCCCGGGTGTAGCCGTAGCCGCCGTGCACCTGGATCGCCAGGTCGTTGGCGGCCAGGCACCATTGCGACGGCCAACTCTTGGCGATCGGGGTGAGCAGCTCCAGCAGCAGGTGGGCCCGGCTCCGGTCGGCCTCGGCGGGGGCGGTCTTCTCCTCGTCGAGCAGCCGGCCGCAGTAGAGGATCAGTGCGAGCGCGCCCTCCACGTAGCTCTTCTGCGCCAGCAGCATCCGCCGGACGTCGGCGTGCGCCACGATCGGCACCTGCGGCGCGGTCGGGTCCTTGTCGGCGACCGGCCGGCCCTGGGGGCGCTGGCGGGCGTACTGCACGGACTTGAGGTAGCCGGTGTAGCCGAGGGCGGTGGCACCGGCGCCGACGCCGATCCGCGCCTCGTTCATCATGTGGAACATCTGCGCGAGCCCCTGGTGCGGCTCGCCGATCAGGTAGCCGACCGCTCCGGGCCGCCCGTACGGCCGGTGCACCCCCTCGCCGAAATTGAGCAGCGTGTTCGTGGTGCCTCGGTAGCCCAGCTTGTGGTTGAGCCCGATCAGCACCACGTCGTTGCGCGGGCCGAGCGTGCCGTCGGCGTCGAGGAGCACCTTCGGCACGATGAACAGCGAGAGGCCCTTCACCCCGGGCGGCCCGCCGGGGATCCGCGCGAGGACCAGATGAACGACGTTCTCGGCGAGCTCGTGGTCCCCGCCGGAGATCCACATCTTGGTGCCGACCAGCCGGTACGTCCCGTCGTCCTGCGGCTCGGCGCGGGTGGTGAGGTCCGCGAGGGAGCTGCCGGCCTGCGGCTCGGACAGGCACATGGTGCCGAAGAACCGGCCCTCGACCATGGGCCGGACCCAGGTGTCGATCTGCTCGGCGCTGCCGTGGGTGAGCAGCAGGTTGGCGTTGCCGAGGGTGAGGAACGGGTACGCGGCGGTGCTGATGTTGGCGGCCTGGAACCAGGCGAAGCAGGCGGCGGCGACCGCGTTCGGCAGCTGCATCCCGCCGATGGAGGTGTCCATGGTGGCGGCCAGCAGCCCGGTCTGAGCGAAGACGTCCAGGGCGGCCTTGACCTGCGGGATGGTGTGCACCCGGCGCCCGTCGAAGGTCGGTTCGGTGGCGTCGGCGGCCTTGTTGTGGGTGGCGAACTGCTCGGCGGCGACCCGGGCGGAGAGGTCCAGCGCCGCGTCGAAGATGTCCCTGGTGTGCTCGGCGTAGCGGGGCCGCTCGGTCAGCCGGGTCACGTCCAGCCAGTCGTAGAGCAGGAACGCCAGGTCGCGACGGGACAGCAGGGTGGACGGCGACACGCGGCTCCTTCCGTCGTACCGTCGCGGCGCAGGCCGGTGACGGTCTCTCGGAGGTCATCCTGGCTGATCGGGGCGGCCGGCGCACGCTCCGTCGCCGCCGGGTGTGCCGTGGCTGGGCCAGGCGATGTCGTCGGGTAGCTGGGGGCGTACGCCACTGCCCGGCACCCGCACAGGCGGGTGCCGGGCAGCCGCTTGGTTAACCCTGCTTCGAAACGCCCAGCGGGAAGGTCGGGGTGCCGACGTTCGTGAGCGTGGTGGTGTTCGCCCGCACGTACGTGTCCAGGTAGGGCGAGCGGTCGCCCTGGGTCGGCGAGTCGAACCGCGGGTCCTGCACCTCGACGGCGAGCCGCGCGTCGGTGACGGTGATCGTCTCGCCCGAGGGCACGGCCCGCCAGCCCCTTGAGGCGATGGTCCCGATCTGGACCCCCAGCTGGTGCCCCGGCTCGAAGGTCCAGTCGGTCGCCTTCAGTTCGAACGAGGTCGACCCACTGTGGTCCAGCACCGCGACGTTCTCGTCGAACATCGTCGCCTTGCCGTCCGGTGCGACGTCCCACAGCCGTACCCAGACGTTGCCCTGACCCCTGGTCTTCAGCGTGACCTCCGGCGAGCCCGTGATCCGCACCTGCTCTGAGGCGGGCGTGGACCAGGACCAGTAGCTGCTGCCGGGTGCGTCAGCGCTGAGCAGAGCCGTCTGGTCAGTCGTCAGCGAGCCGGCCTCCGGCGCGTACTCGATGTCCCAGCCCGGGGCCTCTGCCGCCGTCATCGACCGGGCGGCCACCTGCGCGTTGCTGCCGTTGTCGACGTACTGCCCGGGCGACAGCCGCACCTTGTACGCGTCGTTGGTCACCGGCCAGGTCGGCTGGGCGCGCCAGTTGCCGAGGCTGTCCTCGATGGAGAAAGCCGGGTCGGTCACCGACGGTTCGATGCCGCGCAGGTGCTGGTCGTAGAACCGCATCACCTCGTCGAACCAGCCCGCCCGTCCCATCTTGAGCTGGCCCTTGCTGTTCGTCTCGTTGCCGCGCACGTGCTCCCACGGGCCGAGCCAACCGCGTTCCGGACCCTGGTGGTTGGCCAGGTACTTCTGCATCTCCTCGGGCTTGGTGTTGTCCTCGATGAAGCCCGACGTGACGAACAGCGGCGTCTGCGACCCGGCGGCGCGGGAGGCGAAGTCACGGTCACGCCAGAACGGCGCCTTCGGGTCGGGGTTCTGGGTGTTCGTGAGGTTGTTGGTCTCGCACTCGGGGTGGCTCTTCTCGTACGCCGCGTTCGCCTTGTAGTGCTCGCTGTCATCGGCCAGCGGCGGCATCGTCGCGATCGAGTAGTAGCTGCGCGGGGTGCTGGTCGCGTTGGAACGCGGCACCCCGTTGCTGAACAGGTAGTTGTACCTGTTCCACGTCGGTTCCTGGGAGACGATCGCCTGCAGCGGCTTGAGCTTGAGGGTGTTGGCCGCCAGCCCGGTGTTGGCGTCGTACGACTTGCCGTACATGCCCACCTTGCCGGTCGACCACGGCTGGCTCGCTGCCCACTCGACGGCCGCCTTGATGTCGGCCTGCTCCCCCGGGCCGAGGAAGTCCAGGCACCCGGTGCTGCCACCGAAGCCGCGCAGGTCGACCATCACGACGGTGTATCCGCGCTCCATGAGCCGGGCGCCGTCGATGAAGTCCTGGAAGCGCGCCGACGGCCCGACCCGGTCCCATCCCTCGGGGCTGGTCTGCCCGGCGTGCGAGAAGTACGGACCCACCGACAGGATCACCGGTGTCTTCGCGTCCGCCGGCAGGTTTGCCGGGCGCAGCACGTCGGCGTGCAGCTCGACGTCACTACCGTCCGAGGACGGGAAGTACGCCTCCGTCCACGCCGCCCCCACGGGAACCCGGGGGTTCTCCTCATGGGTGATCGGGGCATCAGATGTCGCAGCCGCCGGAGCGGCCTGTGCCGCCGTGGGTAAACCCGCGGTGAGGCTCGTGATGATGGCCAGTGCACCGGCCGCCGCGACGGGCGACACCACCTTCCTTCGAAGGTTCATCCTGCTCCACCTATCTCCGGACGACGTCGTCCGGTCAGCCATCGAGGCTAACGATCTTCGCCGGACTTGAACCCCGAGTTATCTTCCCGTGTCCTTTGTCCGGGTCAGCCGGTCTCGGTGAGCAGGCCGTCGACCAGGTCGCGGGGCAGCCCGTGGGTGTCGTGCAGCCAGTGGTAGTCGCGCTCGCTCAGCGGCCCGCGCCCGCGGAGCCGGTCGACCAGCGGGCGGCCCCGGCGCAGCAGCCCGCGGAAGCGCCGCTCCTCGTCGAGGAGCACCGCACGCAGCGGCTCCACCTCCGCCCGCTGCCGGAACCGGCGCAGCGTGTCCGCGTACGCCTCGACGGGCAGTTCGGTCAGGCCGCGCCCCGGGTCGTCGCGCCACAACACGGTGAGCGCCCGCCGGATGAGCCGGCGCAGCACGTACCCGCGCCCGGTGTTGCCCGGTCGTACGCCGTCGCCCAGCACCACCACGGTGGAGCGCAGGTGGTCGGCGACGATCCGCAGGTCCGGCCCGTCCAGCGGCCACCGGTCGCGGACGGCGTCGACCCATGGGCGCAGCCCGTCGCCCTCGAAGACCGACGGGTGGCCGCGCAGCACCATCTCCAGGCGTTCCAGTCCCATCCCGGTGTCGATGCTGGACATCGGCAGTGGCGTCAGCCGGCCGTCGTCGTGCCGGTGGTAGCGCATCTGGACGTGGTTCCAGACCTCCAGCCACCGGTCGTCGGTGGTGGGCGTGCCGATGGGTGGCCCGTCGCCGGTCCACACGAAGATCTCCGAGTCGGGCCCGCACGGGCCGGTCGGGCCGTTGTCCCACCAGTTGTCCGCGCCGGTCGCCTCGACCGGTACGCCCAGCTCCGTCCAGGTCGCCCAGGCCGTCTCGTCCGGCCCGACCTGCTCGTCGCCGCCGAAGACGGTCGCGTGCAGCCGTCCGGGATCGATGCCGAAGCCCCCGGTGAGCAGCTCATACCCCCAGCGGAGGCTGTTCGCGATGTCGTAGTCGCCGAGCGACCAGGAGCCGAGCATGTCGAAGACGGTCAGGTGGGTGCGGTCGCCGACCTCGTCCAGGTCGGTGGTGCGCAGGCAGCGCTGCACGTCGACCAGCCGCGTGCCGCCCGGGTGCGGCCGGCCCAGGAGGTACGGGGTGAGCGGGTGCATGCCGGAGGTGGTGAACAGCACCGGGTCGCCGGGCGGCGGAATCAGGGAACTCTCCGGCGCGTCCCGGTGATCTCGGCGGTGGTAGTGGTCGAGAAAGATGCGGACGATCTCGTCGGGTGTCATGGCATGGGCCTTCCGGGTCGGAGCGACCGGAAGGGTCCGCCGCGCGGGCGGTGGTGTGACACGACGACGCCGGCGGACCGTTTCCGGTCGCCGGCGAGAAAGAGTCGGTCAGGCGGCGGCAACCGGCGAGCGGGAAGCTCGCGCGGCCGCGACGGTGCTGCGCCTGATCTGCATGCCCCGACGGTAGCCCGTCAGTGGCGCCGCCGCCCACCCGATATTGCGGTGGGCGGCGGCGCTGTCCGGTCAGAAGGTCAGCCGGACCACCTGGGGTTCGTGGTCGGAGAGCTGCGTCGGGAACTCGCTGTCGACGTGCACCACGTCATAAACGCACGGCTGGGCGGCCAGCCAGGAGGAGAGCAGGACGTGGTCGAGGACCTGCGAGTTGCCCTCGTAAACTTGACATCCTCTTCCGCCTAAGGGCGGAAGATTCCCGTTTACAGCGCCGTACGTCTCCGGCGTTGGGTGGGTGGTCGACAGGACGCCAAGTGGCTCCTGTCCCGGACTGCCCGCCCGGTGAATGAGGACGGCGCCTCGGCGGCGTCCCTGATGTTGATCGCGGCGTTCACGTCAGCGTTGGCCTGGTGTCCGCAGGACCCGCACCGGAACATCGCTTGGCTTTTCCTGCTTCACGCCCATTTGATTTCGTCACGAAGCACCAGGCGCCGGTCTTCACCAACGAACACCTGCAATACCTCGAACAAGTGATGCGGGAAGTTGCGGCCGGCCACCGAGGCGTACTGGACGCTCCAGCCGGTGAGGCTGACGCTGGCGGAGGAGCGGTTGTAGATCTCGACGACGTGGTTCTGGTACACGGCGCGGTGTTGCCGCCGCCACCATACCCACATAAGGATGCGCTTATCATTTCATTGCAACTCAGTCGATCTTGCGAGAGCCCCACCCGCGTCAACAGGGCGTGAACAGCAACTGACGCGCCGGCGGGCCGACGGGCCGGGGGCAGCTCTGCGATGATCGGTCGATTCCAATCCGCGGCCGAGGAGGGTATCGATGCGACGGGTGCTCGCGCTGCTCGTGGCCGCGGTCGTCGCCGCCGGCTGTTCCCTCGGCGAGGTGCTGGCCGACTACGGCGACCCGGTGGACCTGCGCGCGGCGGACGTGGTGGGCACCTGGCGCAGCGGCTCAAAGCGCGTCATCACCTTCGACGACCACGGCGGCTTCACCGCGGAGTGGCTGCCCTACGACGTGTTCGACGAGTTCCTGCCTGTCGACGTCGGCCGGGACGCGAACATCACCGGCTCGGGCACCTGGGCGGTGCGGGCGTCCTTCGCGAATCCGGAGGGGCCCAGCTCTACGGTGGCGTTGACGGTCGAAGAACTGGCCGGCACGAGGCACGGCAAGGGGTCGTTCGAGCTCTCCGCCCTACGCCAGGGCGACCACGTCCGTCTCCTCTTCTTCTACGTCGGCCCGGGCGGTAACAGCTGGACCTCGTACGAGAAGTGCGACGACTGCCCGCCGGGCGTGGCCCCCGCGCCGTCCAGCCGGGCGAGCCGGGAGGCGGTTGCCCGGCAGCACCGCTGACGCACGCGCTACCTGGTCCGGTTCAGCACCCGGCGCAGCTGCGCGGCCACCCGGGCGGCGGTCACCGGCACCACCGAGATCATCAGCCGGCCGGACGCGTCGAGCACCGGCGTGACCACGTACAGCCGGGCGCCGCGCCGCCGCACCAGCGGCATCGTCACCCTCGCCCGAGGGGCGCGCACGGCGGCCGAGCCGGCCGCGCCGGTGGCCGTCGCCGCGCCCGCCGCCCGGCCCGGGTCGAAGCCGCCGACCTGGGCGGAGACCGCCCGCCGCTGCCCGGTCGACCCGGTGCCGGCGAGCAGGTCGGTGGCGCGGAACCGGATCCGCACCGTGGTGCCCCGCGCGCCCTGGTCGACCGTGGTGACCTCGCCCGGGATCTCCTCGGCGCTGACCGTCACCGGCTCCGCGCCCGCCGCGGCCAGGTCCGGCACCGGGCTGACCGCGGTGACGGTCAGCACCTTCTCGCCGCGCTCGTCGGTCTCCCAGGCCAGCGCCGTCGCGTCGAGCTTGGCGTACCAGTCGGGGATCGTGGTCACGTCGAAGCAGGCGTCCGGCAGGCTGCGGGCCGGGTCGCGGAAGCCGGGATAGGCGGCGTACCGCCGGTCGCCCTCGACGACGGTCGCCGGCACGCCGGCACGCGCGTCCTGCCGGATCACCGCGAGCAGGTCGTCGAGCGCCCCGTCGCGGGTCAGCGCCAGGCGGATCCGGGTCTCGGCGTTGAGCTGGGCGGCGATCCCCTCGGTGAGGTGGGCGCGGACCAGCCGTCCGATGCCGTCGTGCACGAGCTGCTGGGTCTCCCGGTCGAGGCCGAGGAGGTCGTCCTCCAGCAGCTTGGCGATCTCGTGGTCGAATCGGCGGGCGAGGACGGCGTCGCGCTGCCGGCCGGCCGGGATCAGCTCGGCGACGAAGGTGGTGGTCGCCTCGACCGTGCGCAGCCGGTCGGCGTGCCGGCTCAGGTAGGTGATGTTGGTGGCGCTGTGCCGGCGGACCGCGTAGTAGAAGTCGTAGTCGGCCAGCACCGAGATGCGCCGGGCCCGGTAGCAGGCCTCCAGCGTGAACGGCAGGTCGCTGCCGAGCGGCAGGTCCTCCCGGTAGCGGATGCCGTACTTCTCCAGCAGCTCCCGCCGGAACAGCTTCGTGTTGGCCAGCGAGCGCGGCAGCGGCGAGTCGAACAGGTCCACGTCGACCTGGGTACGGGCGAAGATGTCCTGGTAGATGTGGCGGCTGTTGACCCCCACCACCCGGCCCAGCACGACGTCGGATTCCCACGCGTCGGCCGCCTCGACCAGCCGGCGCAGGGCGTCGGGGCCGAGGTGGTCGTCGGCGCCGACGAAGAAGACGTACCGGCCGGTGGCCGCGTCCAGGCCCCGGTTGAACGGGGCGGCGGGGCCGCCGGAGTTGGCCTGGTGGATGACGGTGAACAGGCCGGGGTGGCGGGCGGCGTACCGGTCCAGTTCGGCGCCGCTGGCGTCGGTCGACCCGTCGTCCACCGCGACGATTTGCAGCCGGTCCGGGCCGATCGTCTGCGCCACCAGCGAGTCCAGGCAGCGGGTCAGGTAAGGCATGGTGTTGTAGACCGCCACCACCACGCTCACGTCGGGGGCGTTCACCGCGCCTGCGCCTGCACGGTCGACTCCTCGGGGGACAGCAGCCGCCGGTAGAGGGCGTCCAGCTTTTGCGCCTGCGCCTCCCAGGTCCAGCCGGGCAGCGGCGAGTCCGGCGCCGCGTAGGGGGCCCGGTAGCGGTCCGGGTCGGCGAGCACGGCGCGGACGGCGCGGACCAGGTCGGCGCTGTCGCGGGCTCGGAACACCTCGCCCTGGCCGGTGGCCCGGACCGTGTCGGCCATCGTCCGCACGTCGCTGACCACGATCGGCAGCTGGGCGTGCGAGTACTCGAAGAACTTGGTGATCAGGGCGATCTCGTGGTTCGGCCAGTGGTGCAGCGGGATCAGCCCCACGTCGGCGCCGCTCAGGAACGCCACCAACTGCCGGTGCGGCACGTACGGCACCGGGTGCACCCGGTCGGCCACGCCGAGCCGGGCGGCCCGGGCCGCGAGCTGGCGCACGTACGCCGCCGTGGGATCGCCCACGACCAGCGCCAGGTGCACGCCGGGCAGCCGGGGCAGCGCGTCGACCACGGTGTCCAGGCCGCGCTGCACGGCCATCGCGCCGCTGTAGACGAGCAGCGGGGTGTCCCGGTCGACGCCGCAGAGCCGCCGCAGGTCAGGGGCGGGCTCGGTGTCGCCGGCCGGCTCGTCGGCGGTCGCCGGCGCGTTGAGCAGGACGGTCGGGCGCTCGGTCAGACCGTGGTCGCGCTGCAGCAGCTCGGCGAGCGTGTCCGAGACGGTGACCACCGCGTCGGCGTGCCCGACGTACTCCCGCACGTACGCCAGGTGGGCGGGGAGCCAGCGGGCGTTGTCCCGCCGGGGCTTGGCGCCGGGGAGCCACTCGTGCGCGTCCCAGACCAGCTTCACCGGGCGGCCGGCGGCCCGGGCGCGCAGCACGGCGCGGGCGGCCACCCCGAGCATCCGGAAGTCGTGCGCGTGGATCAGGTCGGGCCGCAGCTCGTCGATGACCGGGCCGAAGAGCCGCTCGTACCCCCAGAGGCCGGGCTCCAGCCGCCGCCAGGCCCGGTCGCCCTGCAGCGTGCGCCAGAGCAGGACCTGGCCGTGTTCGACCGGCCGGCGGGCCAGCCGGGCGGCGCGCAGGGGGAGCCCGCCGCGGCTGACCAGCCGCTGGCGCAGCCCCCGGGGTCCGGCCGGGTCGCCGGTCGGCCCGCCCATCGGCAGCACCCGGACGTGCGCCCGGCCGAGCCGCCAGTCCCGCTCGTCGTCGGTCCGGGCGCAGCCGAGCAGGGTCACGTCCCACCCCGCGTCGGCCGCCGACCGGGCGGCCTTCTGCACCCGGGAGTCTCCCTCGACGGCGTTGTCGACGAGCATGACCACCCGGCCCCGGGGGACGGACGGCGCTGCGGCGTCGAGCTGCATGAACGATCGCTCCCATTCTCCGTCCGGCCGGTGCCCGGCGAGTGTACGGCAGGTTCGACGCCCGGCGAGGCGACGGGCCGGGGCCGGTCGAATTGCGATGCGGCCGGCCGCCGTACCGGCCAATCCGTAGGGCTCTCACCTGGGAAGACACCAAAGATAGTCCGTTTCGGAAGCCGATTGGCACTCGTTGTTAACCCGGTGCACAGGTAGCGCCAATTAGCGTGCTCAGGACCATTCGGGGCGCGCCAGTCCCGCGAATTCACCGACCCCGCCTGGTTCGACGGCGGCGAATACATCCCGAAGTCACGTACGAGTGGGCAGGTATTCATGACCCGTACACCTGACGTCAGCGTGGTCATTCCCACCTGCGACCGGCCGGACCTGGTGCTCCGCGCCGTCCGCAGCGCACTGGCCCAGACCGTCGACACCATCGAGGTCATCGTCGTGGTCGACGGCGCCGACGAGGCGACCCTGAAGGCCCTCGCCGCGGTGCCGGACGACCGGCTACGGGTGGTGCCGCTGGCCGAGCGCGGCGGCGCCCCGAACGCCCGCAACGTCGGGGCCCAGGAGGCCCGGGCGGAGTGGACCGCCTTCCTGGACGACGACGACGAGTGGCTGCCGGAGAAGCTCGCGGTGCAGCTGGCGGCGGCCCGCAGCGCCGAGGCGCCCCTGCCGGTCGTGGCCAGCCGGCTGCTCAACCGGACCCCGCGGGCCGAGTTCGTGCTGCCCCGCCGGCTGCCCGAACCGGGCGAGCCGATCAGCGAGTACCTCACCGTGCGGCGCGGGCTGTTTCACGGCGACGGGTTCATCCAGACCTCGACCATCATGGCGCCGACCGAGCTGCTGCGCCGGGTCCCGTTCACCGTGGGCCTGCGCCGGCAGCAGGAGCTGGACTGGACCCTGCGGGCGGTCAGCCACCCGGACGTCGACCTCGTCATGACCGAGGAGGCGCTGGTCGTCTGGCACCAGGACGAGGACCGGCCGCGGATCAGCCTGCAGTCGCCGTGGGCGGCCCAGTTCGAGTGGCTCCAGGAGATCCGCCCGCTGCTCACCCCTCGGGCGTACGCGGCCCTGGCGATGAGCGTGATCAGCTCGATGGCGGCGACCACCCGCAGCTTCCGGGTGTTCCGGCTGCTGCTCGCCGAGGCCCGCCGGCACGGCCGCCCGAGCCTCATCGACTACGTGACCTACCTGCAGATCTGGCTGATCCCGCCGGACCTGCGGCACCAGCTGCGCGACCGGGTGCTCAACCGTCGCCGCACCGCGCAGCCGGCACCGCAGAGCCCGGACAGCGGCGTGCCCGGCCCTCGCGCCGGCCACGCCGAGCCGACGCCGTCGGAGGTCGGCGAACCGGCGCCGGTGGCCGGGTCCGGTGGCGGCGGACGGCAGTAGGGTCGCGGTCATGTCCCAGTCCACGGCGGTGATCTGGCGCAGTCACCTGCTGCCCGGATCGGAGACCTTCGTCCGCAACCAGGGTGACGCGCTGACCCGCTGGGCGCCCCACTACCTGGGCGCGGTCAAGGTGGCTTCCCCGCTGGCCCGGGACGGCGACGCCATCGCGTTTCCGGACGACCCGCGCGGCCGGGCCGAACTGCTGCGGCTCAAGCTCACCGGCCGGTCGGCCCGGCTCGACGCGGCGCTGGCGCGACTCGCGCCGGATCTGGTGCACGCCCACTTCGGCGGCGACGGCTGGCTGGTCAGCGGCAGCACGCGGCGGCTCGGCGTACCCCTGGTGGTGACCCTGCACGGGCAGGACGTGACCCGGCAGCCCGCGCTGCCCGGGGCGCGCGGCGCCCGCAACCGGCGCCACCTGCGCCAGGCGTTCGACCGGGCGGCGCTGGTCATCGCGGTGTCGGAGTTCATCCGCGACCGGGCGGTCGCCCTCGGCGCCGACCCGGCGAAGGTCCGGGTGCACCACATCGGCGTGCCGATCCCGCCCCCGCCGGCGGCGACGCCGAAGCGGTGGGACGTCATCTTCGTCGGCCGGTTCGTGGCCAAGAAGGGCGTCGACGACCTGGTGGAGGCGGTGGGGATGCTGCCCGCCGCGCGCCGGCCCCGGCTGCTCCTCGTGGGCAGCGGTCCGCTCGAGGCGCCGGTCCGGCGCCGGGCCGCCGAACTCGGCCTGGACGCCACCTTCCTCGGCGCGCAGAGCCCCGACGTGGTCCGCCGTCACCTCGCCGAGTCGCGGATCCTGGCGGCGCCGTCGCGGACCGCCCCGGACGGCGACTGCGAGGGGCTGCCCACCACCATCCTGGAGGCGGGCAGCGCCGGCCTGCCGGCGGTGGCGACCTACCACAGCGGCATCCCGGAGGCGGTGCGGCACGGCGAGACCGGGCTGCTCAGCGCCGAACGGGACCGGGCCGCGCTCGCCGCGCACCTCGATACGCTGCTCGGCGACGAGGTGCTGCGGTCCCGCCTCGGCGCCGCCGCCCGCACGCACGTCGAGGCGCACTTCGACCTGCAACGGCAGACCCGGCTGCTGGAGGAGCTGTACGACGAGGCGCGCTCCGGCCGTTCCGCCGGCGCTACGCGGGTCGGGTCGTGAGGCCGTCAGACGGATTCGTCAGGCGCTGGCGGAGACGAGCGACGCCGGCACCACGGGCTCGACACTCTTGCGGCGCCGGTTGGGGAACGACAGCCGGATGACCTTCCACCACGCGGAGGCCACCTGCTTGGGCATCGACCCGGTGGTGTACTTCAGCCCGTACCGGTCGAACAGCGCCCGGACCTGGGGGGCGATCTCTCCGTAGCGGTTGCTCGGCAGGTCGGGGAAGAGGTGGTGCTCGATCTGGTGTGACAGGTTGCCGGTCATGATGTGCAGCAGCCGGCTGCCGCTGATGTTGGCCGAGCCGAGCATCTGCCGCAGGTACCACTCGCCCTTCGTCTCGCCCTCGATGGAGGTCTTCTCGAAGGTCTCCACCCCACTGGGGAAGTGGCCGCACATGATCACCGAGTGGCTCCACACGTTGCGGATCAGGTTCGCGGTGAACGTGGCGGCCAAAGTGCTCAGGAACGACGGGCCGGACAGCAGCGGGTGCACCACGTAGTCCTTGAGCACCTGGCGGCGGATCTTGCGGCCGACCGCCCGGGCCCGGGCCCGGAACTCGGGGGTCTTGTGCCCGCCGTCGCTCAGATTCTTCCCCAGCTCCAGGTCGTACGCGGCGATGCCGTACTCGAAGAAGCAGGCGTTGATGAGGTTGTAGAACGGCTGGCCCAGGTGGCCCTTGCTCCACGGCTGGTCCTCGTCGACCCGCATGATGCCGTAGCCGAGGTCGTTGTCCTTGCCCAGCACGTTGGTGTACCGGTGGTGCAGCTCGTTGTGCGAATGCTTCCACTGCTCGGCCGGGGTGACGTGGTCCCACTCCCAGGTGGTCGAGTGGATCTTGGGGTCGCGCATCCAGTCCCACTGGCCGTGCAGGACGTTGTGGCCGATCTCCATGTTCTCCAGGATCTTGGCCACCGCCAGGCCTGCGGTACCGACGATCCAGGCCGGCGGGAACAGCGAGAAGAGCAGCACGGCGCGGCTGCTCATCTCCAGCGTCCGCTGGGTCTTGACCACCCGCCGGATGTAGCGGGCGTCCCGCTCCCCCCGGTCGGCGATCACCCGGTCCCGGATGGCGTCCAGCTCCTTGCCGAGGATCTCGATGTCCTCGGCGGTGAGGTGGGCGATCGGGTTGACGGCCTTCTTCTGGATCGCGGTCACGTCGGGGGCCTCCTGTCAGAGTTCGATGTCGCAGGTACCGGCGGCCGCCGACACGCAGGTCTGGATGAGCACGCCGTCCCCGGGGACGGCGGTGGTGAGGTCGCCGTTGCGCAGGTCCCGGACCGCGCCCTGCCGCAGCGGCACCACGCAGCCGAAGCAGATCCCCATCCGGCAGCCCGATGGCATGAGCACCCCCGCGTTCTCACCGGCGTCCAGGATCGGGGTGGCCCCGTCCGCCTCGACCGTCACGCCGGCGCCGGTGAAGGTCACCGCCCCGCCCTGCCCAGGGGCGATCACCGTGGGCCGGAACCGCTCGGTGTGCAACCGGTCGGCCACACCGCGGTCGGCCCAGTGCCGCTCGACGGCGTCGAGCAGGCCGACCGGGCCGCAGGCCCAGGTCTGCCGCTCGGCGTGGTCGGGCACGAGCTCGTCCAGCTCGGGTATGCCGAGCAGCCCGTCGGTCTCGGTGTGCCGCTCGATGAGCCGCAGCGCGCCGGTGGCGGCGAGCGCCCGCAGTTCGGCGCCGAAGATGACGTCGTCCCGGCGGGGCGCCGAGTGCACCAGCACGACGTCGGCCCAGGCTGGCAGGCCGGCGCGGAGCATCGCCATGACCGGGGTGATGCCACTGCCGGCGGTGAGGAAGAGAACCCGCTCGGGGGTCGCCGCGGGCAGCACGAAGTCGCCCTGCGCCTGGTCGAGCTGGACGATCGTGCCGGGCCTAACCCGGCGGACGAGATGGTTGCTGACCTTGCCGTCCGGGATCGCCTTCACGGTGACCGTGATCCGGCGATCGGCGCCGCCCGGCACCGAGGTGAGCGAGTACGCCCGCCACTGACGCACCCCGTCGACGTCCACCCCGAGGCGCACGTACTGTCCGGGCAGGTGGCCACGCCAGCCCCGACCCGGCTGGATGACCACGGTCGCCGCGTCCGGGGTCTCGGGACGCACCTCGACGATCCGGCCGCGCAGGGCGGCGCCGGCCCGCAGCGGCGCGACCAGGTCGAGGTAGTCCGCCGGCAGCAGCGGGGTGGTGACCGTCTCGGCCAGCCGCAGCAGCCGGTGCCGGAAGCTGGCCTTCGGGCGGGCGATTGTGGTCATGTGACCAGGGTGGCTACCCGATCGCATAACATCTTGTCCGACAAAGGTGAATTGACCACGGGTTTTTGTGCGGGGTGAACAAGATGTCGGACGAGGCGCGCCACGCCACCCACCTCGAACTGGACGAACGGGTCGCCTCCCGACTCCGCGACCGTCTGCCCGTGGTGGCCGAGCGGACGGTCAGCGCGATCACCGCCGAGGTGACCGCCTACTCCGGCGCCCTCACCGGCACGATGCGGGCGAAGATCGAGAACGCGGTACGCATCGCGCTGGGCACGTTCCTGCAGCTCATCGAGGGGGCGCAGGCCGCCGACCCGAGCACCCCACTCGCCCCCGCGCTGGAAGCCGCGTACGCGCTGGGCAGCGGCGAGGCCCGCTCCGGGCGGAGCATGGACGCGCTGCTGGCCGCGTACCGGGTGGGCGCCCGGGTGGCCTGGCGGGAGGTGTCCGCCACCACCGTACGCAGCGGGCTGGCCGCCGAGACGGTGGCCGAGTTCGCCGAGCTGATGTTCGCGTACATCGACGAGCTGTCGGCGGCCAGCGTGGCTGGGCACGCCGACGAGCTGGCCAGCGCCGGCCGGGCCCGCCGCCGCAACCTGGAACGCCTCACCCAGCAACTCCTGGCCGGGGAGCCGGAGGAGATCCTGCGCCGCAGCGCCGAGCGGGCCGACTGGCCGCTGCCACAGACCCTCACCGTCGTCCTGCTGCCCCGCCGCGACCTGCGCGCGGTGCTCGCCCTGCTCAGCCCGCACACCCTGGAGAGCGGCGAGGACCTGCCCGGGATGGACCCGGCCGAGGAACTGGCCGTGCTGCTGGTGCCGGACATGCACGGCGGCCGACGCCGCCAGCTCGCCCGGCTGCTGCCCGGCCACCGGGCGGTGCTCGGGCCGGCCCGGCCCTGGCACCGGGTCGCCGCCTCCTACCAGCGGGCCACCCGGGCGCTCGCCCTCGGCCTCGGCGAGCCGGACGCCGGCCCGGTCGACACCGAACAGCACCTGGCCGAACTGCTGCTCAGCATGGACCCGGAGGGGCTGGCGGACCTGCGCGCCCAGGCACTGCGCCCGCTGGCCGCGCTGCCCCCGGCCACCGCGCACCGGCTCGCCGAGACGCTGCGCTCCTGGCTGCTGCACCAGGGCCGGCGCGACGACGTGGCAGCCGACCTGTTCGTGCACCCGCAGACCGTCCGCTACCGGATGGGCAAGCTGCGCGAGCTGTACGGCGAGCGACTCCACCACCCGGCCACCGTCCTCGACCTCATGCTGGCCCTGGCTGTGCCGCCGACCCCGCCCGCGGTCGACTGAGGGGGCGGACCCGGCGCCCTCGGCCGTCGGACCGCCTACCCTCGGTCCTGATGAGCAACGCGCCCCGTCGGGCCCCGGCCGACCTGCTGGTCCACCTGCGCCGCGCGCGCGATCACATGGACCGGCACTACGCCGAGCCGCTGGACCTGGCGGCGGTCGCCGCGGTGGCCGGGGTAAGCAAGTACCACTTCCACCGGCTCTTCACCGTCACGTACGGTCTGTCCCCCGCCGCGCACCTGTCCCAGCGACGGATCGAACGGGCCCAGGACCTGCTGCGCAGCACCAACCTCACGGTCACCGAGGTGTGCCACGCCGTCGGCTTCACCAGCCTCGGCTCGTTCAGCAGCCGGTTCCGTGATCTGGTCGGGGAGGCGCCGAGCGAGTTCCAGCGCCGCTGGGCGGAGACCGGGGCACCGCACATCCCGGGATGCTTCCTGCTGATGTGGGGGCTCACCGAGCGACGCCGCTCCGCAAGCGAGGAGAAGGCCGGCTGACCAGCCAGTTTCTAGCCTGGTCGCATGATTACCAACATCTCGATCATCAGCGTGCTGGTCAAGGACATCGACGTGGCCAAGGCGTTCTACCTCGACGTGCTCGGGTTCGTCGAGCACACCGACATCACCGTCGGTGACGGCTCCTACCGCTGGTGCACGATCACGCATCCGAACCAGCCGGAGTTGCAGGTGCAACTGACCCTGCCCGGGCCGCCGTACTCGCCGGAGGTGGCGGCCACCCTGCGGCGCGCTCAGGACGAGGCCAGCCTGTTCGGCCTCGGGCTGGACGTGGACGACTGCCGCAAGACCCACGAGGAGCTGCGCGCCAAGGGCGTCGAGTTCATCCAGGAGCCGGCCGAGCGACCGTACGGGGTGGAGGCGGTCGCCCGCGACAACTCCGGCAACTGGCTGGTCCTGGTGGAACGCCACCGCTTCGACCCCGCCGCCCTGACGTGACCCAGGTAGCTTGCCGACCGCTACGAACTTGATGACGTGAACGATTCACCTTGATCGCACCGCCCTGGCGACGGCATCCGCGATCCATCCACGTCATCAAGTTCGTAGGCGCGTGCAGGGTACGGTTCCACCACATGCCGGTGCCCACACGCCACCACGCAGAAAGGGCTGGAATGGCGAGAGTGTTGCTGGATGTCACCATGTCGCTGGACGGCTTCATGGCCGGCCCTGACGTCAGCGTTGCCCACCCGATGGGCGTGGGTGGGCTCCGCCTACACGAGTGGATCTTCAACGCCTCGTCCCACGAGGTAGACGCGGAAATCCTCCGCGGGATGCAGGCGGGCACGGGCGCGGTGGTGCTCGGCCGGCGGACGTTCGACGTCGGCATCGACGTCTGGAACGACACCCCGTTCCCGGCGCCCTGCTTCGTGCTGACCCACGCCCCCCTGGCCAAGCGGGTCGAGAAGAGCGGCACCTTCACCTTCGTCACCGACGTCCGGGACGCCTGCGCCCGGGCCACCGCCGCCGCCGGCGACCGCGACGTACGCCTCATGGGCGCGGAGGTCGGCCAGCAGTTCCTGGCCGCAGGCCTGGTCGACGAGATCCGCGTCCAGCTCGCCCCCGTGCTGCTCGGCACCGGCCGCCGCCTGTTCGAGCACCTCGGCGACGCGCCCATCGAGCTGGAGCGGCTCGCCACGGTGGACTCGCCGTACGTCACCCACCTGCGCTACCGGGTCCGGCGCGACGCCGCCCCGCAGCCCTGACGAGCCGTTCCCGGCCCGGTGAGGGTCAGTCTGGGATGTTCCAGGCGGACGCGGTGAAGGTGACCGAACCGTCCTGGGGGGTGGCGGTCACCGAGAGGACCACCATCTTCCAGGTGTTAGCCGAGGAACGCGCGTCGTCGTACGAGGTGGTGATGCAGTAGACCTGGCCACGCCGCAGCGGCTGCTCCTCGCCCGCGATGGGGCTGGTGCGGATCTGGTCCGCGCACTCGCTCGGCTTCACGGTCGTCGAACTCACCTCGCTGGCGTCGACGCCGGACGTGAGGTTGAGGTACGGGGATCCCGAACCGCACGGCCGGTGGAACTCCAACTCCGCGACGCCCGCCGCGGTCTGCACACGCGGCTCGTCCAGGTCGATGTAGACCGTGTCGCTACAGCTGGAACCGACGGGCACCCGCAGGGTCTCCCCCGTGTACTTGTCCTCGTACCGGGTGCGGTCGTTCAGCTCGGGCACGGCACCGGACTCGGTGGGCGCCGGCGCATCGGCCGTCTGGTCCGCGCTGGGCGAGTCCGACGTCGTCGGCTGGCTCGGCGCGGCCCCCGCGCCGGGTGGCGACGCCACGGCGGAAAGCTTGTCGAGCGCCTCGTTCGCCCGGTCCGCGGCCCGCCAGGACAGCAGCATCGAGATGACGGCGAGCACCAGCGCCACCCCGGCGGCCGCCATGGCCACCAGGCCGGCACCGGAGTGGGGCCGGCCCGGGCCGCCGCTGGTCGACGGGCCCGCAGCGCCGTCGTTCGGCGCGGCGAAGGAATCCGGTGTGCTCATCGCCTATCCGTATCCTTTGGATCATCCACTGTGGTCGCCCGACACCGTATCGCACGGGAGCATCCGATAGGTTGTGCGAGATCCGGAGGTCGAACGTCCCTTGTACCTTGTCATGGTCCGGCAGAATGTCGCCGCGCAACGGCGCTTCGTTGACTCAGGTGGCGAGCGGTGAGCACATCGTCCCAACACGATCCGGCCGGTTCCGGCGCGGTGTCCGACGGTCGACGCCGGGGTGACCGCGCGACCACGGTCGGCACGATCATCGGTGCGGCGGGGCTGTTGGTGTCGATCCTGGCGTGGCAGTGGCCCAGGGACCCTGCGACCGATGCCACGCCGGCCCCACCGAGCGCCAACACCAGCCCGCCGGCCGAGACGATGGCCAGCCCGCCGAACGGCCCGACGAGCACGCCGCAGCCGACGCCGAGCGCCCCCGCCGGGCCGGGGGTATTCCTGACCGACGACCTCACCCCCGAGGCCGGCGGCGACAAGCTGGTAGAGATCCCACGCGCGGTCCGGGGTCGCCCCGACTACAACAGCCACGCCATCGCGATCCGGTGCCCGAGCAACGCCAGCGACGAGCCGGTCACGGAGGTGACCTACCTGCTCTCCCGGCACTACCAGCAGTTCGACGCGACCGTGCACCCCTATTACCCGCCCGACTCTGACGTCCAAGCGGCCACCTATGTCACCGCGATCCGTGGCGATCGGCAGCGGGACGGGAGCCTGACCACCATCGAGGCCGGCGCGCAGCAGCGGTCGCGGCCAGGTGCACCCCGCACGCTCACCGCCGTCGTGGAGAAGGCCGAAAAGCTGACCATACGGGTGGACTGTGGCGAACCGGCCGGGGTCGTGATGCTGACCGACGCCCGGCTGACCCCCGCCTAATGGGAGCTGTCGGGTGAGCCGTTGGCAGCCTCGACAGCGGTAGCCGCGGGCGGGTGAGCACTCTCCCCGCCTGGACTTGGTGAGTCCTGGGGTCAGAACGTGCCCCCGCCCGTGGTCGGGAGAGGAACCGCTGATGGGGTGTCGTGCCCGCTGACGTTGCGTGAGCACTGGTCCATTAGGCCGCCGGGCTCTTCCGCGGGCTGCCGACGGTGTCCCTGTGGTAGAGCGGAGGCGGGTGTGCTGTTCGTCGGTGACGACTGGGCAGAAGATCATCACGATGTGGAGGTGCAGGACCAGCACGGTCGGACGCTGCGGACCGTCCGGCTGCCTGAGGGTGTGGAGGGTATGGCCCGTTTCCATGACCTCGTGGCCGGGTTCCTGCCCGAGGATGCCACGCCGGCGCAGGTGCTGGTGTGTATCGAGACCGATCGCGGGCCGTGGGTCCGTGCCCTGGTCGCGGCCGGCTACCAGGTGTATGGGGTCAACCCGAAGCAGGCCGCCCGGCATCGGGAGCTCGTGTCGATCTCCGGTGCCAAGAGCGACAAGGCCGACGCGCACACCCTCGCAGACATGGTGCGGACCCGCCGGCACCATCTGCGGCAGGTCGCTGCGGACTCCGACATCGCCGAGGCGGTCAAGGTCGTCGCCCGGGCACACCAGACATTGATCTGGGAGCGCACCCGGCACACGCTGCGGCTGCGGCGGCACTGCGGGAGTACTTCCCCGCCGCGCTGCAGGCATACGAGGCGCTGGCACTCACCGGCTCGGACACCCTGGCGCTACTGGCCAAGGCACCGACCCCGGCCACAGCAGCCAAGCTCACCGTGGCGCAGATCGGTGCCGCGCTTAAACGAGCCCGCCGACGCGACATCCCCGCCAAAGCGGCAGCGATCCAGCAGGCACTGCGCACCGCGCACCTGGGCCGGCCCGAGATCGTCACCGGCGCGTACGCGGCAACCGTCCGCGCCACGGTGGCGGTCCTGCAGACTCTCAACGCCGAGATCCGCACCATGGAAGGCCAGGTCGAGGCGCATTTTGGCCAGCACCCGGACGCTGAGATCTACCTCAGCCAGCCCGGCATCGGCGCGATTCTCGGCGCCCGGGTGCTCGCAGAGTTCGGTGACGCTCCCGGCCGTTACACCGACGCCAGATCACGCAAAAACTACGCCGGCACCGCCCCGATCACCCGCCAATCCGGCAAGACCAAAACCATCCACGCCCGATTCGTCCACAACGACCGGCTCGTCGACGCCCTGCACATGCAGGCGGGCGCCGCGATCCTGCACGACACCGCCGTGCGCACCTACTACGACGAACTCCGCGCCCGCGACGTCAGCCACCCCGCCGCCCTACGCCAGATCGGCAACCGCCTCGTCGGCATCCTCCACGGCTGCCTCAAGACCCACACCCACTACGACCAGGCCACCGCCTGGTCACACCGAACCGTCGTACGCGCTGCTGCTTGACACCTCAGCTCCTGGGCTGTCTGACCCGGCCGCGCCGTCGGTCAGTCCGCGGCGGGTTCGCCGAGCGCGAAGACGACGACGCTCCGCTGGCCGCCGTCCCCCTCCGGCTCGATGCGAGTACCGGTCCGCTGGAACCCGCACTTCTCCGCCACCCGGATCGAGGCCGCGTTCTCCTCGTCCGCCTCCAGGATCACCTGCTCCAGAGCGAGGTCGGACAGCGCCCAACGGGCCAGCAGCCGGACCGCCCGGGGCGCGACACCCCGCCCCCGGCACTGCGGGAACACCCCGTACGCCACGGTGGCCACCGCGTCGCTGCGGAACTGCAGGTTGATGCTCCCGACCGGTTCGTCGGTCGCCGCGTCCGCGATCACCAGCGGGGCGGCCTTCCCGCTGCGCCACATCTCCCCGCCCCGCGCCACGAAGTCGCGGCGCGCCTGCGCATCCATCGGCTCGTCGTCCAGCCAGCGGCGGATCTCCGGATCGTGGCTGGCCGCGGCGATCGCCTCGACGTCGGACTCCCGCCGTGGCCGCAGGGCGACCGTGCCGTCAGTCAGCGGCGCGGCGGGCGGCACGATCGGTGTGGAACGGGTCATGGACGGTCATGGTACGACCGTTCCTGAGCCCGCTGACGGATGAACTCCGTGGCCGGCAGGGCCGTGGTGGGCCCGGGCCCGACCACCGGCGGCGGGACCGAGTCGTATCGGCCAGCCACGTACGACAGCGCGGCGAGCAGCCCGTCGCTGGTCATCTCCACCGGCCGCCCGGCGGCCGACCGGTCGACGGTCACCGGCATCCGGCCGGCCCGGGACCACGCCAGTCGGCCCCGGTCGCTGATGTAGCCGCGGGCCTGTCCGGCGTTGTCCGGGTGCAGGCAGTACGGGATGTCGAGGTAGCCGCGGGCGAAGGCACGGCGGAGGGCGACGCCCACGTCCTCGCTGAGCTCCAGCACCGCCTCGATCAGGGTCCGCGCCTCGGCGTAGATGCCGGTGTCCGGTACCTCGGCCGGGGCCGGCTGCTCGACGGCGGCGACCCGGGCGGCGTGCTCCAGCGCGGCCACGTTCTCCTCGACCGTCGGGATGCGGTGCGCCTCGGCCGGGGTCTTCACGATCAGGCGGGCCGCTCCGCCGCGTACCGCCAGCCGGGCGGCGGTGCCGAGCAGCCGCAACGCCCCCTCGGTGGTCCGTGGATAGACCCCCATGTAGGTGTAGAGCACCACGTGACTGTCCAGGTCGGGCAGCAGTTCGTCGATCAGCCGGCGCAGCGCGGCCAGCGCCTCCTCGTCCTGCTCGGGCGAGGTCTGCTGGGCGTAGCTCAGCGAGACGCTGCGCAGCCCGTGCTGCCGGAAGAACATGCCCTCCAGCACGGCCACGGCAAGCAACAGGCTGGGCGGGCAGAGCTGCCCGAGCAGGCAGCCACCGAAGCTCTCCAGGTGCGGTTCGACGCCGAGGTCCCGCAGCCGGGTGTAGCCGGCGCAGCAGCGCGCCCAGCTGTCGACCGCGTCCCGAAGCGGCACCCGGCTGTAGGGCAGGCAGTACGAGACGGGGCCGCCCTCGGTCGCGTCCACGCCGGTCCGCAGCAGGGCGGCGAAGATCTGCTCGGGCCGTGCCGAGCCGTGCCGCACCTGCACCGGCACGTCGTGCCGGTGCGCGGCGGCGAGCACCCAGCGGGTCACCTCCGGGGGGTGGTCGACGATCGGATACCCGTTCAGGGGTGATCCGTCGGCCAGCGCGCGCCGGGCAGCCGCGTGGTCACCGACCCGGGTGTAGCTGTCCAGCGTGACGGTGGCCGCGGTCGCCGCCCGGGCCCGCGCCACCGCGTCCAGCCCGGCGCGCATGGTGGCCGGGTCGCCGAAGCCCATTCGGGGCTGCACGACCAGCTCGCCCCGCGCCCGGGCGGCGGCGACGGCCGCGGCGAACGGACCGCGCGGCATCCCGGCGGCGCTCCGCTCGGTCATGCCGGCCGGTCCGCCGCGACGAGTTCGAGCCGGCCGAGGTACTCCAGGAAGCGGTCCCGGTCGGCTCCGTCGTCGAAGACGGCCGTGTAGCCGGCGGCGAACAGCTCGGCGACCTGTGCCCCGGTCAGGCTGCCGTCGACGCCCAGCTTGCCGCCGATGACGATCGGCACGTCGGCCAGGGCCGGGTCGGCGCGCAGCACGGCGGCCAGCCGTTTGCCGTCGGTGCAGCCGTGCCCGTTGACGCTGGAGACCACCACCAGGTCGGGGTTGTTCCGGCGGCACTCGGCGGCGAACAGCTCCTCCGGCACGCAGGCACCCAGGTTGATCACCCGGTGCCCGGCCTCCTCGAGCAGCAGTTGCAGGTAGACCAGGTTCCAGGTGTGCGCGTCGGAGGAGACCGTGCCGAGCAGCACGGTGCGGCCGCCGCCGGTCGCGGCCGGCTGGACCGGGGCCAGCACGGTCACCGGCGTACCCCTGCGGCGTGCAGGGCGTCGAGGAAGCCGTCCAGCCGCTCCAGGCCCCAGAACCGGTGCCGGCCCACGATGAAGTACGGCACCGCGAAGATGTCATCGTCGTACGCGCCGGCCAGGGCCTGCACCGCCGCCTCGCGCAGGCTCGGGTCGGCCGCGGCGCCGATCGCCGCGGCCGGATCGATCCCCGCCTCGGTGGCCAGGCCGGCCAGCACGCCCGGGTCGCTGATGTTCTCGCCCTGCTCCCACCGGGCGCGGACCGCCGCCTGGTAGAACTCCCAGGCGCGCCCCTGCTGGCGGGCGTACAGCCAGGCCAGGTGGGGCACCGCCCAGTCGACGTCCATGTCGGCCGGCCACACCATCCGGTACCCGAGCCGGTGCACCAGCCGGTTGGTGTCGGTCAGCAGGTACTCGTGCTTCGCCCGGCTGATCGGGGTGTCCAGGAAGCTCGAGTCCGCCTCGGCCAACGCGGCGCGCAGCCCGTCCTCCGGCACCCAGTGCGGCACGAAGGTGATGGCGTCCGGCGCTTCCGGCCAGCGTTCCGTGAGCTGGCGTACGGCGAGCCAGCTGCGCGGGCTGCGGAACGAGAAGTAGAGCCGGGGAGGCTTACGCATGTCAGGGGGTCTCCTCGGGGTCAGGCGACGGTCGGGGTGGGCAGCGCCGCGAGGAACCGCCGGATCTCCGCGGTCACCGCGGCGGCCTGCTCCAGGTGGCAGAAGTGACCGCCGTCGGACCTGGTGTGCACGGACGCCACCGGCATCGCCCGGCGCAGCGCCTCGGTGCGGGCGCCGGCGAGGGCCGGGTCGAGCGCGCCGGTGACCACCAGGGTGGGCACCGTGACGGTGTCGAGTCCGAGATCGGCGGTCGTGATGAACTGGCGGAGCAGGGCGACGAAGCCGAGCGGGCCGACCCGGTCGAGGGCCTTCGCGACCATGGTGTCGACCAGGTCCGGGTCCAGGGTGTGCCGCCGCCGGCCCAGCCGGAGCCGGAGTCCCTCGCCGATCACGGCGCGGAACCGGGCGAGTTCCCGGTCGAAGAGCTGCCAGCTGACCGGGTCGTCGAGGGGCCGGAAGTACGGGGCGAGCAGCACGACACCGTCCGCCGCGGGCAGTTCGGCTGCGGCGAGGAGTTCCAGCACCGCGTTCGCCCCGAACGAATGGCCCACCAGTAGGGCGGGCGGTTCGGGGAGCAGGGCCAGGGCGTGCCGCAGCAGCGTTGCGGGGCTGGTGCGGTGCACCCAGTCGTACTCGGCGCCGGCGCGCCAGGGCAGGTCGAGGGCGTAGGGGGTGAAGGGGAGGTCAGCGCCCAGCGCGTCGAGGAACGGCTGCCAGGTGTGCCAGGAGTCCTCCATGCCGTGCGCGAGCACCAGCGCCGGGCCGCTGCCCGGACCGCGGTACACGGCAAGGCGTTCGCCATGGCACTCGGCCTCGACGACGGGATACCAGGTCACGGCGTACCTCCGAGCCTCGCCCGCCGCGGGACCACCAGGCGGTGGCTGCCCGCGGCGGGACCGGGGCGGTCACGTGGGTCAGTCCTGCCAGCCGGCGTACTGCTTGACGACGTCGTAGACGGCGCGCAGGTTCTCCATCTTGGGCAGCTCGGTCTGCGGAATCTCGATCTTGTACATCTTCTCCAGCCGGGCCAGGATCTCGATCGCCCGCAGCGAGTCCGCCTCGTGGTCGTCGACGAAGTGGCTGGTCTCGGTGATCTCCTCGGGCTCCACCTCGAGCACCTCGGCGACGATCTCGCGCAACTCGTTCATCCGGTTGCTCATGACCTGGGTCATCGTGCTGCCTTCCCTTCTCTGGTGTGACTGGATGGCTCAGCCGGTCGGCCCGGCGGCCAGTTCGGTGTCCGGCCGGGCGACCGCGAGCATCGAGCCGACGACGGCGATCCGCCGCTCACCGACCCAGGTCTCGCCGCGCATGACCGCGCTGTTGGGTTTGAGCGACTCCACCACCACCTCGTGGCGCAGGACGTCGCCCGGGTACGCGGCGCCGAGGAACTCGAAGTCCCGGGCCGCGCCGAAGACGAGGGTGCCCTCCGGCGTCTCGCCGGTGGCCCGGGCGGAGAGCAGCCAGAGCACCGCCCCGGCCTGCCCGAGCGACTCCACCATCAGCGCCGCCGGATAGGCGTACGCGGACTGCGGCAGTCCCTCGGCGAGACCGGCGAAGCACGGCTCGGTGCCGGTGACCGCCTTGGTCGCCACGATGCGCCGCCCGGGTTCCACCTCGAGGACCCGGTCCACCTGCAGGATCGGGTGCCGGTGCGGCAGGATCGCGGTGAGGTCGGCGTACTCAAGCATCGGTCGCCCCCGACCGCACGCGCAGCTCCAGGGTGACCTTGGCGCTGGCCGCGCCGTCGCCGCGGCGGCAGTCGGCGACCACCCGGACCCGGCGCGGGTCGTTCGGGTCGTCGCGCAGCTGGCAGCTCACGGTGAGCAGGTCACCGGGCAGCAGTGGCGCCTTGAACCGCACCGACCGCACCGCGGCCAGCTCCACCCGGACGTCCGGGCCGCGGCTGGCCTCGACGGCCCGGCGGGCCGCCTGGTGGACCGTCTCCACGGTGAACACTCCCGGGTAGATGGGAAAGCCGGGGTAGTGGCCCGCCAGGTACGGGTCGGTGGCCACGATCCGCTTGGTCGCCGTGATGCCGTCGGCGCTCGTTCGCACCTCGTCGACCGCGTCCAGGGGTGCGGCGAAACTGCGGCTCATGGCCCTCCTCTCCGATTCGCTGTCCGTATTGCACCGGTGCCGGCTCGAGGCCGGCTTAAGGTCGGCTCGGGTCGTCAGAGCACGATCCCGCCGTCGACCTGCAGCACCTGGCCGGTGACGTACCCGGCCCGGTCGGAGGCCAGGAAGGACACCAGCTCCGCGACGTCGGCCGGCTGGCCGAGCCGGCGCAGCGGGATCATGCCGACCGCCTTCGCCTTGGCCTTCTCGGACAGCGCGGCGGTCATGTCCGTCTCGATGAACCCGGGCGCCACCACGTTCACCCGCACCCCGTACGGGCCCAACTCCTTGGCCAGGGCGCGGCTCATCGCGTTGATCCCGCCCTTGCTGGCCGAGTAGTTGGCCTGGGTGGCGTTGCCGTACACCCCGGCCACCGAGGACATGTTGATGACGGTGCCGCGCTTGCGCTTCATGAAGCCGAACACCACGGTCCGGCAAAAGTTGAAGGTGCCGGTGAGGTTGGTGTCCAGCACCGCCGCCCAGTCAGCGAACGGCATCAGCACCAACGGCTTGTCCCGGACGATGCCGGCGCTGTTGACCAGCACCTCCACCGGTCCGAGCTCCGCCTCGGCGGCGGCGACGAACGCGGTCACCGCGTCCGGGTCGGCCACGTCGCAGAGGGCGTGGAAGCAGCGCACCCCCCGCTGCTTGATCGCGTCGGCCGCCTCCGCCGCCGCCTCTCCGCCGCTGCGGTAGCAGAACGCCACGTCGTACCCGTCCTCGGCCAGTCGCAGCGCCACCGCGCGGCCGATGCCGCGCGAGCCGCCGGTGACCAGCGCGGTGCGCTGCTCCATCCGGTCCTCCTAACGGGCCGCGGCGGCGCCGTCGGCGGCCATCGCGGCGATCAGGCTCTTCGGGCGCATGTCGGTCCACTCGCGCTCGACGTAGTCGAGGCAGGCCTGCCGGCTGTCGTCGCCGAAGGCGGTGTGCCAGCCGTCGGGCACCGGCACGAACGACGGCCACAGCGAGTGCTGCCCCTCGTCGTTGACCAGCACCACGTACCGGCCCTCCTCGTTCTCGAACGGGTTGCTGCTCATCGCGTTTCTCCCTCTCGCTCGGTGTCGATCGCGCTCAGCCGCTCGGCCAGCACCCGGCCGATGGCGGCCAGGGGTTCCGGCTGGGTCATGTCGTTGTGCTGGCAGTCGACGTCGTGCGTCCGCACGCCGCCGGACAGGTGTGGCCGCCAGGCGGCCCGCGGGTCCGCCCCGGGTGCCCGGTCGCGGGTGGCGACGAACAGCAGCGCGTCGAGGTCGACGTGCCCCGGGCGGTGCTCCCGGGCCAGCCGGGAGTTGTTGGCGAACACCTCGTACAGGGCGGTGATATGCCGGGCCTCCAGCCGGCCGAGCACCCCCTCGTTGCGGCTGAGCAGCTCGGCGACCTGCTCCTCGTCGACCTGCTCGGCGGCAGCGTCGGCCGGGTAGCCGGCCAGCTGCAGCATCCCGGCCAGGAACTCGGTCCGGTTGAGGATGCCCGGCTCGGCCCGCTCCGCCTCGGTCTTCGGGAACGAGTCCAGCAGCGCCAGCAGCGCCACCTGCTCGCCGTCGGCCCGCAGCCGGGCGGCGATCTCGTGCGCGATCAGCCCGCCGAACGACCAGCCCAGCAGGTGGTACGGGCCGGCCGGCTGGACCTCCCGGATCCGGGCCAGGTAGTCCTCGGCGATCTGCCCGACGCTGCCCGGCAGTTCGGCGCGCTCGGCCAGGCCCCGCGACTGCAGACCGTAGATCGGCCGGTCGGTGAGGTGCCCCATCAGGCCGGAGTAGGACCAGCTGAAGCCACTGGCCGGGTGGACGCAGAACAGCGGCGGCCGGGCGCCGTGCCGGCGCAGCGGCAGCAGCACGTCGAAGGCGCTGCGGCCGTCGTCGTCGGCGGTGTCGAGCCGGTCGGCCAGCTCGGCCACCGTCGGCGCCTCAAACAGCGTACGCAGGGCCAGGTCCACCTCGAAGGTGGCGCGGACCCGGCTGATCAGCCGGGTGGCCAGCAGCGAGTGCCCGCCCAGGTCGAAGAAGGCGTCGTCGATGCCCACCTCGGGTACGCCGAGCACCTCGGCGAACAGCCCGCACAGCACCCGCTCCCGGTGGCTGCGCGGGGCGCGCCGCTGCGCGCCGGCGCCCGTGTCGGCCGCGTCCGGCACCGGCAGGGCACCCCGGTTCAGCTTGCCGTTCGGGGTCAGCGGCAGCTCGGCCAGCACCACCACGGCCGCCGGCACCATGTACTCCGGCATCGCCGCGGCGACCGTGGCGCGCAGCTCGGCCGGCTGCGGACTCCGGCCGGGGGTCGGTACGACGTACCCGACCAGCCGCTGGTCGCCGGGGCGGTCCTCGCGGACGATCACCGCGCAGCGGGCCACGTCGTCGTGGCCGGCCAGCACCGCCTCGATCTCGCCCAGCTCGATCCGGAACCCGCGCAGCTTGACCTGGTCGTCGACCCGGCGCAGGAACATCAGCTCGCCGGTGTCGGTCCACCGCACGATGTCGCCGGTGCGGTACATCCGGGTGCCGGGCGCGCCGAACGGGTCGGCCACGAACTTCCCGGCGGTCTGGCCCGGGCGGGCCAGGTAGCCGCGGGCCAGGCCGCCACCGGCGACGTACAGCTCACCCGGCACGCCGGGCGGCACCGGCCGCAGCCGGGCGTCGAGCACGTACAGCCGGGTGTTGGCCAGCGGACCGCCGATCGGCAGCGGGCCGGGCGGGATCACCGCACCCGGTGCGATCCGGTACTCGGTGCAGTTGACCGTGGTCTCGGTCGGGCCGTACATGTTGTACACCGCCACGCCCGGGTGCTCCCGGCGCCACTCGTCGACCACCTCGCCGAGCAGCAGCTCCCCACCGAGCAGCAGCTCAGCGGTCGGGGCGTAGTCGTCCGGCAGCGCGGCCAGCAGCCGCAGGTGGCTGGGAGTGGCCTTCAGGAAGGTGCAGGCGTGCCGGCCCAGCCGTTCCCGGGTCGCGGGGTCGTCGTCCAGGCCGGCGACGTGCACCGTGCCGCCGACGGTCAGCGGCACCCACATGCCGGTGACGCTGAGGTCGAACGAGATCGACGAGTGCAGCAGCGCGCTGCCGCGTACGCCCTGGTAGTCGCCGCCGGCGAAGGTGAGGTAATCGGTCAGCGAGCGGTGCTCGATCACCACCCCCTTGGGCCGGCCGGTCGAGCCGGAGGTGTAGATGACGTACGCGGGGTTGTTGAGCCGCAGCGGCGCGACCCGGTCGGTGTCGGTGACCGGTTCGGCCGGGAAGCCGTCCGGGTCGCAGTCGTCCACCAGCAGCCGCGGCACCCCGCCCGGCAGCTCGGCGGCCGTGGCCGTGTCGGTGAGCAGCAGCGCGGGCGCGGTGTCGGCGAGCATGAAGGCGATCCGGTCCGCCGGGTAGGCCGGGTCGACCGGCACGTACGCGCCGCCGGCCTTGAGCACCGCGAGCAGCCAGCCGACCAGCCGGGCCGAGCGGGGCAGGGCCACCGCGACGAACCGCTCCGGACCGACGCCCCGCGCGATCAGCAGCCGGGCCAGCCGGTTGCTGTACGCGTCCAGCTCGGCGTAGCTCAGCTCGGTGTCCGCGTCGACCAGGGCCGGCGCGTCCGGGGTACGGGCGACCTGCGCGGCGAACAGCTCCGGCAGGGTGGCCGCCGGCACCGGGGCGGCGGTGTCGTTCCAGGTCACCAGCACCTGCTCGCGTTCCGGCCCGGTGAGCAGGTCCACCGCGCCGATCGGCTGGTCCGGGTCGGCGGCGAGCGCGGCGAGCATGGCGCGCAGCCGGTCGGCGATCCGCTCGACGGTGCCGTGGTCGAACAGGTCGGCGCTGTACTCGATCCGGCCGGCCAGCCCGGCCGGGGCGCCGGCGTCGTCCACCTGCTCGGCGAGGCTGACGTTCAGGTCGAACTTGGCCCCGCCGGTGCCCGCCGACAGCCCGGACACCCGCAGGCCGGGCAGCGTCACGTCGAGGCGGGCGTGGTTGTGCACCGCCAGCACGACCTGGAACAGCGGGTGGCGGGCCACCGACCGGGCCGGGTTCAGCACCTCGACCAGCCGCTCGAACGGCACGTCCGCGTGGGCGTACCCGGCCAGGTCGGTGGCCCGGACCCGGTCCAGCAGTTCACCGAAGGTCGGGTCGCCGGAGGTGTCGGTGCGCAGCACCAGGGTGTTGACGAAGAACCCGATCAGCCCGTCGACGGCCTCGTCGACCCGGCCGGCGATCGGGGTGCCCAGCGGCACGTCGTCCCCCGCGCCGAGCCGGGTGAGCAGGGCGGCCAGGGCGGCCTGGGCCACCATGAACAGGCTCGCCTGCCGCTGTCGGGCCAGGTCGGTCAGCCGGGCGTGCAGGTCGGCCGGCACCTCGAAGGTGACGCTGCCACCGCGCCGGCTGGACACCGCCGGGCGGGGCCGGTCGACCGGCAGCTCCAGCTGCTCGGGCAGCCCGGCGAGGGTCTGCGCCCAGTAGCCGGTCTGCCGGCTGACCAGGCTGTCCGGGTCGGTCTCCGCGCCCAGCACGGCACGCTGCCAGAGCGCGAAGTCCGCGTACTGGACCGACAGGGCGGGCAGGTCGGGCGCCCGGCCGGCCCGCCGGGCGGTGTACGCGGCGGCCAGGTCGGCCGAGAGCGGCCCGGCCGACTGCCCGTCGCTGGCGATGTGGTGCATCAGCAGCAGCAGAACGTGCTCGTCGGCGGCGAGCCGGAACAGGTCGGCGCGCAGCGGCGGCTCGCCGGCCAGGTCGAACCGGTGCCCGATCGCGGCGGCCAGCGCGGCGGGCAGGTCCGCCTCGGCGACGTCGTGCTCGGCCAGCGTGGGCACCGCCGCCGCCGGGTCGAGGACCCGCTGGTACGGCTCGCCGTCGACCTCGACGAAGACGGTGCGCAGCGTCTCGTGCCGGGCCGTCACGTCGGCCAGCGCGGCCTGCAGCGCGGCCCGGTCCAGGTCGCCGTGCAGCCGCAGCGCCAGCGGCACGTTGTAGCTGACGTCGGAGTCGTCGAAGCGGTTGAGGAACCACAGCCGCCGCTGGGCGTAGGACACCGGCACCAGCTCCGGACGCGGCCCGGGGCGCAGCGGCGGGCGGCTCTCCCCGCCGGCCAGCAGCCGCGCGGCGAGGCCGGCGACGGTCGGGGTCTCGAAGACCGCCCGGATCGGCAGCTCCACGCCGAAGACCGCGCGGATCCGGTTGACGATCCGGGTGGCCAGCAGCGAGTGGCCGCCAAGGGCGAAGAAGTCGTCGTCCACGCCGACCCGGGCCACCCCGAGCACGTCGGCGAAGACACCGCAGAGCAGCTCCTCCTGCGGGGTGCGGGCGGCCCGCCCGCCGGCCGAGCCGAAGTCCACCGAAGGCAGCGCCTTGCGGTCGACCTTGCCGTTGGCGCTCAGCGGCAACGCGTCCAGCCGGACCACCACCGAGGGCACCATGGCGTCCGGCAGCCGGGCGGCCACGTGGTCACGGACCGCCTCCGGGTCGGTGTCGCCGACGACGTACCCGACGAGGCGGTTGGTGCCGGCCGGGTCGGTGTTCACCGCAACGGCGGCGGCGGTCACCCCGGCCGCGGCCCGCAGCGCCGCCTCGACCTCGCCCAGCTCGATCCGCTGGCCGCGGATCTTGACCTGGTCGTCGTTGCGGCCGAGGAACTCCAGCTGCCCGTCGGGGCGGTAGCGGACCCGGTCGCCCGTGCGGTAGAGGCGGGCGCCGGGCCGGTCGGCGAACGGGTCGGCGACGAACACGGTGGCGGTGCGGCGCGGGTCGCCCAGGTAGCCGAAACCGACCCCGACGCCGCCGACGCACAGCTCGCCCGGCACCCCAGGCGGCACCGGCTGCAGGTTGGCGTCGAGCACGTACAGCTGGGTGTTGCGGATGGCCCGGCCGATCGGCACCCGGTCCGCGTCGGCGTCGGCCGGGGTGGCGATGACCGCGTGCGTCACGTCGTCGGAGCACTCGGTCGGCCCGTACGCGTTGAGCAGCGGGATCCCCGGGAATCGGGCGAGCCAGCGGTGGCACAGCTGCGGCGGCAGCGCCTCGCCGGTGACCAGCAGCCAGCGCAGCTTCGGCAGCTCGGGCACCGGGGCGCCGGCGTCCCAGGCGTCCAGCGCGGTGCGCAGCAGCGACGGCACCACCTCGAGGATGGTCACCCCGTGCCGCTGGACCCGGCCGAACAGGGCGCCCGGGTCCAACGCGGTATCGTCGTCGACCACGTCGACGCTGCCGCCGGTGAGCAGCGAGGAGAGCATCTGCCAGACCGAGACGTCGAAGGTGAGCGCGGCATTCTGCACCACCACGTCCGCCTCGGTGAGGTCCAGGTCCTCCACCTTGGCCAGCAGGTGGTTGAGCATCCCCCGCCGGTGCACCATGGCGCCCTTGGGCCGGCCGGTGGAGCCGGAGGTGAAGATGACGTACGCCAGGTCGGCCAGGCCGGCGGCCAGCGGCGCGGACCCGACCGGCGGGCCGGCCTGGGCCAGCGGCAGGACGGTGACCGGGACACCGGCGGCGGCGACCACCTCGGCGGCCAGCGCCTCGTGCGCCTGGTCGACCAGCAGCCAGCGAGTGCCGCTGTCGACCAGCAGGTCAGCGTTGCGGGCCACCGGCGAGCGCGGATCCAGCGGCAGGTAGGCGCCGTCGGCGGTGAGCGCGGCCAGCACCCCGGTGATCGCGTCGGCGCCCCGGTCGGTCAGCAGCGCGACCAGGGAGCCCCGCCCGGCGTCGGCGGCGCGCAGCCGGGCGGCCAGCTCGTCGGCGCGGGCGATCAGCCCGGCGTAGGTGAGGGTCTGCCGCGGGTCCGTCACCGCGACCGCGTCGGGCCGCGCGGCGGCCACCGCCCGGATCAGGGTCACCGGGTCCTCGCCGGGCACCGGCCGGCCGGTGGCGTTCCAGTCGACGAGCATCCGCTGCCGTTCGGCCGGGCCGACCACGTCGACGGCGCCGATCGGCGCGTCCGGGGTGGCGACGGCGGCCTCCAGCATGCGGAGGAACCCGGCGAGGATCCGCTCGGCGGTGGTCTCGTCGAACAGGTCGCGGCTGTAGTCCAGCCGGCCGTCGATGCCGCCGGCGCCCGCCGGCCGTTCGGTGAGGTCGATGGACAGGTCGAACTGGGCGGCGTGCGCCCCGACGTTGTCCACCACGACCCGCAGGCCGGGCAGGTCCAGGTCCACCGTGGCGTTGTTCTGCAGCACCAGCATGACCTGGAACAGCGGGTTGCGGGCCATCGACCGGGGCGGGTTGAGCACCTCGACCAGCCGCTCGAACGGGGTGTCCTGGTGCGAGTACGCGGCCAGGTCGGCCTCGCGGACCCGGTCCAGCAGCTGCCGGAAGGTGGGGTTGCCGGTGGTGTCGGTGCGCAGCACCAGCGTGTTGACGAACATGCCGACCAGCTCGTCGACGGCGTCGTCGGTGCGGCCGGCGATCGGGCTGCCGATCGGCACGTCGGTGCCGGCGCCGAGCCGGGTGAGCAGCGCGGCCAGGGCCGCCTGGAACACCATGAACAGGCTGGCCCCGGTGGCGTGCACCAGCGCGTTGAGCCGCTCGTGCAGCGCCGGTTCGACGACGAAGCCGAGCATCCCGCCCTGGTGGCTGGCGACCGGCGGGCGCGGCCGGTCGGCCGGCAGGGTCAGCTCGTCCGGCGCGCCGGCCAGCGTGTCCCGCCAGAACCGCACCTGCTCCGCGATGGCGCTGTCGGGGTCGGACTCGTCGCCGAGCACCGCGCGCTGCCAGAGCGCGTAGTCGGCGTACTGCACGGGCAGCGGGGGGAACTCCGGCGCCCGCCCGGCGACCCGCGCGGCGTACGCGGCGGAGAAGTCCCGGCCCAGCGGGGCCATCGACCAGCCGTCACCGGCGATGTGGTGCAGCACGAGCAGCAGGAAGTACTCGCCGCCGCCGAGGTCGAACAGCCGGGCCCGCAGCGGCGGGTCGACGGCCAGGTCGAACCCGCGCCGGGTCTCGGCGAGCATCAGCTCGCGTACCTCGGCCGGGTCGACGGCCTCCACGGTGATCGGCGGGCAGGCCGCGTCGGCGGTCAGGATCACCTGGTACGGGTCGCCGTCGGCGTCCGGGTAGATCGTGCGCAGGCTCTCGTGGCGTTCGAGCACGTCGCGCAGGGCGGCGCGCAGCGCGGCCACGTCCAGGTCGCCGGTCAGCCGCAGCAGGATCGGGATCTTGTACGGGGAGTCGGCGCCGGAGAGCCGGTTGATGAACCAGAGCCGGTTCTGCGCGTACGACAGCGGGATCCGCTCCGGCCGGGGCATCGGCGCCAACGCCCGGCGCGCCTGCTTCGCGCCGCCGAGCCGGGCGGCGAGCCCCGCCACGGTGGGCGACTCGAACAGGTCCCGGATGGCCAGTTCCGCGCCGAGCGCGGTGCGGATCCGGCTGACCAGGCGGGTGGCCAGCAGGGAGTGGCCGCCCAGGGCGAAGAAGCTGTCCTCGATGCCGACCTCGGGCAGGCCGAGCACGTCGGCGAAGAGCCCGCAGAGCACCTCCTCCTGCGGGGTGCGCGGCGCCCGCCGGGTGGAGCCGGCCGCGTAGTCGGGCGCCGGCAGGGCCCGCCGGTCCACCTTGCCGTTGCCGGTCAGCGGCAGGGCGGCCAGCACCACCACGGCGGCGGGAACCATGTACTCCGGCAGCACCGCGGCGGCGTGCGCGCGGAGCACGGCCGGGTCCGGCGGCGCCGCGCCGGCGGCCGGTACGACATAGGCGACCAGCCGCTTGTCGCCGGGCCGGTCCTCGCGGACCACCACGGCCACCTGCCCCAGGCCGGGGTCGCGGGCCAGCACCGCCTCGATCTCGCCGAGCTCGATCCGGAAGCCACGGATCTTCACCTGCTCGTCGGCGCGGCCGACGAACTCCAGGCTGCCGTCGGGCCGCCAGCGGACCACGTCTCCCGTCCGGTACATCCGGGAGCCGAGGTCACCGGTGCCGGCCGCGCCGAACGGGTTCGCCACGAACCGCTCCGCGGTCAGCCGCGGCCGGTTCAGGTAGCCGCGGGCCAGCCCGGCGCCGGCGATGTACAGCTCACCGGCCACCCCGGGTGGGGTGGGGCGCAGGTAGTCGTCCAGCACGTACAGCCGCATGTTGTCCAGCGGCCGGCCGATCGGCACCGAGTCCGGCACCTCGGCCACGGCGTGCATCAGGTGGTGCGAGGCGAACGTGGTGGTCTCGGTCGGGCCGTAGCCGTCGCCGACCACGAGGCCCGGGCAGGCGGCAAGCACCCGGCGCACCATCGGCGCGGGCACCACGTCGCCGCCGGTCCAGACCTCACGGACCTTGGCGAACGCCTCCGGGGTCTCCTCGGCCAGCAGCCGGAACAGGCCGGCCGTCAGCCACAGCGCGGTCACCTGGCCGCCGGTGAGGACGGCTCGCAGGTCGTCCATGCTCAGCTCACCGGGCGGGGCCACGACCAGTTCACCGCCGTTCAGCAGCGGCACCCACAGCTCGTACGTCGAGGCGTCGAAGGCCAGCGGCGAGTGCAGCAGCACCCGGCGCTGCCGGTCGGTCCGCCAGCACCGGTCGGCGGCGAGGCTGAGCACGTCGTACTGGGTGACCGCGACGCCCTTGGGGGTGCCGGTCGACCCGGAGGTGTACATGACGTAGGCGAGCTGCCGGGGGTGGGCAGGCCGGGCCGGGTCGGCGTCCGGCCGGGCGGCGATCTCGGCGGCGGCGTCGCCGTCGACGGTCACCACGGTCAGGTCGTGGTCGAACCGCAGGCCGGCCATGGCCCGGTCGGTGAGCAGCACCGAGCTGGCGGTGTCGGCGGCGATGTGGGTCAACCGGTGGGCCGGGTAGCGCGGGTCCAGCGGCACGTACGCGGCGCCGGCCTTGAGGATGGCCAGCACCGACACCACCTGGTCGACCGAGCGTTCCTGGAGCAGGGCGACCCGGTGCTCGGCGGCGACGCCGAGCGCCAGCAGGTGCTGGGCCAGCCGGTTGGCCCGGGCGTCGAGTTCCCGGTAGGTCAGCGTGGCGCCGTCGGCGGCGCGGACGGCCACCTGGTCCGGGGTGCGGGCGGCCTGCGCGGCGAACCGGGCGGCCACCCCGCCGGTCAGCGCCGGCTCGGGCCGGGTGGTGTCGTTCCAGTCGGCCAGCACCAGCCGCCGCTCGGCCGGGTCGAGGACGTCCAACCGGCCGACCGGGGTGTCCAGGTCGGCGGCGACGGTGGTCAGCAGCCGCAGCAGCCGGTCGGCGAGGCGCTGCGCCGCGTCGGCCGGGAACAGGGCGGTGCGGTGGTCCAACTGCAGCCGCAGCCGCTCGCCGGGGATCGCGGTGACGGTGAGCGGGTAGTGAGTGGCGTCCCGGCCGGAGACCCCGGTCAGCCGCAGCCCGGTGCCGGGCAGGGCCAGCAGCTTCGGGTCGAGCGGGTAGTTCTCGAAGACCACCAGGGTGTCGAAGAGTTCCCCGTGCCCGGCCAGCCGCTGCACCTCGGTGAGCGGCAGGTGCTGGTGGGCCATCAGCGCGGACTGCTGGTCCTGCAGGCGCAGCAGCATTCGGGCGACCGGCTCGGCCGGGTCCAGCCGCAGCCGGACCGGCAGGGTGTTGATGAAGAGCCCGACCATGGTCTCCACGCCGGCGATCTCCGGCGGGCGGCCGGAGACCGTGCCGCCGAACACCACGTCGCCACGTCCGGTCAGCGCGCCGAGCAGCACCCCCCAGGCGCCCTGCAGGATGGTGTTGAGGGTGACGCCGTGCCGCCGGGCCTGCGCCTGCAGGTCGGCGGTCAGCTCGGCCGGCAGGTCGAGGACAAGCCGGTCGGGCAGCTCCGGGGCCCGGGCCGGGTCGGCCGGGGCGAGCAGGGTCGGCTCGGCCAGGCCCGCGAGGGCCTCGGCCCAGGCCCGCTCCGCGGTCGCCCGGTCCTGCGCGCCGAGCCAGGCCAGGTAGTCGCGGTAGGGCGCCACCCGGGGCAGCTGCCGGTCGTCGCCGCCGGCGGCGTACAGGGCCAGCAGCTCCCGCATCAGCGTCGGCACCGACCAGCCGTCGAGCAGGATGTGGTGGTTGGTGAGCACCAGCCGGTGTGCGGTGTCGGCCAGCCGCAGCAGGGTGAACCGCAGCAGCGGCGGGCGGGTCAGGTCGAAGCCCTCGGCCCGGTCGGCGGCGAGCAGCTCGCGGACCCGGTCGGCCTGCTCCGCGCCGGCCAACTCCCGCAGGTCGTGCGCCCGCCAGCCGGCCCGGAGCCCGTCCACCACGACCTGCACCGACTCGCCGGACGGGCGCTGGCGGAACGCGGCCCGCAGGTTGGCGTGCCGGGCCAGCAGGGCGTCGGCGGCACCGCGCAGGGCTGCCGTGTCCAGCTCACCGGCCAGGTCGAAGCAGAGCTGCACGGTGTAGACGTCGCGGTCCGGCCCGTCGTACAGGGCGTGGAAGAGCAGCCCCTCCTGCAGGGTGGACAGCGGCAGCAGGTCGCTGGCGGCCGGTTGGGCCGCCTCGATCGCCTCGATCTCCTCCTGGGACAGGGGCAGCAGCAGGTCGGACGGGGTGTGCCCGCCCGCGCCGGGGGTGGCGGCGTGGGTGACCAGGGCGTCCAGCGCGGCCAGCCAGTCGTCGGCCAGCTCGCGGACGTCCGCCTCGCCGAGCAGGGTCTGCGGCCAGGAGAAGGTCGCCGACAGCCGGGGACCGTCGGCGTGGTCCCGGGTGACCGCGTTGACCTCGATGGCGTGCGGCACCGGCAGGGCACCGTCCGCACCGCCGCCGAGGGCCCGAGCGTCCGACGCGACCGTCCAGGCGGTGTCCCCGTCGTCGGCGGTGGCGAACCGGCCGAGGTAGTTGAAGCCGATCTGCGCGGCCGGCCGGTCGGCCAGCTGCCGGGCGGTGTCGGCGTTGAGGTAGCGGAGCAGGCCGTACCCGATGCCGTTGTCGGGCACCGCGCGGAGCTGTTCCTTGACCCGCTTGACCGCGCGCCCGGCGGCGGCGCCGCCGGCGAACGCCTCGGCCAGGTCGAGCCGGCCGAGGTCGAGCCGGACCGGGTACATGGTGGTGAACCAGCCGACGGTCCGGGACAGGTCCAGGCCGGCGGCGAGTTCCTCCCGGCCGTGGCCCTCCAGGTCGACCAGCAGGCCCGCCTCCTGGCTGCCGCGCCGGCGCCGCCACCGGGTGACCGCGAGGGTGAGCGCGGTGAGCAGCACGTCGTTGACCCGGCCGTGGAACGCCGCCGGCACCCGGGTCAGCAGCGGCGTGGTGCGCTCCGCGGGCAGGGTGACGGTCAGCAGCCGGCCGGCGTCCACAATGTCCCGGGCCGGGTCGAGCGGCCGCCCCGCGAGCGGGGTCTCGGCGACGCCGAGCCGGTCCAGCCAGCCGGCCAGCTCGACGGTCCGCTCCGGGCGCGCGGCCTCGGCGACCAGGTGCTCCGCGAAGCGGCGCAGCGAGGTCCGCACCGGTTCCAGTTCGGGGGTACGCCCGGCGGCGACGGCCTGCGCGGCGGCGGCCAGGTCGGGCAGCAGGATCCGCCAGGACACCCCGTCGACCACCAGGTGGTGCAGGGCCAGCAGCAGCCGGCCGGGCCGGTCGGCCCCGGCGTCGAACCACAGCGCCTGCAGAATCCGCCCCTCACCCGGGGCCAGCCGGGCCTGCACCGCCTTGGCCTGCTCCTCGACCAGCCCGCGCAGCTCGTCGGCGTCCAGCCCGGCCGCGTCGATCCGGGTCACCACCTCGGCCGCGGCCACGCTGCCGCGCGGGCCGATCTCCTGCCGCCAGCCGCCCGCCGCGTCGCGGACCAGCCGCAGCCGCAGCGCGTCATGGTGGTCGACCAGCGCCTGCACCGCGGCGACCAGCTGCTCGGGCCGCAGCCCGGCCGGGCTGGTCACCAGCATCGACTGGTGAAAGCCGTCGATCGGGCCGCCCCGCTCGCGCAGCCAGTGCACGATCGGGGTCAGCGGCACCTCACCCGTACCGTCGTCGGTGGGCACCGGCACGGCGTCGTCCGCGGCGGCGGCGGCGAGGCCGGCCACCGTCCGGTGCACGAAGACGTCCCGGGGGCTGAACGACAGCCCCGCCTTGCGGGCCCGGCTGACCAACTGGATCGACACGATACTGTCACCGCCGAGGTCGAAGAAGCTCTCGTCGACGCCCACCGCGTCCAGCCCGAGCACCTCGGCGAACAGCCCGGCGAGCAGGGCCTCGCGGCCGTTGGCCGGGACCCGGCCGCCAGCGGAGCCGGTGAACCCGGGGGCCGGCAGCGCCCGCCGGTCCAGCTTCCCGCTCGGGGTCAGCGGCAGCGCCGGCAGGCCGACCACGGCCGCCGGCACCATGTACTCGGGCAGGCTGGCACCGACGTGCGCCCGCAGCGCGGCCGGGTCGACCAACGCGCCGGCGGCCGGGACCACGTACCCGACCAGGCGCTTCACGCCCGGCTGGTCCTCCCGCGCGATGACCGCGACCTGCGCGACGGCCGGGTGGCGGGACAGCACCGCCTCGATCTCGCCCGGCTCGACCCGGAAGCCCCGGATCTTCACCTGGGCGTCGGCCCGGCCGACGAACTCCAGCGTCCCGTCGGCGCGCCAGCGCACCAGGTCGCCGGTGCGGTACATCCGCCCGCCCGGCTCGGCGGCGAACGGGTCCGCCACGAACCGCTCGGCGGTCAGCGCCGACCGGTCCAGGTAGCCACGGGCCAGCCCGGCCCCGGCGATGTACAGCTCCCCGGGCACGCCGGGCGGCACCGGGCGCAGGAACCGGTCGAGGACGTAGGCGCGGGCACCGGCGACCGGGGCGCCGATCGGCGGGGCGCCGGCGCCGGGGACCAGCGGCGCGCTGAGCGTGGCGGCCACGGTGATCTCGGTCGGCCCGTACGCGTTGACCATGCGCCGGCCGGGGGCGAACCGGGCGACCAGGTCCTCGCCGCAGGCGTCGCCGCCAACCACCAGGGTGCGCAGCACCGGCGGCGCCACGGTGGGCAGGCCGGCGAGCGCGGCCGGCGGGATGAGCGCGTGGGTCACCTGCTGGCCGGTCAGCACGGCCGCCAGGTCGTCGCCGACGAGCGGCCCCGGCGGCGGTACGACCAGCGCCGCCCCGGCGCCGAAGGCGGCGCAGAGTTCCAGGACCGACGCGTCGAAGCTGGGCGAGGAGAACTGCAGCACCCGGCTCGTGGGGTCGACGTCGAAGCCGGCCACGATCGCGGCGGTGAAGCTGGACAGGCCGGCGTGGGTGACCACCACCCCCTTCGGCCGGCCGGTGGAACCGGAGGTGTAGATGAGGTAGGCGGGGTGCCCGGGCTGCACCGCTGCGCCGCGCTCGGCGTCGGTGACCGGGCCGGTGGGCCGGGCCGCCCAGTCCGCCACGGTGGCCGGTTCGTCGAGTAGCAGCCGGGGCACGCCGGTGTCGGGCAGGTCGATCCCGGTCCGCGTGGCCAGCAGCACCGGCCGGGCGTCGGTGAGCATGAACGCGATCCGGTCCGCCGGGTAGTCCGGGTCGACCGGCAGCCAGGCGCCGCCGGCCTTGCTCACCGCGAGCGCGGCGGTGACCAGTTCCGGGCTGCGCGGCAGGGCGAGGGCGACCACACGCTCCGGGCCGACGCCGCGGTCGACGAGCAGCCGGGCCAGCCGGTCGGCGGCGGCGTCCAGTTCGGCGTACGACATGGTGTCGTCGCCGATCAGGGCCGGCGCCTGCGGTCGGGCCGCGACCTGGGCGGCGAACAGTTCAGGGAAGGTGCGCGGCGGGACGGGCGGCGGTCCGGCGGCCCAGTCGCCGAGCACGGCGGCGCGCTCGGCGCCGTCGAGCACGTCGAGCGCGGCGACCGGGGTCTGCGGTGCGTCGACGACCTGGCTGAGCAGGCGGACCAGGCGGTCGGCGATGCGCCGGGCGGCCGCCGCGTCCAGCAGGTCCGGCCGGTGGTCCAGGCGCAGGGTGAGCTGTTCCCCGGGCAGCACGGCCAGGGTCAACGGGTAGTGCGTGGCGTCGTGCCCGGTGACCGCGGTGACCCGCAGGCCGGTGCCGGGCAGGTCCAGCGCGGCCGGATCGAGGGGGTAGTTCTCGAACACGGTCAGCGTGTCGAACAGGTCGCCGTCGCCGGTGCCGGCCAGCCGGCGGATGTCGGCGAGGCCGAGGTGCTGGTGCGCCATCAGCGCCGACTGCTCGTCCTGCACCCGGGCCAGCAGGGCGGCCAGCGACTCGGCCGGGTCGAGCCGGATCCGCACCGGCACCGTGTTGATGAACAGGCCGAGCATCGACTCGACACCGGGCAGCTCCGGCGGCCGGCCGGCGACGGTGGCGCCGAAGACCAGGTCGTCGTCGCCGGTGAGGATGCCGAGCAGCAGCGCCCAGGCGCCCTGGACCACGGTGTTGAGGGTGACGCCGAGCTTGCGGGCCGCGGCGGTCAGCCCGGCGGTGAGTTCGGCGGGCAGGGCCACGGTGAGCTGTTCGGGGGTGGCCGGCGGGCGCGCCGGGTCGGCCGGCGCGAGCAGGGTCGGCCCGGTCAGCCCGCGCAGCGCGTCTCGCCAGGCCCGCTCGGCGGCGGCCCGGTCCTGCCGCTCGAGCCAGCCGAGGTAGTCGCGGTAGGGGGTGACCGGTGGCAGGGTGCGGTCGTGCCCGCCGGCGACGTAGTGCGCGAAGAGTTCCCTGGCCAGCAGCGGCATCGACCAGCCGTCGAGCAGGACGTGGTGGTTGGTGAGCACCAGCTTGGCCCGCTCCGGTCCGGTCCGGATCAGCGCGGCGCGCAGCAGCGGTGGGCGGGCCAGGTCGAATCCGGCGGCCCGGTCGGCGGTGAGCAGCCGGGCCACTTCGTCGTCCCGGTCCGCCGCGGCGTGGCCGGTCAGGTCGTGCTCCTGCCAGGCCGGGGTGATCTCGCGCGGCACCACGGCGACCGACTCCCCGGTCTTGCGCTGCCGGATGCCGGCCCGCAGGTTGGCGTGCCGGGCCAGGATCGCGGCGAGCGCGCGGCGCATCCGGTCGCCGTCGACCGGACCGGTCAGATCCAGGGCGAACTGGACGGTGTAGAGGTCCGACGCCGCTCCGTCGTACAGCGCGTGGAACAGCAGTCCCTGCTGCAACGGTGACAGCGGCAGGATGTCCTCGACGCGTGACTGCTTCACCACGTTACCCCCACTCCGCTTCCAGTTCGTCCTCGAACTCGTCGATCTCGTCCTGGGACAGCGAGGCCAGCGTCAGGTCGGACGGGGTGTGCCCACCGATTCCGCCCGCCGCGGCGTACGCCACGATCCCGGCCAGGGCCGTCCGCCAGTCGTCGGCGAGCTGACGGACGTCGTTGTCATCCAGCAGCCCGCCCGGCCAGCGCCACACCGCGGTGAGTCGCGGCCCGTCGGTGCCGTCGACGGTCCAGCTCGTGACCTCGATCGGGTACGCCACGGGCTGCTCCGGGTCCGCGCCGCCGCCGATCCGCGCACCGCCGCCCTCGGCGCCGCCCAGCCGGCCGAGGTGGTTGAACATGATCTGCGGCTCGGCCAGGTCCGCCAGCACGCCCGCGGTCTCGCTGTTCAGGTGTCGAAGCAGGCCGTAGCCGAGGCCGTCGTCGGGTGCGGCCCGCAGCTGCTCCTTGACCCGCTTCAGTGCGGTTCCGACGGCCGCACCGCCGTTGCGCACCTGGTCCCACTCCACCGTCCCGGGATCGAGCCGGACTGGAGCCAGGCTCGTGAACCAGCCGACGGTGCGGGACAGGTCGACACCCGGCACGTGGTCGGCCCGGCCGTGCCGCTCCAGGTCCACCAGCACCGCCGGGTCGTCGCCCAGGCCGCGCCGCTGCCGCCGGCGGGCCACCGCGAGGGCCAGCGCCGCCAGCAGCGCGTCGTCGACCCGGGCGTGGAACAGCGCCGGTACGGCGGTCAGCAACGGTTCGGTGTGCTCGGTGGGCAGCTCGACGGACAGCTCCGCGAGGGTGGCGACGGTGTCGCGGGCCGGGTCGAGCGGCCGCCCGGCCAGGGCCGGCTCCGGCTGGTCGAGCAGCTTGGTCCACAGTGGCAGCTCGGCCAGCCGGGCCGGGCTGTGCGCGTCCCGGACCAGGTGCTCCGCCCATTCCCGCAGCGAGGTGCCGACCGGGGTGAGTTGGGGCGACGTGCCGGGCGTGTGGCTGCCGGTGGCGGCCTCGCCGGCCGTCCCGTCGGGTGCGGTGGCGTCCAGCGCGGCGGTCAGGTCGGGCAGCAGGATCCGCCAGGAGACGCCGTCGACGGCCAGGTGATGCACCAGGATCAGCAGCTGGCCGGGCCGGCCGGGGCCGGCGTCGCACCAGACGACCCGCAGCATCCGGCCGGCGACCGGGTCCAGCTCGGCCCGGGCCGCCTCGGCCAGCGCGCTCAGGTCGGGTCCATCGGCGTCGGTCCCGCCGACATCGGACCCGTTGTCCGCGCTGGCTGGGCCGGTGTCCGCGGCGGGCACGGGCGTGATCAGGTCAGCTGCGGCCACGCTGCCACGTGGACCGATCACCAGCCGCCGCTGCCCGGCCGGGCCGGCCAGCCGCATCCGCAGCGCGTCGTGGTGATCGAGCAGCGCCTGCACCGCGCCGCGCAGCCGGTCGGCGGTCAGTCCGGCCGGCGCGGGCACCACCACCGACTGGTGGAACCCGCCCAGCGGGCCGGCCCGGTCCAGCCACCAGCGCACGATCGGGGTCAGCGGCAGCTCGCCGATGCCGGCGTCGGGATCCGTCGCGGCGCTGCCGGCCGCCTCCCGGGCCACCGTCGCCAGCGCCGCCACCGTCTTGTGGGTGAACACCTCGCGCGGGGTCAGCTCCAACCCGGCCTGGCGGGCCCGGCTGACCAGCTGGATGGAGACGATGCTGTCCCCACCGAGGTCGAAGAAGCTGTCGTCGACGCTGACCCGGGGCAGCCCGAGCACCTCGGCGACGAGCCCGGCGAGCAGTTCCTCGCGCGGCGCCGACGGCGCCCGGCCGGCCGCGCTGACCCCGGCGAAGTCGGGGGCCGGCAGGGCCGCCCGGTCGAGCTTGCCGTTGGCGGTCACCGGCAGGCCGGCCAGGGCCACCACCGCCGCCGGCACCATGTACTCGGGCAGCCGCCCGGCGACGTGCTCGCGCAGGACGGTCGCGTCGACCCGCTGCCCGGCGGCCGCTACGACGTACGCGACGAGGCGTTTCACCCCCGGCTGGTCCTCCCGGGCGAGGACCACGCACTGCCCCACCGACGGATGCTCGGCGAGGGTCGCCTCGATCTCGCCCAGTTCGATCCGGAAGCCGCGGATTTTGACCTGGTGGTCGGTCCGGCCCACGTACTCCAGCACCCCGTCGGCCCGCCAGCGCACCACGTCCCCGGTCCGGTACATCCGCTCCCCCGCCGTGACCGACGGGTCCGTGGCGGCCAGCGCGGCGGCGAACGGGTCGGCGACGAACCGCTGCGCGGTGAGCCCGGCCCGGCCCTGGTAGCCGCGGGCCAGCTGCACGCCGGCCAGGTAGAGCTCGCCGGCCACGCCCGGGGGCACCGGCCGGAGGAACGCGTCCAGCACGTACAGCCGGGTGTTCCAGACCGGCGCCCCGATCGGCACGGTCCGCTCCCCCGGCGGGCAGGCCCAGTACGTCACGTCGACCGACGCCTCGGTGGGCCCGTACAGGTTGTGCAGCTCGATGCCGTGCGCGCCGGCCGGGTCGAGGGTGGTGAAGAACCGCTCGGCCAGGTCGGCGGGGAGCGCCTCGCCGCTGCAGATCACCCGGCGCAGCCCGGTGCAGCCGGCGGCGGCCGGTTCGGCCAGGAACGCCTGCAGCATGGACGGGACGAAGTGGAGGGTGGTGATCTGCTCGGTGCGGATCAGTCCGGCCAGGTACGCGGGATCCTTGTGCCCCTCGGGCCGGGCCACCACCAGGGTGGCGCCGATGATGGTGGCCCAGAAGAACTCCCACACCGAGACGTCGAAGCCGGACGGGGTCTTCTGCAGCACCCGGTCGGCCGGCGTGAGCCGGTACTCGTGCTGCATCCAGCTCAGCCGGTTGACGATGCCCTGGTGCGGCACCAGCACGCCCTTGGGCCGGCCGGTGGAGCCGGACGTGTAGATCAGGTACGCCGGGTTGGCCGGGCGCAGCGGCCCGGCCCGGTCGGCGTCGGTCAGCGCGGCCGCGGCGTGTTCCGCCACGGCCTGGCGTACCTCGTCGCTGTCGAGCACCAGGGCGGCGGCGGTGCCGGTGGCCAGCGCGGCGGTGGCCCGGGTGGTGAGCAGCAGGGCGGGCCGGGCGTCGTCGAGCAGGTACGCGATCCGGTCGGCCGGGTAGTCCGGGTCGACCGGCAGGTATGCCGCGCCGGCCTTCAGCACCGCCCAGAGCGCCAGCACCAGCTCCAGTGAGCGGGGCACCGCCACGGCGACGAACCGCTCCGGCCCGGCGCCGTACCCGACCAGCAGCCAGGCCAGCCGGTTGCTCGCCTCGTCCAGCTCGCGGAAGGTCAGGCTGCTCCCCTCGAAGACCACCGCGGTGGCGTCCGGGGTGGCGGCCGCCTGCCGGGCCAGCAGCTGCGGCAGGGTGGCCGGGTCGACCGGCTGCCGGGTGCGGTTCCACTCGACGAGGACCTGCCGCCGTTCCGCCGGGGTGACCGGGTCGAGCCGGCCCACCGGGACGGACGGGTCGGCGGCGATGTCACTCAGCAGCCGGCACATCCGCTCCAGCAGCGCCCCGGCGGTGTCCGCGTCGATCAGGTCGGGCCGGTACTCCAACCGCAGCCCCAGCCGGTCACCGGGGACCAGCACCAGGGTGAGCGGGTAGTGCGTGGCGTCGTGCCCGTGCACCCCGCGCACGGCCAGGCCGGTGCCGGCGAGGTCGAGCACGGCCGGGTCGACCGGGTAGTTCTCGAAGACCACCAGGGTGTCGAAGAGTTCGCCGTGCCCGGCCAGCCGCTGGATGTCGGGCAGGCCGAGGTGCTGGTGCGGGTGCAGGGCGGCCTGCCGTTCCTGCAACCCGGCGAGCGCGGTGGCCACCGGTTCGGCCGGGTCGAGGCGTACCCGCACCGGCACGGTGTTGATGTAGAGGCCGACCATGGTCTCCACGCCGGGCAGCTCCGCCGGCCGGCCGGCGACGGTGGCGCCGAAGACCACGTCGTCGCGGCCGGTGAGGCTGCCCACGAGCACCGCCCAGGCGCCCTGCACGACGGTGTTCAGGGTGACGCCCGCCGTCCGGGCCGTGGCGGTGAGCGCCTCGGTGAGCGCGGCCGGCACCTCACGCAGCAGCTTGGCCGGCGGCACCGGACCCCGCTCGGCGGCCGGCGCCACCAGGGTCGGCTCGGTCAGCCCGGCGAGGGCCGCCCGCCACGCCGCCTCGGCCGCCGGCCGGTCCTGCCGGGCCCGCCAGGCCGGGTACGCCCGCGCGTCGGTGACCGGCGGCAGCCCGTCGGTACGGCCACCCGCGCGGTACAGCGCGAAGAGCTCCCCGGCGAGCACCGGCATCGACCAGCCGTCGAGCAGGATGTGGTGGTTGGTCAGCACCAGCCGGTGCCGCCCGCCGGGCAGCCGGGCCAGGGTGAAGCGCAGCAGCGGCGGCCGGGTCAGGTCGAAGCGTTCGGCCCGGTCGACGGCGAGCAGCTCGGCGAGCCGGCGGTCCACGTCGGCCGGTGCGAGCCCGGTCAGGTCCGGTTCGCGCCAGTCCACCTCGACGCCGTCCAGCACCACCTGCACCGGCCGGCGCAGGTCCCGGTGGGTGAAGCCGGCGCGTAGCCCGGGGTGCCGGTCGAGCAGCGCCTGGGCCGCGGTGCGCAGCCGCGCCGGGTCCAGCTCGCCGTCGAGGTCGAAGACGAACTGCACGGTGTAGATGTCCGGGGTCTGTTCGTCGTACGCGGACAGGAACAGCAGCCCCTCCTGCAGTGGGGCGAGCGGCAGCACGTCGGCCAGCGCCGGGTAGCTCCGCTCCAGCCGTTCCACCTCGGCCTGGTCCAGCTCGACCAGGGGCAGGTCCGACGGGGTACGCCCACCGGTGCCCGGGCGGGCGGCGTGTTCGGTGATCGCCTCGAGCGCGGCCAGCCAGCCGTCGGTGAGTTCGCGGACGTCGCCGTCGGTGAGCACCCCGTCCGGCCAGCTCCACTCGGCGGTGAGCCGAGGCCCGTCCGGTCCGTCGACCACCACCGCGTTGATCTCCAGCGGGTGGGCCATCGGCAGCGCGCTCGCCCCACCGGAAGCGACCTCGCCGTCGACCGTCAGCGGCGACCAGTCGGTGCCGTCGTCGGCGGTCAGCCTGCCCAGGTAGTTGAACCCGATCTGCGGCTCGCCGCCCCGTCGGCCGGGTGCCCGCAGCTGTTCCTTCAGGCGTTTCACCGCTCGGCCGGCGGCCGGACCGCCGGCCAGCGCCTCGGCCGGGTCGAGGTCGCCGAGGTCGAGCCGGGCCGGGGCCAGCCGGGTGAACCAGCCGACGGTGCGGGACAGGTCCAGCCCGTCGACGCCGTCCCGGCCGTGCCCCTCGACGTCCACCAGCAGTCCGGCTCCGGTGCCGGGCCGGTGCCGGCGCCGCCAGTCGGCCACGCTGACCGCCAGGGCGGCCAGCAGCAGGTCGTCGACACCTGCGTACCACCGGGGGGCGGCGGTGCGCAGCAACGCCTCGGTGCGGGCCACGGGCAGTCCGACGGTCCGGCGGCGGGCCGCCGCCTCGGTGTCGTCCGGGCCGACCGGTCGGCGCCCGAGCGGCGGGTCCACGATGGACCCGGCCGGCTCGACCGCCTGACCGGCGCCCGTCGCGGTCCCAGTCGGAGTTGCGGCCGTCACCCGCCGCGCCCAGGTGCGGTATGAGGTCGGGACCGGCGCCAACCGGGCTGGTTCACCCGCGGCGCTCGCTGCCACGGCGGTGGCCAGGTCGTCGAGGAGGATCCGCCAGGACACGCCGTCCACGGCGAGGTGGTGGACGGCGAGCACCAGCCAGCCCGGGCGGTCCGCCCCGGCGTCACCCCACACCGCCCGCAGCAGCTGCCCGTCGCCCGGGCGCAGCCCGGCCAGGGCGTCGGCGCGGGCGGCGCCGATCGCGGCGTCGGCGGCCACCCGGCGCAGGCAGTCGGCGGCGGACACCGTGCCCCGGGGCGGCACCGCCAGGCGCCACGCCGTGGCGTCGCGGTGCAGGATCATCCGCAGGGCATCGTGGTGGTCCAGCAGCGCCTGCAACCCGGCCGCCAGGTCCACCCCGCGCAGCCCGGCGGGGGTACGCACGACGATGCTCTGCGCCACCCCGTCGACCGGGTGGGCCTCGCCCGCCCGGCCGCGCAGCCAGTCGACGATGGGCGGCAGCGGCACCTCCCCCAGCGCGGCGTTCGGGTCCTCGGTCTCGGCCGAGCCGAACTCGCCGGCCACCCGGGCCAGGGCGGCCACCGTCCGGTGGGTGAACACGTCGCGCGGGGTGAGCCGCAGCCCGGCCTGCCGGGCCCGGCTGACCAGCTGGATGGAGACGATGCTGTCCCCGCCGAGGTCGAAGAAGCTGTCCTCCGCGCCGACCCCGGGCAGCCCCAGCACGTCGGCGAAGAGCCGGGCCAGCAGCTCCTCGCGCGGGCCGGCCGCGGCCCGGCCGGCGCCGGCCGCCGCGGCGAAGTCCGGGGCGGGCAGGGCGCCGCGGTCCAGCTTGCCGGTGGGGTTCAGCGGCAGCGCGTCCAGCAGCACGAAGGCTGCCGGCACCATGTACTCCGGCAGCGCCGCGGCAATGTGGTCGCGCAGCTGGGCGGGGGCCGGCGGGGTAGCCGGGTCGGCCGGCACCAGGTATCCGACGAGCTGGGCGGTGACCCCGGCGCGGGCGACCACCGCGGCCTGGGCCACGGCCGGGTGGGCCGACAGCACCGCCTCGATCTCGCCCAGCTCGATCCGGTAGCCGCGCACCTTGACCTGGTGGTCGATCCGGCCGAGGTAGTCGAGGTGACCGTCCGCCCGCCAGCGCACCAGGTCGCCGGTGCGGTACATCCGGGCGCCGGCCGCGCCGAACGGGTCGGCGACGAACCGCTCGGCGGACAGCCGGGGCCGGTCCAGGTAGCCGCGGGCCAGCCCGGCGCCGGCCAGGTACAGCTCGCCGACGGTGCCGGGCGGCACCGGACGCAGCGCGCTGTCCAGCACGTACACCCGCGTGTTGGTGATGGGCCGGCCGATCGGCGGGGTGCCGCCGTCGGCGAGGTCCCCGCCGTACCAGGCGGTAGAGTAGACGGTGGCCTCGGTCGGGCCGTAGATGTTCGCCACCCGGGCGCCGGGCAGCGCGGCGCCGATGTCCCGCACCGCCTGGGCAGACAGCGCCTCACCGGCGAGCACCACCAGGTCCGCGTGCGCGTCGACCGCCCCGCCGGCCAGCAGCTGCGCGAAGGCCGACGGGACGGCGCTGATCAGGCTGCCGGACCAGCCGTCGGCCCGCTCGGCGAGGGCGAGCAGGTCGTCGACCACCTCGATCTCCCCGCCGCAGGCGAGCGGGCCGAACATCTCGAAGACCGACACGTCGAAGTTGAGCGAGGTGCTGGCCAGCACCCGGGACAGCGCGGCCGGGCCGATCTCCGCGACCGCCCAGCAGGCCAGGTCGACCGCGTTGTCGTGGCTGACCACCACGCCCTTGGGCCGGCCGGTGGAGCCGGAGGTGTAGATGACGTACGCCGGGTGGGCGCCGCGCAGCGGTCGCAGCCGGTCGGCGTCGGTCAGGTCGCCGTCGTCCTGCGCGGCGAGCAGGGCGCGGACGGTGGGCTCGTCGAGGCGCAGCAGCCGGTCGCCGACCGGCAGCCCGTCGCCGGCGCCGCCGACGGTGAGCACCAGCCGGGGGTCCGCGTCGGCCAGCATGAACTCGACCCGGTCCGGCGGGTACCGCAGGTCGACCGGCAGGTAGCCGGCGCCGGCCTTGAGGACGGCGAGCAGGGCGACCATCATCTCCGCCGACCGGGGCAGCGCCAGCGCGACCAGCTGCTCCGGGCCGGCGCCGCGGGCGACCAGCAGCCGGGCCAGCCGGTTGGCGGCGGCGTTGAGCTGGGCGTACGTCAGGGTGGTCGGCCCGCAGGTGACCGCCGGGGCGTCGGGGGTACGCGCCACCTGCTGCTCGATCAGCGCGGGCAGCCGCACGTCCGGCACCGACCGGGTGGTGTCGTTCCACTCGTGCAGCACCAGCCGCCGTTCGGCGGGGCCGGCCAGGTCGAGCCGGCCGACCGGGGTGTCCGGGTCTTCCGCCGCGGCCCGGGCGAAGGTGTCGAGGAAGGCGGCGAGGCGCTGGGCGTGCCCGCTGACCTGCTCGTCGGGGTAGAGGTCGGGGTTGGCGTCCAGGTCCAGCCGGGCGTCGGCGTCGCCGCGCCGGGCGTCGAGCACGAAGGCCAGGTCGTCGACCGGGCCGCCGGCGAGGTTGTGGTCGGTGCCGGTGGCGGCGCCGAACCGGGTCCCGGCTCCGCCGCCGGCGTCGAGCAGGATGTTCACGTGCGGGCCGAGCACCGACGCTCCGGCGGTCAGGCCCAGGTCGCGGTGCAGGTCCTCGAAACGGTAGCGCTGGTGGCGCAGCGCGTCGTGCAGTTCCTGTGAGGCGCCGGCGACGAGCGCGCCGAGGGTGGCGTCGGCGCGGACCGCCACGCGCAGGGGCGCGATCGCGGAGACCATGCCGGGGGTGGCCCGCGCCGCGACGTTCTGCCGGGCGGTCAGCGGCAGGGCGAGCACCACGTCCTCGTTGCCGGTCAGCCCGTGCAGGTAGGCGGTGATCGCGGCCACCACGACCGCCGGCACGGCGACGCCGCGCTCCCGGGCCGCCGCCCGCAGCCGGTCCATGGTGGCCGGTGCCACCGGGGCGGTACGCCGGGTGAGCCGGCGCGGGGTGGCCGGCCGCCGGTCGGCGAGGCTGGCCGGGGTGGGCCGGTCGGCGTACCGCCCGGTCCAGTACTCGCGGTCGCGGTCGAACCGCTCGCTGGTCCGGTAGGCGGCCTCCGCGTCGGCCAGCGCCCGCAGCGGCCCGAACGATGCCGGCTTCGGCTCGTCGCCGCCGCGCAGTGCGGTGTAGACCGCGGCGACCCGCCGGGCCACCAGGAGCATGCCGTACCCGTCCAGGGCCAGGTGGTGGTAGCACTGGTACCACAGGGTCCGGTCGTCGGCCAGGCGCAGCAGCGCGTACCGGAACGGCGGCGCCTGTCCCGGGTCGAGCGGCCGGGTGGCGTCGGCGTGCATCCAGTCCAGGGCGGCGTCGAACGGGTCGGCCTCCCCGCGCAGGTCGAGCACCGGCAGCGGCCAGTCGACCGTCGGCGACACCGCCAGCACGGGTCGGCCCTCGACCGGCTCCTGCACCCGGATGCGCAGGGCCTCGGTGTCGGCGATGGTCCGGCGCAGGGCCGCCTCGAACACCGCGTGGTCGAGCGGGCCGGTCAGGTCGGCGTACTCGGCGAGGAGGTAGATCGGGTTGTCCGGGTCGAGCCGCTGAGCCAGCCAGACCCCGAACTGCGCGGTGGTCAGCGGGCAGTGAACATCCTCGTGGTCGGGCACAGCAGTCCTCCGGAGCTACGGACGTGGTGTGTTCGCGGGGTGGCTGGCTGCTCGGTCGGGTGGCGAGCGGTTGGCCGCCCGGCCGGTCGGCGTACGCGCGGACCGGCCGGTCGGCGGCGGGGTCAGCGGCCCCGGGCGGCGGCCCGGTAGGCGTGGGTGGCCAGGGCCGCGCTGACCACCAGCAGCGCGGTGATCAGCAGCAGGGAGGCGGCGACCGGGTGCCGCATCGGCAGGGCGTCGCCGGCCGAGCCCGGGTTGCCGAACAGGTCCCGGCAGGCGGCGACCACGGCGGACAGCGGGTTCCACTCGCACACCGTGCGCAGCCAGCCCGGCAGCCCGTGCAGCGGGATGAACGCGTTGGACAGGAACGTCATCGGCATCACGACGAGGAAGGCCACGGCGCTGACCGCCTCGGCCGAGCGCAGCCGCAGCCCGAGGAGGACCCCGAGCCAGGAGGCGGCGAAGCCGAGCAGCAGCAGCAGCCCGAAGCCGGCGAGCACCTGCACCGGGCCGGCGTGCGTGCGCCAGCCCATCGCGAAGCCCACCACGGCCATGGCGACGCAGGCGACCACCACCCGGGTGAGGTCGGCCATGGTCCGGGCCAGCGGCACGGCGAGCCCGGCGATCGGCAGCGACCGGAACCGGTCGTCGATGCCGTTGCCCAGGTCGTCGACCACGCCGAGCGCGGTGTGCTGCAGGTTGGTGAGCATCATCTGGGCGAAGATGCCGGCCATCAGGAACTCCCGGTAGCCGCCGCCCTGCACCTCGATGACGCTGCCGAAGAGGTACCCGAAGATCACCACGTACGCGACCGGCATCACGGTCACGCCGAGCAGCCGCATCGGCACCCGGGCCAGGTGCCGCAGGTGGCGGCCCACCAGGGCCGAGGTCTCGACGGCGAGGGTGGTCATGCCGCTGCCTCCGGCTTCTCGGCGGTGCTCCGCCCGGTCAGGGACAGGAAGACGTCGTCCAGGGTCGGCGTGCAGCTGGCGAACGACTCGACGTCGATCCTGGCGGCGTCCAGCGCCGCCGCCACGGCCGCGATGCCGGCCAGCCCGTCGGTCAACGGCAGCCGCAGGCTCGCCTCGTCGTCGTCGGGCACCGGTTGGTGCGCCGCGACGGCGGCGAGGGCGGCGACGGCGGCGGAGCGCTGCCCGCCGTCCCGCAGCCGGATCTGCAGCTGCTCGTCGCCGACCTTGCGCTTCAGCTCGTCGGGGGTGCCCTCGGCGATCACCCTCCCGCCGTCGAGGACCAGGATCCGGTCGGCGAGCTGGTCGGCTTCCTCCAGGTACTGCGTGGTGAGCAGCACCGTGGTGCCGCGGGCCACCTGCTCCCGGACCATCGTCCACAGGGTGCGGCGGTTGGTGAGGTCCAGCCCGGTGGTGGGCTCGTCGAGCACCAGCACCGGCGGGTCGGCGACCAGGCTCGCGGCCAGGTCGAGCCGGCGCCGCATGCCGCCGGAGTAGGTCCGGGTGGCCCGGCCGGCGGCATCGGTGAGCTGGAACCTTTCGAGCAGTTCGTCGGCCCGGGCGCGGGCCGCCCGCCGGCCGAGGTGGTGCAGCACGCCGATCAGGACCAGGTTCTCCCGGCCGGTCAGCAGCTCGTCCACGGCCGCGTACTGGCCGGTGAGGCCGACCCGCCGGCGTACCTCGCGCGGCTGCCGGACCACGTCGTGCCCGCAGATCCGGGCGGTGCCCCCGTCCGGCGTGAGCAGCGTCGACAGGATCCGCACCATGGTGGTCTTGCCGGCGCCGTTCGGGCCGAGCAGGCCGAGCACGGTGCCCGCCGGCACGGCGAGGTCCACCCCGGCCAGCGCGGTGTGCGTGCCGTAGGTCTTGCGTAGCCCTTCGGCCTCGATCGTCAGGTCCACGTGCCCACCCCCTAGATCAGTTCGCCAGCGGGAAGAAGTCGGCGATCTCCCGGCCGCCGCCGGCGGCGCGTACCCGGTCGAAGGCCCACGCCCCGACGGCCAGATCGAGCACGCCGAGGCCGAACGGCGCGAAGATCGCGGCCCGGTCGGGGTCCCGGCGGATCCGGCCGCGCAGCACGTCGGCGATGGTGCCGGCGACGAAGTCGCGGTGCCCGACCCGCTGCTCGGCCAGGTGCAGCGAGGTCCGTTCGCGGACCGCGTGGTCGACGTCGTCGGTGACGTTCTGCGCGGCGAGCACGATCTCCGGCGACAGGTCGCGCAGGGACAGGTGCAGCACCACCGGGTGGTGGGCGAGCAGCGCCGGGTCGTGCAGGTGCGGCTCGCCGGCCACGGTGGCGAGCACCACGAGGTCGGCGGCGAAGGCGTCGGCGGCCTCGGGGACCACCTTGGCCGCGGCCACCCCGTCGGCCTGCACGGTGGCGGCGAACCGCTCGGCTGCCGCCGGGTCGAGGTCGAACAGCCGGTATTCGCCGATCTCCCAGTCCAGGTCGCGTAGGAACCGGCGGACGTGCTCGGCGATCAGGCCGGTACCGATGAAGCCGACGCTGCCGACCCGCCGGCCGCCGACCAGTTCCTCCGCCCCGAGCACCGCCGACGCCGCGGTCCGGGTCGCCGAGATCAGCGAGGACTCCAGGCAGGCGTACGGGTAGCCGGTGGCCAGGTCGTTGAGCAGCAGCACCGCCGACGCCCGGGGGATGCCGTGCGCGGTGTTCCCGGGGAAGCTGGCGATCCACTTGATGCCGGCCACCTCGAACTCGCCGCCGAGGTAGGCGGGCAGCGCGATGATCCGGTCCCGGGGCAGCTGCGGGAAGCGCAGGAAGCTGCTGTGCGGCAGCTCGCTGGTCGCCTCGTCGTGGGCGAGGTAGCAGCGGCGTACCGCGTCCAGGCAGGCCGCCCGGTCCGCCTCGATGGCCGCGGCCACCTCGGCCGCGGTCACCACCGTGAACGGCCGGACGGTCGGTCGGTGCGTCTCGGTCATGCTGTTCCTCTCACACCAGGGCCACGGACTGGCCGCGGTCGCGTTGGGCGACGAACCGGTCGACCCAGTCCGGGTCGTACACGGTGTCGGCGTAACCGGTGCCGCGGTCGGCACACAGGAAGGCGACGGTCGGGCGGGGTCCCCGGTGATCGGCGAAGTACCGCTCGATCGCGCTGTAGACGCTGCCGGTCGATCCGCCGGTGTACAGCCCGTGCCGCTCGAACAGCTCGTGGCAGCCGCGTACCGCGTCCACCTCGGGCACGATCACCACGTCGTCAATGCTGGCCTTGCCCACCAGCGGCGGGACGATGCTGGAGCCGAGCCCGGGCAGGCGCCGCTTGGCCGGCGGGCCACCGAAGATGACGGACCCCTCGGCGTCGACGCCGACCACCCAGGCGTCCGGGTGCAGCCGCTTGAGCCGGGTGGACAGCCCACCGATGGTGCCGCCGGTGCTCACCCCGACGAACAGGTAGTCGATGTGCGGCAGGTCGGCGCAGAGTTCCGCCCCGGTGAGCCGGTCGTGCGCCTCGATCGCGTCCGGGTTGGCGTACTGGTTGGGCCAGTAGACCGAGGGCAGCTCCGCCCGCAGCTCCTCCACCCGCCGCAGCCGGGTGGACAGGTACCCGCCCGTCCCGTCCGGCTCGGTGACCTTCTCGACCCGGTCGCAGAGCCGGCGCAGGTACGCCTCGGTGCTGGCGTTGACGTTCGGATCGATCACCGGGACGAAGGTCAGCCCGATCCAGCGGCAGAACGAGGCGAGCGAGATGGCGAAGTTGCCCGACGAGGACTCCACGATGGTGGTCCGCTCGGTGATGTCGCCGCGCTCGACCGCCCGCTGCAGGATCCAGTACGCCGAGCGGTCCTTGGAGCTGCCGTTCGGATTGACGTACTCCAGCTTGGCGAACAGGTCCAGCCGGTCGTGCCGCAGCTGCACCACCGGGGTGCGGGGCATCGCCCGCCCGACCATGGCCAGGCGCGCCAGCAGCGCCTCACGGCTCATGGCGATCACTTCCGCACTGGAACATCTCGGCTACTCCCGGTCCGGCTCGATGAAGGCCCGGCGGCTCAGGTCAGGCACCGGCGGGCGGATGGGAACGCCGCTCACGGTCGGCCACCCGGCTCGGGGTGGGCTCGGATCGAGGTCGGGGACGGCTAGCAGCCGGCTCGAGCCGCCGGTCAGACCGCGGGCAGCCGGGCCGAAGAGAGTGGGCGGCCGGGCCGGGGTCCGCCGCCGTGCCACCGCCGTCGAGCCACGGTCGATCCCGGCTCGAGGGTGGCCGGGCAGCCTGGTTCCCGTGCGACACCGGCGGCCGCCACGAGAGGCCGTCCGGGCCGGAACCGACCGGAGTCCGGCCCGGGTCGCACCGCGGCAGGGCGTGGACGCGGACCAGGCGCCGACGATCTCGGTCCCGGCACTCGACGGCTCCCCGGACACACCCGCGGGGTTGACGCGGCCCGCCTTGCTGCCAGTCCGGCCCGGACCGCCCGTCCGGGGCTTCCCCCTTCGGCCCCGGACGCGGCGCGAACCGGCGCCGCCCGGCACCCGACGCCCCGGAGGGCGGCGGACGCCGGGCGGCGCCGGGCGGTCAGCGGTGGCTCAGGGACAGCGGATCACCTGGCCGGCGTACGTCAGCCCGCCACCGAACCCGAGCAGCAGCACCGGCGCGCCACTGGCCACCTCCCGCCGTTCCACCAGCTTGGCCAGGGCGATCGGGGTGCTCGCCGACGAGGTGTTCCCGGACGACACGATGTCCCGGGCGATCACGGCCTGCTCGGCCCCGAGCTCCCGGGCGATCGCGTTGATGATGCGCAGGTTCGCCTGGTGCGGCACGAATCCCGCCAGCTCCGCCGGTTTGATGCCGGCCCGCAGGCAGGCCTCCTCCGCGATCGGCGCGAGCGCAGTGGTGGCCCAGTGGAACACGGTCGCGCCGTCCTGCTCGATCCGCGCCGACCGGCCCTCGATCCGGATCGCCGGCCCGCGCTGGGCGGACCCGCCCCACACCACCGGGCCGACGCCCGAGTCGTCGTCCCCGACCAGCACCGCCGCGCCGGCGCCGTCCCCGAACAGGATGCAGGTGCTGCGGTCCTGCCAGTCGATCCAGTCGGTGAGCCGCTCCGCCCCGATCACCAGGGCCGTGCCGGCGGCGCCGGCGCGGATGGCGTGGTCGGCGGTGGCCAGCGCGTACGAGAAGCCGGAGCAGGCGGTGTTGATGTCGTACGCCGCCTGCCCGGCCATCTCCAGGCTCGCCGCCACCCGGCTCGCCACGTTCGGCACCCGGTCGATGGACGTGCAGGTGGCGACGACCACCAGGTCCACCTCGGCGGGCATGATGCCGGCCGCGCCGAGCGCCTTGCCGGCGGCGGCGGAGGCCATGTCGGCCACCGACTGGTCCTCCGCGATGTGCCGCTGCTGGATGCCGACCCGGCTGCGGATCCACGCGTCGTCGGTGTCGACCAGTTGGGTGAGCTGCTCGTTGGTGAGTACCCGCGGCGGTTGGTAGTAGCCGAGACCGGCGATGCGGGATCCCTGCCAGGTGCGCACTGTCATCTCCTCCCCTCGCCCGGTCAGCCGCAGCCGCCGGGCTCGTCGTGGTCGAACGAGCCGACCGTGGCGAGCGCCGCCACCGGGAGGCTCGCCAGCAGGTCGGCCGACTCGACCGCCGGGCCGGCACCGCGCAGCGCCAGTACCGCCGCCTCGACGTCGGCGATCCGGTCCACGCCCCAGTAGCGCTGGCGGTCGACGAGGAACAGCGGGATGCCGAACACCTCGTCGTGGTGCGCGCTGACCAGCGCTGCCACGCCCAGTTCGCGGATCCGGTCGTCGTCGACGGCGGCCATCAGCTCGGCACCGGGCAGGCCCGCCGCGTCGCAGGCGGCCCGCAGCACCGCCGGGTCGCTGATGTTGTCGCCCCGGTCCCAGCGGGCCTCGGTGACTACCTGGTAGAACCGCCGTTCACAACCCAGTTCGCGGGCGCGCAGCCAGCCCAGCGCGGACGGCTCCCACCAGGGCGCGACGTCCACCGGCCAGACCAGGCGGTAGCCGAAGCCGGCGGCGAGCCGCTTGGTGTCGTGCAGGATGTACAGGTGCTTGGCCTTGCTCATCACGGTGTAGTGGAAGTCCGCACCGTGCGCGTCGAGGCCGGCCCGGGTCCGGTCGTCGGGGTCCCAGAAGGGTACGTACTCGAACAGGTCCGCGAAGTCCGGTACGCGCTCTTCCAGCTGCCGCAACGCCATCCAGCTGAACGGGCTCTGGAACGAGAAGTACACCCTCGGCCGGCCGGTCACGGCGCGCTCCACAGCAGCGCGGCCTGCGTCTGCGGGTCCATGACGGCGACCTGGCCGGCGTCGGGGCCGCTGGCCACCCCGTACCCGTGGGTGATCGACCCGGTGGCGGTGTGCACGATCCGGCCGTCGCGGACCACGTAGCAGTCCATCCGGCCGCTGAACATGACGTCCTTGACGATGTCGTCGACGGTGAACACGGTGTGCAGCTCCTCTTCGAGGTGCGCGTCGGCGAGCAGCCGCACCTGGGAGCGCGTCACGGCGGGGATCCAGTTGCGTTCGGTGAGCATCCGCCGGATCGAGATGCCCCGCTCGGCCAGGTACCGGTGCACCACCTCCTCCAGGTCGCGCACGTAACCGGAGTGCTGGATCCGGTCGGAGAACTGGCAGTGCGGGTACGGGATGGTCTCGCTCCATGTGAAGCCGGGTCGGAAGGCGGCGGGCGGCTCGGCCGGTGGGCGCAGCGCGGCGACGCCGGGCACTACCCGGCCGGCCAGCTCCGCGGGCAGCTCCCCGGTGACCCCGGTCGGCGCGACGAACGCGACCCGGACCTTGCCCTTGAGCACGGGCACCGGCTGTCCGTGCCGCTCGACGGTCAGCGTGACGGCGAAGGTGTCCTCGGCGTCGTTGCCGCCCGGCACGGGCGTCGCCTCGGCGTGCACCTCGTCGTCGACGAAGACCGGGCCGGGCAGCCGCACCGAGTGCTCCACGATGGACAGCTGGACCCCGGCCCCGTGGAACAGCTGGCCGGGACCCGTCCCGCGGTCGCGGTAGTACTGCAACACCGCGTCCTCGGCCAGGTAGACGAACTGTTTGAAGCCGACCCAGGTGCCGATGTTGGCACCCTCGTACCGCGGCCGGCCGCGGTAGGTCGTCGGGTGGGCGTCGAGCAGGACGGTCATGCGGAAACCTCCAGGGTCGGACCGGCCGGCGACAGTGCCGGCACGACGCGGTCGAGGAACTCGGCACACTCGGCGGCCACCTCGGTCGCCTGCGTGATGTGACAGAAGTGGCCGTAGTGCGGGCGGACGTGCACCTGCGCCGCCGGCAGCACGGCGAGCGAGTTGGCCCGCACCCCGGCCAGCCGCTGGTCGTCCCGCCCGGCCAGGACGAGGATCGGGGTGCGGACCTGCCCCAGCGCGGGCCGCGGCGTGGCGAGCAGCCGGTCGAGCACCAGGTCGGCGGCACCGTCGGGCACCCGCTGCAGGGCCTTGTCGACCATCGCGGCGAGCAGGTCGTCGGCGACGTGTGCGGCGCGGGGGCCGAGCCGGGCCCGCAGCCCGTCGGCCACCACCTGCCGGATCGCCGCCCGGGTGCGGGCGATCAGCACCGGGTGCGGGGCCCGGTCGGCGGGGCGGACCAGCGGCGCGAGCAGGACGGCGGCGCAGACCGCCGGTGGCGCTCCGGTGGCCAGGTGGTCCAGTACGGCGTTGGCGCCGAAGGAGTGGCCGACGAGCACGTCGACGGGTTCGGGCACGGCCGCCAGGGCCCGTCGCAGCCACTCGGCGGGACCGGCCGAGTCCACCAGGGACCGACCGGGGTCGCCGCTCCACGGGGCGTCGACGGCGTAGCAGCGGTAGCCGGGGCCGAGTCGTACGGCCAGGTCCTGCCAGGTGCTCCCGTGGTCGGCCAGGCCGTGCACGGCCGCCACCACCCGGGACCGCCCGTGCTCCGGGGCGGCGCCGGGCGCGGCGAGCAGCCGCCAGGTCATGTCCGGTCCCCGTCGCGGCACAGCCGTGCGGTGGCGAATCCGTCGCCGGTCGAGCCGCAGGTCAGCACCGCCTCGACCGCGTCTTCGACACCTTCCGGTCGGGTGGCCGGGTCGGTCAGCCACCGGGTGGCGAGCGCGGTCTGCAGCACCCCGGCCGCACCGTATCCGCCGCCGAGCAGGGCGGCCAGGTCCTGGTCCGGGCCGTCGCCGGTGCCGCAGGCGAGCCGGATGGTCCGCGGCCCGCCGGCCGGGACCGGCTCCGGGGCCCGGTGCCGGCGTACCGAGTGCAACCGGACCGGGCCCGGCTGCTCGGCCGGGACGAGCACCACGCAGGCGGCCATCCCCTGCGGCGGCCCCGGCGGGATCCCGCCGGCGGCGCGCAGCCCGGCCGCGATCTCGTCGGCCGGTTCGGCGCCCACCACGACGGCACGGTCCGCTCGGCCGCTGCGCACCAGCAGGGCACCGAGCCGCACCGCGTCGAGCCCGCCGGTCGCGCCGGAGCAGACCATCAGGTTGGGGCCGGTGAAGCCGTACCGGATGGCGATGCTGCTGGCGATGATGTTGCTCGACGCGTTCGGCGCCTGCATCGGGCTCACCCCGCGCAGGCCGCCCGCGCGTACCTGGTCGACGATGTCGCAGACGGTGGCGACGTTGCCGAGATTGGAGCTGACCACGACGGCGGTCCCGGCGGCGCCCGGCACCGGCCCGGTCGGCCGGCCGGTCGGCAGGCCCAGGGCCCGGTGTACGGCGCACATGGCGAGCCGCACCGCCGGCTCCTTGAACAGCAGACCCTTGCGGCCGAGCAGGGTGTGCGCCTCGTCGGGGCCGCAGTCGGGCTCGGTGGCCGAGGCGATCAGCCGCTCCGGCGCGATCCCGGGCACGTGTACCGCCGCGGCCCCGACCACCACCCGGTCACCGTCCATGCCGCACCTCCACCAGGCAGACGGCGTTCACGCCGCCGAATCCGAACGCGTTGACCTGGGCCACCCGGGCGTCGATGCCGGCCGGCCCGCCGATCACCAGGGGCAGCGGGGCCGCCTCGGGGATCGGGGTCCGCAGTCCGACCACCGGCGGCACCTGGCCGTGCCGCAGCGCCTCGACGGCGACCAGCAGGCTCATCAGCCCGGCGCTGCCGGAGGTGTGCCCGATCGCGCCCTTGATCCCGGTGACCAGCGGTCCGGGGCGGGCGTCGGCGAACAGCCCGGCCAGCACGCCGGCCTCGGTCGGATCGTTCAGCGCGGTGCCGGTGCCGTGCGCCAGCACCAGCCCGACGTCGGCCGGGCTCAGCCCGGCTCGCCGGTACGCGTCGTCCATCGCGGCGCGCAGGCCGGCCGGGTCGGGCGCCGTCTCGTGGTACGCGTCGCACGACATGCCCACCCCGCGCAGCAGCACCGTGGCGTCGTCGGGGGCCCGCTGCAGCACGACGGCCACCGCGCCGTCGCCGAGCAGCACCCCCTTGCGGTCGGCGTCGAACGGCCGGACCGCGTCGCTGGACTCGTCCCCGACCCGCCCGATCATGGCGAGCATGCTCTCGGTCATCGCGTCGGCGCCACAGGCCAGCACCGCGTCCGCCTCGTCGAGCTGCAGCAGGTCGGCGGCGAGCGCGAGCGCGTGCGAGGAGGCCGAGCAGGCGTTGGAGACCGTGAAGACGTCCTCGACGCCGGGCAACGCGGCGCGCACGGCGGCGCCGAAATGCAGCGCGTCCAGGTCCGCCGGCTGCCCGTCGGCCCGCCACCGTTCCACCGCCCGCAGCTCACGCAGCCCGGTGCCGACCAGCACGACGACGCGCTGCCGGGCGCAGTCGAGGCCGGCCTCGCGGGCCGCCGCCGCCACGCACTCGGCCAGCCAGGCGCTGGCCCGGTACGGGCGTTCCGGGCCGGCCGCGTCGACGTGGTAGCCGTGGCGGACGTTGACGCCGTCCGGGGCGACGTACCGCAGCGGTTGCCGGCCGGACTCCCCGGACAGCAACGCCTGGTACGTCTCGGCGGTGTCGCCGAGGCTGGTGCGCATCGCGCTACCGGTGATCGCGAGCCGCACGCCCGGTTCCCTTCAGGACGGCAGCGCCGACGGAGCCGTCGGCGGTGCTGGCGACGATCAGCGAGAGGCACCCGTCGTGCTCCGGCGCGCCCCGCTGGTGGGCCAGCACCGCGGCGACCTGGAGCGCGCCGGCGGCGGTCGGGCAGTTGCCGGCAAGGTCGGTGATGGCCACCCGGTCGGCGTCCGGGCCGACCACCTCGTCGAGCGCCTGCTCCTCGGCGGCGGCCCCGGAGGTGACCACGGTGGCGAGGTCCTGGGGGTGGACGTCGGCCTGGTCCAGCACCCGGCGTACCCGGTCGGCGAGCGCCGCGGCGAGGTCCGTCCGCCCTCCGGTGTGGCCGAGGTCGACCGCGAGGATCTCGGCGACCGGCTCGCGGCCGGCGGCGCGCATGGCGGCCGCGTCCTCGACCAGGAAGACCGCGCCGCCCTCGCCGCCGACCGCGGTCGGCGACGCGGCGGTGGCGTGCTCGGTCCACGCCAGCTGCGGGGTGTACTCGTCCACCGCGCCGACCAGCAGCGCCTCCGCGCGGCCGCGCCGCAGCACCGTCGTGGCGTAGCGGAGCGCGGCCAGGGTCGCCATCCCGCCGCCGGCGAGGGTGGTGTTGACCCCGCGCAACTGGTGCCAGATGGCCGCCTGGCCGGCCGCACAGTTGAGCACGGTGTTGGGGAACAGGATCGGGTTGACCAGGTAGGGCTTCTCCTGCACCAGCGTGTCCCGGCTGTAGTCACTGGTCGACTGGAGGCTGCCGACGCTGGTGCCGAGCACGACGCCGACCCGGTCCCGGTTGTCGTCGCCGACCACGAGGTCGCTGTCGGCCAGCGCCTGGCCGCAGGCCAGCACCGCGAACGCGGTCCGCCGGTCGAGGAAGCTGGTGCCCTTGCGGCCCAGGTGGTCCCGGGCGCGGAACCCGACCAGGCCGTACGCCCGCGGGTCCGGCACCGGCTCCTCGGTCAGCGCGGTCGCGTCGACCGTGCCGTCCCGCCCGGTACGCAGCCCGGCGGTGAACTCGTCGGCGCCCAACCCGAACGGGGAGAGCACGCCCCACCCGGAGACGCCGAGCACGAAAGCCTCGGTACGCGAATCGGTGGTCACGGTCATGCGAGCCGTCCAAGAATCGTGATGGCGTTGTTGCCGCCGAAGGCGAAACCGTTGACCTGGACGATGCGCGGCTGCTCGGGACGCGACTCGTTGGGTACGACGTCCAGGCCGGTCATCGCCGGGTCGGTGGTCACGTGGTTGATGGTCGGCGCGAGAAAGCCGGACGAGATGGCCAGCGCCCCGGCCAGGGCGCTGAACCCGCTCGCCGCGCCCATCGTGTGGCCGAGCATCGACTTCACCGAGCTCATCGGCGGCAGCCGGTCGCCGAAGACGTCGCGGACCGCCTCGTACTCGGCGGCGTCGTTGGCCGGGGTCGCGGTGCCGTGGGCGCAGATGAAGTCGACCTCGTCGGGCTTGACACCGGCGTCCTGGTGGGCCAGCCGCATGCAGCGGGCCACGCTCGTCGCGTCCGGCGCGGTCGGGTGCTTGGCGTCGCAGGTGAGCCCGTAGCCGAGCACCTCGCAGTAGATCCGGGCGCCGCGGGCCCGGGCCGAGTCCAGGCTTTCCAGGAACAGCGCCACGCCGCCCTCGGCGGTGATCACTCCGGCCCGGTCACGGTCGAACGGCGCGCACCGCTCGGCGGCGAGCGCGCCCAACCGGTAGAAGCCGGCGTGGGCCCACCGGCACACCGAGTCGGCCCCGCCGACCAGCATGTAGTCCTGTTCGCCGGTGGCGATGACGTCGAGGGCGTAGCCGAGGGCGTAGTTGCTCGCCGAGCAGGCGGTCGAGACGGTCAGCGCCGCGCCGGTGAGGCCCAGTTCCCGGCTCACCGCCTCGGCGACGCGTCCCGCGGGCAGCTGGCGGGCCAGCCGCTGCGGCGTGTCCGGGTAGCCGTGGGCCAACCAGTGTTCGGTGAGCCGCTCCACCACCTGGGACTCGCCGCTGGTCGTACCCATGCAGACGCCGATCCGGTCGGACTGGTCCGGGAGGTCGGTGGCCCCCGCGTCGGTGAGCGCGAGCCGGGCCGCGGCGGCGGCGAAGAGACTGCTGCGGCCCCAGTCCGCCGGGTCGAGCCGGGTCAGCATGGCCTCCGGCGCGAACTCGTGCACCTCGCCGGCCCGGTCGGTCAGGAAGCCGGTGGTGTCGAAGCTGGCGATCGGCGTGATGCCGCTGCGCCCGGCGCGCAGTGCTGTCGTGAAGGCGTCGACGCCGATGCCGATGCTCGACACCGGCCCGAGCCCGGTTACCACAACCCGTCGGTTCATCACCCAGGAGTCCTTCGTGAGTCCTTGGGCCGCGTCCGTCGGCGAGCGCCGCGCGCCGCCCCGTCATCCGCAGCGTGGTCGGGTTCTCACCGTCGAGCTGTCGCCTTGTGACGGCCTCGCGGCGGCCTCGACGGCGCCTCGAACCCCCGGCCGCGACGTCGAGCCATCGTGGAGGCCGCTTCGAGGGCTGCGGAAAAGCCTTGCCACGGAAGGCGGACGCGGCCGCACCGACGTCCACCGATACGATGCCGATCGACGAACCCGACCACGGGAGGACCGGTGACCCGGAGCACCGCAGCCAGCACCGACGGCCAGCGCAGCGGCGGTTCCGCCGATCCGGCGCGGCGGGCCGGTGGACGAGCTGATCCCTGGGCCGCGTACGGCGCCTGCGTCTGGTCCGTGCTGTTCGCCGCGCTCAGCTTCTACTGGGCGGCCGGGGGTCGGGTCGGCACCGGCACCATCGGCCCGGCCGTCGAAGGCCCGGCACTGGCCCGGGAGCCCGGTTTCGTGGCCCTGCTGTGGGCCACCGCGGTGCTCAAGCTGGTCGCCGCGGCGCTCGCCCTGGCGCTCGTCGACGGGCGTCCCCGCTGGCTGCCGCGCTGGATGCTGCTGCTCGCCGGCTGGGGCGCCGCCGCCCTGCTGTCCCTGTATGGTGTGGCGAACCTGGCGCAACACCTGCTGATCGTGGCGGGGTTGGTCGAGGTCCCGGCCGGGCTTGGCCGGGCGGCACTGCCCTGGCACCTGCTGCTTTGGGATCCGGTGTGGCTCTCCGGTGGTCTGCTGTTCACCCTGGCGGCAATCCGCTACTCGAGGCTTAGCATACGAACTCTACGGCACAAATAGGTAAACTAGTTCGATCATGTGTCACAAGACCTTGCCCATCCGGTGCGAAACAATGGAGACTTGCCGTTCGCGGGGACAGTTCGGCGAAAGGTAAGAGACCAATGGATCCAAGCGCGCTCGCCACGGGATTCTTTATCGCGAGCGCGTTCCAGGCCCGCCACGACACGGTTTTGGACACTTTCCGTAAGCGTCTGATCGGGGCCTGCGGCCCGATTGGCATCGAGGAAACGCTTCTCAACCAGGCAATTATCCAGGCCCGGCAGGTGCTGGCCGACGTCACTGAGAGCATCCGAACTGGACAGATCCAGGTCGACGAGACGGCGATCGCCCTCGCCTGGCAGGCCGGCGCGGCCCGCGCCATGGGCAACCTGCACCCGGTCGAGTCCCTGCGGGCCGCGACCGAACTGTTCGATCCGGTGCTCGACGCGGTGATCGAGACCGCCGCCGGCCAGCCGGACGCCGCCTGCATCGTCCGGACCGCCACCCAGGCCCTGCAGCGCAGCGTCATGACCCGCGTCCGCTGGGCTTCCGAGGCGTACGTCGGGTTCCTGCTCGACCGGGTCCAGCAGGCGCAGCTCGCCGAACGGCGCCGGATAGCCCGCGAACTGCACGACCGCGTCGGCGGATCAGCCAGCGTCGTGACCCGCAACCTGGAACTGGCCAAGGCGTACGCGGACACCGACCAGGACCGGTCGCACGACAAGGTCGACGTCGCCTATCGGGCCAGCGTGCAGACCCTGGAGGCGGTCCGGGGGGTGGCCACCGACCTGCGGCTGGAGTCCAAGTTCGACAACCTGGAGCAGGCCCTGCGCGGCTTCCTCGACGTCATGGGCGAGGGCAACGCGGCGGTCGACCTCGCGGTCAGCGGGGACGAGGCCTGGATCCCCGCCGAGGTGCTGGCCGAGGTCTTCCTGGTGGTCCGCGAGGCGCTGCGCAACGCCTTCCGCCACTCCGAGGCGCAGACCATCCTGAGCCACGTGGACATCGCGCCGCACGAGATCCGGGTCTGGGTCAGCGACGACGGCGTGGGCTTCGACCCCGACCACGGCGGCTGCACCGGCGGCAGCGGGCTGGCCTCCATGGGCGAACGGGTCGAACTGCTCGGTGGCAAGCTCTTCCTGCACAGTTCGCCAGGTCGCGGCACCCGGGTCGAGGCCTTCATCCCACTCTCAGGGACCTCGCGATGACATCGTCCGGCCAGCCTCCCGCGCCCACCAGGATCCTCCTCGTCGACGACCACGCGCTGTTCCGGCACGGCCTGCGCGAGCTGCTGTCGATGGAGCCGGACCTGACCGTGGTCGGCGAGGCCAGCACCGGGGCCGAGGCGGTGGCCTTCGCCGCCGCGCACCGGCCCGACGTGATGCTGCTCGACGTCGGCATCCCCGGCGACCACGCCGCCACCACCATCGCCCGCACCCTGGCGGCGGCGCCTGCCACCCGCATCGTCATCCTGAGCATGTTCGACGAGCCCACCGTGGTGCGGGAGCTGCTCGGCGCCGGAGCCCGCGCGTACCTGCTGAAGAGCGTGACCCGCGACGACCTGGTCGCCACGCTGCGCAGCGTGCGCACCGACGCCGGCCGGATCATGCTGTCGATCTCGCGGGAGAGTTTCGAGCAGGTCAGCGACGCCGGCGCGCGGATCCTGTCCGACCGCGAGGTGGAGATCGTCAGCCTGGTCGCGCAGGCCTACAGCAATTCGCAGATCGCCCGGCGGCTGGACATCACCGAGGGCACGGTCAAGCGGCACCTGCGCAACGTGTTCACCAAGCTGGGCGCGGTGTCCCGGATCGACGCGGTGAACAAGGCCATCGCCATGAACCTGGTCAGCCCGGAGAAGCCGGCCGTCCCGCGGCCACGTGGGTGACCGCAGGCGGCGACTGACGCCGTCGGCGCCCTCGATCCGCATCCGGGACCGAGGGCGCCTGCCCGGCGGTCAGCCGGCGGCGACGAGGAGCCGGGCGGGGCTGCCGTTCAGCACCTGCCGCTGGAGTTCCTGCAGCTCGGGCGTCGGTTCCAGGCCCAGTTCGTCGGAGAGGGTCTGCCGCAGGCTCCGGTACGCGTGCAGCGCCTCGGCCCGCCGGCCGCACCGGTTCAGCGCGGTGATCAGCTGGGCGTGGAACCATTCGTTGAACGGGTGCGCCGCGACCAGGGCCCGCAGCTCGGTGATCAGTTCCCGGTAGCGACCCAGCCGGGCGTCCGCCTCGATGCGCAGCTCCAGCGCCCGCATCCGCAGCTCGGCAAGGTGCGCGAGTTCGGCGGCCATCCAGTCCTCGACGTTGACGTCGTCGAGCACCGGCCCCCGCCACAGGGACAGGGCGGTACGCAGGCGCTGCGCCGCCTCCGCCGCCTGCCCGGCGTCCAGCAACGCGCCGCCCTCCTCGCACAGGCGGGCGAATACGGTCGCGTCGAGCTGCTCCTCGCCGAGTGACAGCAGATATCCCGTCGGCCGGGTGATCAGCAGCTGGTCGGCGGAGCCGGCCACGCCCACCCGCTCGAAGAGCGCCCGGAGCTGGTAGACGTACGTCTGGGTGGTGGTGGCGGCGCTCCGGGGTGGCCGGTTGCCCCACAGCCAGTCGAAGATGGCGTCCTGGCTCACCGTCTGATTGGCCCGGAGCAGCAGCAGCGCGAGGACCGCACGGACCTTCGGCGCGGTGGGGGTGCAATCCACGCCGTGGTGTCGGACTTCCAGGCTGCCGAGGATGTTGAAGCGGAGCATTTTGTACCCTCTTCTCTACGCATCTGACGTAGACGCTAACTGCCCGTGAGCCCGTCTCAAGCCCTTCTGCGTCCAAGGTGAACGTACCCGCTACTCATCGGACCTCATCGATACCACTTTGGTGGTACGCCACCACCCCCCTAAAGGCCTTGACTTTTCCGGCATCGAAGGCGCTGGGTGTGCAGGACAGTTTCACAAACAGTTCCCGAGCAGGCCGCCGGGCGTCGACAACGGATACCCGCAGCCGGGGGAATGCGATTGCGATTCGCGTTCACTCCCATTTCACCGACGCGCCCGCCGCCAACCGGCGCCCGCACATCCACGGTTCACTCCGCCTGGGCAGACCGCTCGGCGAGAGCCTTGATGGTGAGCAACTGCTTGCGGCCCATGAGCGCGTCACCGACCGCCAGCGCCGCCCGCCGAGCCTGCTCGAAGACGGTGGTGGCACCGACGTCGAGCCGCCCGACCAGCCGGGTGCCACCCGCGGCCGGCGTCACCCGGTAACTGACCGCCACCTCGCCGTAGCTGCGCCGGTGCCGCTGGGCGATCATCCCAGTGAGATGCCCGTCCGGAACGAACTCGACCACTTCGAAGATCAGGAACTTCTGACCCAGCGCCAACTCCTCGGCGCCCGGGGTGAGGGTCCGGGGACTGCGCCGGCCCAGGTTGTCGACCAGGTCGTAGCTGTACGGCGCGACCTTGAGTTGACACAGCCACCGGTACACCAGCGGGACGGGCGCCGCCACGTCGACGGCCCGGACGAACGAGCGGAACGGCACCGTCATGTGGCGGTCGCACGGATAGTCGGCCGCCACCTCCTCCGGGGTGGCATTCCACACCCGGGGGTCCCACCGCCGGAGTCTCTCTCGCAGCACAGCTGATCGCCTCTATCCCACCGGCCTGGCCGCACCATCGCCGGTCGTTGGTCGGATGATCCTGGAAGCATCGACCTGACCACGACCGGGTCGAGGCAGCATCGACGACCGGTCGCACGCCGGCGGCGGCAACAAGCTGGTGAGCCGCACACCAGGGAGCGCCGGGTGGCATCATCGGCCCATGCCTGTGGTCGAAGTTGTGCTCGGTGACATCACCCGCGAGCGCGTCGACGCCATCGTCACCGCGGCGAACAAGTCGCTGCTGGGCGGCGGCGGGGTGGACGGGGCGATCCATCGGGCGGCCGGGCCGCGACTGGCCCGGGCAGGTGCCGCGCTGGCACCCTGCGCGCCGGGCGACGCGGTGGCCACGCCCGCGTTCGACCTGGACCCACCGGTACGCCATGTCATCCACACGGTCGGTCCGGTGTGGGAAGGTGGCGACCACGGCGAGGCCGACATCCTGGCGTCGTGCTACCGGCGCAGCCTCGAGGTCGCCGACCAGATCGGCGCCCGCAGCGTGGCCTTCCCCGCCATCGCCACCGGCGTCTACGGGTTCCCCGCCGACCAGGCGGCGACAATCGCGGCCTCGACCATCCGGGCAACCCCGACGACGGTCGAGCAGGTCCGCCTCGTCGCCTTCGACCAAGCCACGTACGACCTGCTGACCGCCGCGCTGCACGGCTGACGTCGGCACGGTCGCCACGAGCAGCCCCGCCCGGAGGCACGTCTCACGCCCCCGGGCGTCGCGGCTGGGTTCGGGTCAGTCCACGAGCGTGACGTGGCCGGTGTCGAGGTCGTACCGGCCGCCCACCACGCGCAGCACACCCTGGTGCACCCGCTCGGCGATGATCGGGCTGCGCTCGACCAACCCCCGCACCTGCGCCCGGACATTCGCCCGCACGGCGTTGTCGACCGGGTCCCCCGGCTGCTCGAGAACCGGCGCCACGATGGGACGCAGGGCCTCCACGATCATGCCGATGTGGCCCGGCGCCGTGCCGCCGGAGCGGATGGCGTCGATGGTGGCCGTGATAGCCCCACAGCGCTCGTGCCCGAGGACGATGATCAGCGGGCTGTGGAACTCCTCGACCGCGAACTCCACGCTGCCCAGCAGCAGGTCGTCGACGATGTTCCCGGCCACCCGGTTGTCGAACAGGTCGCCCAGGCCTTGGTCGAACAGCACTTCCGGGGCCACCCGGGAGTCGGCGCAGCCGACGGTGACGGCGAACGGGTGCTGGCCCGCGGCCAGCCGATGCAGGTCGTCGAGGCTCTGGTGAGGGTGCCGGCCGTGCCCGGTGACGAACCGGTGGTTGCCGCGCAGCAGGCGGCGCAGGGCCTCGTCCGGCGTGACGGCGGGCTCCTCAGCCGGCGCGGCGACGGCGGGTTGAGCGGCCGCCGCGGCGACGACCGCGGCGCCACCGGTCGCGAGCAGCGACCGGCGGGAGAGACGAGAGAGCTTCACGGTGATCTCCTGGAGGTAGGCGTCAGCTATTTCCTACCACCGCCGTCCACAGTGTCCAGTGTGTCGCGGAGCACCTCAGACGAGACGGCCCGGTGGTCGGCATCGCCAGTCGAGCGACGCCGAGGATGAGGAGCACCAACACCATCTCTGCGGCCCAGCCACCTACGATCACGCCATGACGGAGGCCGCGATCGGTTTTGGCTACAAGCTTCAGTGGCTCGCGGTGCGTGGCCAGGGAGTTGCTGATGTCGCCGCGGCGCTGCGCCTCAGCCGTCCCGCTCCGTCCACCTGGCGTGCGGCGGTGGCTGCTGCCTATGACGGGCCCGGCCGCTGGCTTCTCACACCACCGCTCGATGGCTGGACGCTCGCCGCTTCGCGGGATGTTCCCGCTCCCGAGGACGACCGGTTCGCCGCCTGGCTGGCGGGGCTGAGCCGCCTCCTCGGTGAGGTGCAGTACTTCGGAACTCATCGCGTTGTCGAATATCACGGATGGGGTCGCGCCCGCGACGGGGTCGTGGAGCGAGCATTCGCCTACCTCGGCGAGCGCGGTGAGGTGCTGTTTCAGGTAGGAGATCCGACAGCGGACGAGCAGGCCCTCGGAGTCGGGACCGCCCACGGCGAGGACCAACCGTGGCCCGAGGGCGACGATGAGTCTTGGCCGTGGCCCGATGAGGAAACCGTACTCACACTTGCGGGGCGATGGAGCATCGACCCCCGGGACCTGGAGGGTGCCACGGTTCCCGGGCATCCCTGGATCGCCTCGACGGTCCAGACACTTCGATAGTCACTCGCACCCGCCGTCATTCGGTCAGGCACTCAAGCCGATGATCGCTGCACGCACCGCAGCACGACCAGCAGGGCCGCGATGTCGAGGATCATGGCCACCCGTGTCTGCGGCCCGGAGCCACCCACCGCCCACCCGGTGAGCTCCGGTAGCCCTATCCTCGCTTGGCCGTCAGGTCGGTAGGGCGTCACCGATCGGATCGCGCAGTGAGGTCGGGGAGAGCAACGGCCGGAGTGGGCCGTCGTCGACAATCCCCGGCAACCGCCGGGCCACCCCGGCGAGCAGGTCGGCGACCTGGACGCGCGGATCGTCCCGGGAGTCAACCATCACCAACCCGGCCAGCGGCGACCCTTCGGCCGGCGACAGTCCGGCGCTGTCGGCCAGCACCTGCTGCAGGCGGCGCAACCGGTCGGCCGTGAGGGCGCTCTGCTCGTCGTGGATCACCAGCACCCGCCGCCCCCCGCCGCTCCAGAACAGGACGGTCTCGGCCAGCGCCGGCAGCATCGGCTCCAGCGGTGGCGGGATCGACCGGTCGTTGCCGTGCAGCCGGGCCTGGACGTTGGCCACCCGGGTCCGGTCCAGTCCGAGAAGGATGGCCTCGGCCGGCGCGCCCAGCGCGTGTCGTAGCAGCACATCCCGTGCCTGGAAAAACCGTTCCACGCTGCGGTGATCCGGCCGGTCTCGCCGTTTGGTCCGGAGCATCTCGACGAAGGCCGCTAGGAAGACCCCCCAATCGGAGCCGGCCGAGCGCCTGGCCCGATACAACGCGAGGGCCGCCGAACGGTGTTCCTGGGTCAGGCGGGTACCGGCCGCGTACGACGGCTCGGTCAGCAGCAGGTCGACGATGCGGGTGACGAGGAAGTACTGCTTGTCGACCAGGTGGACGTGTGCCCGGCCGCGCAGCGCCGCCAGGAACCACTCCAGCACCTCACCCGCTTCGGGCCGGCGGAGGAACTGCCGGGACTTCAACTCGTTCGGCGAGAACCGGAAACCGGACCGCAGTGTCGCGATCAGCCCCGCCGCCTCCTCGCCACACAGATCGACACTCGCGTGGGTGATCACCGGGGTGGCGGGATCAAGCAGATTGGTGCCGGAGAACCCTGACTCGTCACAGGCGACCTCCACGACCGTGCCAGCCACCGCGTCCACCGGCGGCAGCCCACCCTGAAGCGGCAACCTCATGCCCGGTCCCTTGCCATGCCGACCATGGTCGCCGACCCATCCCGATCGGGCCACCTAGTTAGGCTCCACGGGCACAGGCGCTGCATCAACGGCGGGGCTTTGCGGTGACACTCAGTTAGTAACCAGCTATGGAAAGGGGGCATATCCATCGGTGGGTGTGCCCTCCCATGCTGTGTCGGGACGGCCGGATTCGCTGCCCTGGGCTAGCCAAGTCGCCCGATGCCCACGCCCCGACCGCCTGCGCTGCACGGCAATTTTCATGGCGCTGAGCGATTGGCTGTTGTGGCCGACAGCGAAGGAGGTCTCATGGGCTACAGCTTCGAGTCAGATGCCTATCAGTTCCATCTGAACATCGCTGGCATGGCCTTCTGCCGCGACGGTATGCGCCGGACGGGCATGACCTACCAGGCAACCGCGCAACCCTTCCCTGCCTGGCCGTTCGATGACATCGACGACTGGCGGTCTGCGGATCAGAGCCGGCGTGACGCATACAACGAGGCCGAACGGGCGGCGTCGGCCCAGACGGTCGCTGGAATGGGTGGCATCCCGGAGTTCAAGCTGACGAGTAACGGCCCGTGGCTGGTAGGTGCGCGAGAGATCGAGCAAGCGCTGAACCTCTACCAGGCTTCATCACCCAGCCTGCGGGCGGAGTTGGAGGGGGATGGCCTGTGGGTGGCCTGGCTCGACTGGCTGAGGCGGACCGTTAGCCACGGCGGCTTCACCGTAGGGTGACCGGTCCGCCATTCCTAGATCGTCTAGCCGGACGTGTCACGCACGTCCCGAGACGATCTGTCGTGCAGGTCCTGAGACCCGGCATGGGACATGGCGTGGTGCTTGCATTCCCGCCGCGCCCGGCCTCAACCATCGCGGCGACGGGAGGCGTTCTAACGTGCGAGGGGGTGGGCATGACCGAGACGTTCCATCAGTTCGTGGTGCACCGGTCGCCGGCGCTGTCCCGGAGGGCCTACCTGCTCACCGGTGATCATCAGCTTGCCGAGGATTTGTTGCAGACCGCCCTGGCCCGGACGTACCGGCATTGGCGGCGGATCCACGGCGGCGACCCCGAAGCGTACGTGCGGCGGGTCATGTACCACCAGCAGGTCTCCTGGTGGCGTCGCCGACGGCTGGCCGAGCGGCTGGAGTCGCAGCCCACCGACCGGGCCGGTGACGACCACTCAGACGCTACGGCGCTGCGGCTGAGCCTCGCGGCTGCGCTGCGTCAGCTCACTCCGCGCCAGCGTGCCGTGGTCGTGCTGCGGTTCTACGAAGACCTGACCGAGTCGCAGGTCGCCGAGGTGCTCGGCTGCTCGGTCGGCACGGTCAAGCGGCACAGCCACGACGCCGTTCGCCGGCTACGCGCCATCGCCCCCGACCTGGTCGACCGGACGGCGGAAAGGAGCCCACGATGACTACTCGACTTCGCGAGATGCTGCACACCGCCGCGGCCGACGTCCCCGCCTACCCGGTCTACGAGCAGGCGCTCGCCACGGCCCGCCGTCACCGCCGCCGTACCGTGCTCGCGGCCGGGGCGGCGCTGGTGCTGGTCGCGCTGGCCGGGGCGGTGCTGCCGCTGGCCCGTACCCCCGCGGTCGGCCCGGCGGCCGGCGCGGACGCCGCGCTGCCCGACCGGGTCGGTCTGCCGCCCCTCGGCAGCCTGCACGCGACCGACTGGCCGCGGCTCGGTCCCGCCTCGGTGATCTTCACAGGCCAGGCTCCGGGTCTGGAGTACGGCGACGAGGGCAGCATCGTCGTGGTCGTCGGTGCGGACTCCGATCGTTACCGGATCATCAAGGGCGGAAGAGAGGCGCACGCCGGTGGGGACACGATCTTGTCCCCCGACGGTCGTCGGGTCGCCTTCACCTCGGGGTCCCGGGTGGAGATCGTCGACCTGGTCACCGGACGCAGCCGTACCGTGTCCAGCGGCGTCCCCGACACGGTGCTGACCGGACCGGCCGGCTGGTCGCCGGACGGCCGGGCGCTGCTCATCGGGGACGCCGTGCCGGCCAACCCGGAGCGCAGCGCCTACCGGAGAGTGCTGAGCATCGTCTGGCTGGACGGCAATCGCCGGACCCGGCTGGCCGACGAGTCCGATGGCATCGCCTGGCCGGCATTCGCCCCGGACGGCGCACGGCTCGCCTTCCAGACCGGACGGACGGTCACCGTCACCGACCTGGACGGCCGGCGGCTCTCCTCGTTCAGCCTCGCACCCGAGACGGAACTGGCCGGCAAGGGTGCCTGGAGCACCGACGGCCGGACGCTGACGGTCACCCGGCGGGACGGCGACAGCTGGAGTCTGCGACAGATCGACCCGGCCACCGGCCGGGACCTCGGCGCGATGGACACCCCCGCCGTCTCCGGGGTGACCGCCATCCGGCTGCTCGGGTGGGCAGCGGACGGATCCGCGCGGGTCGTCGCCTACCACCCTGCACCCCACGCGCCGGCCGCGTTCGACGTCCCCCTAGAGATGGATCAGCGACTTGCGTACGGCAACGTCGGGACCGTCCGGGTGCTGGCCCTCGGCCGGGGCGCAGAGGTTCCCACCACCCTGCTCACCGCTCCACAAGACGTCGTCTCGATCGACGTTTCCAACGACGTGATCCGCAGCGGCCGCACCCGCGGCGCAAGCCCGCCGCACGGGGTGGGTCCACGATTCTGGTATTGGACGGTCCTCATCACCGTCCTGGTGGCCGGTATCGCGGCGTACCGCAATCGCGAAGGGCTGGCGCTCTGGTTCCACAACCGGCAGGCCAGGCAAGCACGTCGACGGGGTGGGCGATCCTCATGATCGGAGCCGAGTCTGCCGCAACCGACCCGGCAAGTCTCATTAGCGACCCACAGGAACAGACACGCCCAATGCTGCACAACGGAGTGGAACCACTACCGACGGCAATGTCTCCACTCCGTTGTCAATGTGCCTCGCACCCCGGCGGCCGCTGACCCCGAGTCGAGGCATCCTGCCACCGCGCATGCCCTCTCGTGCGCGCGCTGAACTTCCGGTTCACACGCGTCACACGATGGAGATCGACCGCACCTGGGTGTTGCCCTTCGTGTCGACGTATACCTTGTAATCGCCGACGGTGTAGGTGCCAGCAGCGTTGTTGTCGATGGTGAACGTGGCCGTCACAGGAGACTCGCTGCCGTCGATGTGGGTCTGCGTCACCGTGATGGTCAACTCATTCGTGTCGCCCGTCAGCTTCTTCACCACCGCCGACGGCTTCGCATCGATGACCGCGTTGGCGACTGTCACGTAGACCGCGTCGGGCGAAGAGAACTCCGCGTTCTTCTGCCCATCGCCGAACACGAAGAAGCCCCGTTGTTCGATGGCCCCGCGCCCGGGGAACGGATCCGGGTTTGAGGCCAAGTACGACGGATTGACCGTGTACAGGTCCGTCTTGGAATCCGCGAGGATGGCCTGCACCCCGGTGTACGGGGCATCGGTGACCGCGAGGTTGACCGACAGGTAGATGGCGTTGGGGTTGTTGGCCGAGATGCGCGAGGAGAAGAACTTGTCCGCACTCTGCCCGGCAGGAACGGCCAGCGGCACAACGGTGTCGCCGACGAGAATGTTGAACTGGAAGTCGCCGTAGCCGCCGGCGACGAACTTCGCCCAAGCCGCGTCCGACATGTAGTCGGGGCGCTCCACCTTGAACTCCAGACGCATTGGCGCCACGTACGTGGAGTTCAGGTACTCGGTGTCGGTCAGGGGCAAGTAGACCCCTCCCGGGGCGTGCCCCAGTTCGAAAGCCGATGCCGTCGGGGTCGAGTTGCCGCGCCCGTTCCACATCGGGATGTTGAACGAGGTGGCGCCGAGCAGGGCCTGGGAGCCCAACTGGCTCGTGCCGACCGCGGCCGACGCGTCCTTGTAGGTTCCGATCGTGACGTCGAGCAGGTCGAGGTCCGCCCGGTCGGCGTTCAGCCCCGGGATGTTTGCCCACATGAACTTGGCACCGGCTGGCCCGGAGTACCGGGCCATCTCCAGCATGCCATCGGCCATGATCTTGGTCATCTGCACCGCCGAGTCGACCTTCATCCGCTCGTTGGCCGTGTGCCACCAGCGCTCGTTACCCGGGATGACGGCGCCGAAGGCGGTCATCTTGTTGCGGAAGCTGCTGGCCAGGGTGCCGCCGGTCGTGCCCTGCGGATAGACCACGTCCCTGAGGGAGTATGGATCCGCAAACCCCTCCGGGTTGCGGTTGATCGAGGCTTGGTAGCTCCCGAACTGAAGAGCCGTCAGCGGGTTGTCGTGAGTGACGTACAACCCGGCGCCGACGGGCGAGCCGAGGTTGCCGATGGTGAACCCCTTGGCCTGGAAGGCGGCCGTGACCGCCGTCGTTGCCTGGCTGGAGTCAGCCGCGGTGACGTGCATGCTGCGCACATACATCGGCATGCTGAGGATGCCGGAGGCGTCCGTGTAAAAGCTCGTCGGCGTCTCCGAGTTGATGCCTCCCATGAGGGCAAAGGTCAGGTTCGGGGTGCCGTTGCTCGGGTTGCGCAACAGGCTCGCCGGGATGCCCATGTACTTGCCGATATAGGCTTCGCCTTCGACACCGTCACGGAAGAACAGGTCGGCGATGCCGTCGGCGGCCTTCTTCAATTGCATGTCGGCGGCCGTGGTTCCCAGTGCGCCGAGTCCCTTGGCGAGGAGGAACATTCCCCACACGACGGCATTCTTGCCGTACTGCGGGGTCGGCATCTCCATCGCCACATCGGTGTTGATCTCCAGCGTGAGCGAGTCGCCGGTGATCGTGGTCTGCACCTTGGGCGTGGTGCGGGGAGCGGCCGGGAGCCAACCCTTCGTGGTCGCAGCAGCGGTGATCGCCGCTACGAATCGGTCGCGCTCGGCGGAGCCGGCCCCCGCCACGTCGAGGGTGAAAATGGCCCGCGAGGCGATCTGCGTGGTGCTGCCGTAGGCGATGTCCTTGAGCGTCGGGTCGCCTTCGCGCAGGGTGACGCCGGCTGTGGCATTCGTCAGCCGGAAGGCCTTGGTGCTGTCTGCGGCCAAGCTCATCGACACCGGCGGGGTCACCGCTCCGGAGTTGCCGACGATGACCGGGAACCGCGAGTCGGAGGTGTAGGCCGCGATCGGGATCTCTTCCCGGTTGAGGTTCTTGTAGGCCCAGTTGTCGTAGAAGCTCGGGTTCGAGTTGTACGGGATGGACTGGAAGGTGGCGGTGTTCGTCGTCGAGGGCGTGCCGGGACCGCCGTCTTCGTAGATTCCCATGACGATGCGGATGCGTCGGTCGAGGGGCAACCCCGCCTCGAGCAGCGCCTTGGCCGCGAGCAGCGTCGCCAGCGTCGGGCCGCTGTCGTCCTGGATGCCCGCCCCGTAGACCCAGCCGTCCTGGACATAGGGCGAGTGGTACGCACCAGGAGTGCCGAGGTTGCCATCGGCGTCCCGCCAGCGCGCCAGCTGGGCTGGCGAAACGGAGGCCGTCGGCGAGTCGAGGTGGCTCAACGCCATGACCATCTCCGGGGCGTCCGGGTCACCGATCTCTGCGTAGACGTACTTGTCGGGCTGGCGTTGGACGACCACCGGGAAACCCAGGTCGGTGGCCAGCTTGACCACCCAGGCGAGCTTGGCGACCTTGCGGTCGTACTCGTACTGGTTGGCCGCGGTGTTGCTGACCGGGAAGGGGTACGCCGTGGCGGCCGTGCCGCCTCTGGAGATGGAGTCGTAGCTCGACCCGTCCAGCATCGCCCCGACCAGACTGAGCGGGTCGTAGGTGCCGTCCCCCGCCCGCGCGCTCTTGACCCGTCCAGCCAACGCCTCGACTTCCGCGTGGATCGCGTCGCGCTCGGCGTCGGTCACCGACAGATCGTAGGTGACACTCGGCTGGAAGCGCTCCTCGCCGACGCTGGCCGCGGACGCGTTGGGCGTGGGCGCAACGGTCGCCGCGAGGGTCGCGGCGAGCAGGACGGAGAAGGTGATCGTCCGTCTGTCTCTCATAGAAGCTCCAGAACAGGGGGATGACACGGTGGGGTCAGCACACGCCAGCCGTGCCGCCAGCGGCCGACCGGGCGGGTTTTCTTGAGGATGATCTGAGAATCGGCCCGTGCCGTCAGCTCGGCCGCAGCCGGTAGCCCACCCCGCGTACGGTCTCCACCAGGCCGGCGTCATCGAGCTTGCAACGCAGAAAGCCTATGATCAGGAACTTCGGGACCGGTCGAATGAACTTCTTCACCGGCCTGACCGGTTGGGAGTTCGGCGTTCAGCTCGTGCTCCAGCCGGACTCGAACCTTGTGGTGTACACGGAGGACAGTCGCGCGGTCTGGGCGACCGGGATCCGTTGCAACAACGCCGCCGGTCAGGGTTCAGTCCTAGCGTTGCAGAACGACGGGAACATGGTCGTCTACTGCACGCCCGGCTGGGGATATCCGCAGATCGTCTGCGTAGCCTGGACGAGCGGCATCACCTGAGGCGTGTCCTCCTGAGCGCGGTCTCCCGCCACACGCCAAACGTGGCAACCTGGCCTGTGGACCGACAGCGGAAGTCGCGTTCGCCACCGCGGTTGGCGAGGCCGTGGCGGCGTCAAAGCCAGTCGACGCTGCGCCCACGCAGGGCGCTGCGCGTGGATCTCGGGGTCGAGGGTCGGTGGTCAGCCGTCCTTCGGCCCCTTTTCGCACCGGCAGGCGGCCTGGAGTCGAACGAGAGCGGAACGGTGGCGGGCCCCGCTGCGGGGCGCGGCAGAACGCGGGCCGGCCCCTACCCCACAGTGCCTGTTCACGCCAAGATCCTCGGCGCCCTCCATGACGCCGAATAAACACCCTGCCCGATACGTCGAGGCTGGCGGTGGCCAGCACGCACCAATCGTCCTCAACGGCGGGCGCGGGCAGGTTCGGCACGTCGGCCGACGTCAAGGGCCTTGGTGAAGCGGGTCGGTGACCTGACCCCGCCCGGCCAGCTCCTGCTGCTTCCGGTTGGCTTCGTTGGTGCAGAACAGGCCGACCGCCACCAGCAAGCAATGCTCAAGACCTGTGGATCGGCCGGGAGGGGCGTACCTTCCCGGTGATCGATTCGTATAGGCCTCTAGCATGGCCGACGTTGGCGCGTCGACGCGCGCGCGCAAAGGCACGCCCGGGTTGGCCCTGCGCTGCCGAACCCGAGGAGGCCGGGCATGACCGACATCGCTGGACAGCAGCGCCGGCCCGCGTACGCCGTGAACGTCGCCGCCGCCGCGGCCGCACTGGGACTGCTGGCCTTCGCCGCCGACTCCGTCGACGGTGTTGCCGGCCACGTGATGGTCGCGCTGACCTCCAGCGGATTCGCCTGGGGGCTGGCCGCCGTCCTGGCCGGCCGGTACGCGGATACCACGCGGCGGGCCGTCACGGGCGCCACCGGCCTGCTGGTCCTGGCCACCGTGTTGTACTACCTACTCATCCTGCTGGTTAGCCGCCGGTGGAGCGGTGCCACCTTGGCGGACGGCAGTTCGGCCAATATGGCCGGACTGCGCTCCGTCGCGGTAATGACTGCGGTGTGGCTGGCCGGGTCGCTGCTCACCGGCCCGCTGCTCGGACTGCTCGGTTACGCAGTACGCGCCAACACCACCCGCCGCGCCGCCCTCGCCGCCGGTATCGCATGCGGGCTGCTATCCGCCGAGGGCTGGCACGCGATCGTGCAGGCGCCGCCTTGGCGCCTGCTCGCCCTTGGTGATCCATTCTTCTACGGCGTCGCGTTCGGCGAGATCGTGCGAGTGGTGCTGCCGCTGGCTGCTCTGGCGTGGCTGGTCGCGGCACACCGTCTCGGCCGGGCCTGGCCGATGCTGCTCGCCGCCACCGCCGCAGCCGCCACGGCCGGCACCCTGCTGTGGTACGCCTTGGGGCTGGTCCAGGGTGCTTGACTTGCAGCCCGCTCCGGCCCGTACGGCTGTAAAAACCGACCACGACGAGGCCCCTAGAGCTGCTGAAGGCCGCAGCCCGAAAGCCTTCCACGACGTCGTCACCCTATTACCCACCGCAACCGCTGACGCAGTCGACGCTGCCGAGCCAGCAGACGGCCTGGCCAGTTCGTTCGGATGTACCGGCCAGGCCGTCAAGGTCACAGCGGGCCCCAACCGAGGGCCAGTCACCTGAACACGCGACCAGCCGCTGTCGTGCTGATGGACGATCCGGCCGGTTCGGCCTGGGCCGGCGGGGTGCGCTCGGGCCGTGCGGTGGCCACTGCCAAGACCTGGTCGGCGACGGTGTCTGCGAGGGCCCGATCGTGGGTGACCAGCACCAGGGCGCAGCGGGACCGTTCGACCTGGTCCATAAGGCAGCACATTGTTTCTTCCTGGGTCACGGGGTCCAGGCGTGATGTCGGCTCGTCGGCGAAGATCAGCAGCGGGTCCAGGAGCATGGCGCGGATGATCGCTAGGCGCTGCAGTTCGCCGCCGGAGACCTGGCCGGGCCTGCGCTTCAGTAGACCCTCGTGCAGGCGCATCGCCGCCATCAGCGACGGGAGGCGCTCTGGCGCGGGCCGGTGCCGGCGTACCACGTCCGCCAGCGCCGCCTCGATGGGTACGCGGGCGGGGAATGCCACGGCGGGGTCCTGGTACAGCTTCTGCAGGCGTCCGCCGGCAAGTTCCTCGGCGTGCCGGACGCTGCCGGTGTCGGGGTGGAGCAGACGCAGCAGGATGTTGCCCAGGGTCGTCTTGCCCGAGCCGCTCGGACCGGAAAGGCCCAGCCGGTCCCCCGGGTGGATGGTGAGCGACACGTCGGAAAACAACGTCCGGCCGGCGAAGCCCTTGGTGACCCGGTCGGCCTGTACGAGCGGCGGCGCTGCGGGCTCCACGGTCCGCTCCTGCGTCCCGCTCCCCCGTCCGCGTACCCACGGATGTTGCCACCGGCCGGGCTCGGCGGCCAGCAGCCGCCGGGTGTAGGAGTGCGACGGCGTGGTGAGCACCTGGTGGGCGGGCCCGCGCTCGACGATGCCGGCCTTCCGCATCACCAGGACGTCGCCGCCCAGGTCACGGCCCAGGTCGAGGTCGTGGGTGATCGTGAGCAGGATCCCGCCGGCTGCCACGTGCCGGTGCAGCAGCGCAGCGAGGTCGTTGCGTGCCTGGTCGTCGAGCCCCTTGGACGGTTCGTCGGCGATGAGCATTCGGGCTCCCCCGATGGTCGCCGCAGCGAAGGCGACCCGCTGGGCCATTCCGCCGGAGAGGGTGTGCGGGTAGCTTCGTCCCGCGCCTGCCACACCGAGTTCCTCGAGCACCTTCTCGGCGGCGCGGTAGGCGGACCGCCGGTCCGACCAGAATTCGGCGGAGCCCTCGGCGACCTGTCCGCGCACGCGCATGGTGGGGTCGAGCGCCAGCACCGGTTCCTGCGGCAGCAGCGCCATCACGCGGCCCCACAGGCCCCGGCGGGCCCGCCGCTCGGCCACGTCGTAGCTGGTTCCCTCGACGACCACGCGGCCACGTGCCTCCAGGCTCGCGGCGAGGGTTCCCATGACGGCGTGCGCGAGCAGCGACTTGCCAGAGCCGCTCTCGCCGACGATCGTCACCGCCCGGCCGGGCTCGAGCCGCAGGTCAGCGACGTCCAGCAGGATCCGACCGGCGTGGGTGACGACCAGGTCCTGTACGTGCACGGTCATGACGTGCTCTCCTTGCTCCGCAGGCCCAGGAGCCCGACCAGGACCGTAACGAGGACAAGCGCCGGTGCCAGCGACATCCACGGTGCCTCGTCGTAGAACGGAAACGCCTCGGTGACCATGAGGCCGAGTTCGGGGGTCGGCGGCGCGACGCCGACGCCGACGAAGCCGAGGGTGGACAGGGCCAGCACCGAGGTCCCGATGCCGAACGTGGCCATGGTGGTCAGCAGCGGGCCGAGGTCGGGCCACAGGTGGCGGCGCAGCACGTGCACTGCGCCCAGTCGCAGGAGTTGTGCCGCCTCCACGGCCGGTCCGCTCAGCAACAGGGCACTGCGCGCCCGCACGACGCGGAAGTACTCGACCCACTGCGCCAGCGCGAGGCCGGCGTACAGCGCCCACAACTCGCCGCCGGACATCGCGGACACGATGAGGACTATCAGCAGTGCGGGGAGCGCCACGAACGCCTCGGACATGCCGTGCAGCACGGTGTCGACGATGCCGCCTCGCCAGGCGGCGAGGATGCCGGCCAGCGTCCCCGCGGTGATGGCCGTCGCCACGCAGGCGACCGCCATCACCAGGGACAGCCGGGTGGCTGACGCGAGCCTCCCCGCGACGCTTCGTCCGAGGTGGTCGCGCCCCAGAGGCTCGGCCAGGCTGGGCGGCTCCAGGAAGCGCGTCAGGTCCTGCGCGGCTGGGTCCGGCCACACCCACGCCCCGATCACGGCGAACAGGCCCAGAAGCATCAGCGCTGCCGCGGCGCACCGTTGCGCCGGTGAGAGCCGGCGCAGCCGCTGCCCTGCCCGCCGGCGGACCGATGTGGTCATCGTGGTGGTACTCACGAGGCCACCTGCCGCCGTCGCGGGCGTGGATCGAGGGCGAGGCCCGCCACGTCGACGACCGTGTTGATCAACACGACGAGCAGGGCGAGCGCCACAGCGGCCGCCTGGATGACGGGCACGTCCCGCCAAAAGACCGCGTGGACCAGGGTGTGCCCAAGTCCGGGCCAGGCGAACAGGCTCTCCACCACGACGACCCCTTCGATCAGGATCAGCGCCTGCGCGCCCACGTAGGCGGCGAGGGTGACGCCGGCGTTGCGCAGCACGTGCCGGGCCAGGACGGCTCGGCCGCGAAGCCCCTTGGTCTCGGCGAAGGCGATGAAGTCCGAGCTGCGCAACTGCGCCACGGTGTCGCGGGTGACCCGGGCGAACAGCCCGGACAGCCCCACCGCCAGGGCCGCCGCGGGCAGGACGACGTTGGCCGCGCCGCCGTGCCCGACGGCCGGGAGCCAACCGAGATGCACGGAGAAGAGCATGATGAGCAGCAGCCCGAGCAGGAACGGCGGCAGCGCGCGGGCGCCTGCAACCCAGACCGTGGTCAGCCGGTCGAGCGGGCCACCGGGACGCCAGGCGGCGGCCACCCCCACCGGCGCGCCGACGGCGACCGCGAGGGCGAGCGCCGTGGCGGCCAACTGCAGGCTGCTGGTCACCGGCAGCAGCAACTCGTGCGCCACCGAGCCGCCGGTCACCAGGGACGTGCCGAGGTCGAACTGCGCGAGGTCAGCCCACCAGCGAGCCAACTGCTGCCACCCCGGGGCGTCGAGACCGAGGTCGGCGCGCACGGCGTCGGCTGACGCGGCCGTGACCCGGTCGTAGCCGTAACGGCCGGCGGCGATCCGGAACGCGATGTCCCCTGGCAGGTTCTGCACGATGGCGAAGCACGCCGTTGACACCAGCAGCGTGACCGAGACCGCCTGCAGGGCCCGCTGTGCCAGCACCCGGGCGACGGGAGGGGTGGTGCGCCTGCGTCCGACCGCCGGTCTGCGGACCGCCAGTTCGACCTCGTCGGTGGCGACCGGTGGCGGTGCGGGCGTCACGACGACCACCTCAGCTTGTCGAGCAGCCAGGAACGCTCGAGCGGGTCGAGAGTGAACCCGTCGACGCGGTCGCTGACCACCGCGCTCTGGCGGTACCAGGCCACCGGGATGACGGGCAGCTCGCTCTGCAGGATGCCGGAGATCTTCTCGCGTCCGGCCGCCGCCGCGGCGGGGTCGGTGCCGTCGGCGAGGGCACCCAGCGTGCGGGTGAGTTCGGCATTGCTCCACCCCATGGCGCCCCAGTCCGCGCCCTGGGGACCGTAGTCGGTGCGGAGGGTGACCAACGGGTCGGGGACGAGCGCGAAGTTTCGGGCGTACAGGCCCAGTTCCATCGTGCCGTCCTGGTGGCCGGCGGGGATTTCACTGGAGTTGCCCACCTGCACGTTCACGCGGATGCCGACCTCCTTCAGCGCGGCCTGCACGGCGGTGGCCAGGATCGGCAGCTCCGGGCGGTCGGGAAAGGTACGCAGCGAGATCTCGAACCGCTTGCCGTCGCGGGTCAGGATTCCGTCGGTTCCCGGCGCCCACCCTGCCTCGGCGAGCAGGTTGCGAGCCTGTCCGGGGTCGTACGCGAGCGGCGGCACGGAGTCCTGGTGCCACTCCGGGAGGGAGGGCGGGAAGAGCTGGGTCGCGGCCATCTCGGGGTCGCGCAGCAGGGCCGTCGCCATCGCCTTGCGATCCAGGGACGCGCTGATCGCGCGCCGCACCCGTAGGTCGCCGAGCACCTCGTGCCCGGCGTTCGCCTTGAGCAGGATCGTGCGCGGAAGCGTGACCGACGAGATCTCGACGCCGGCGGCCCGCTGGATTCGCTGCCGGCTGACCGGGTCGATGCCGAAGGTCACCTCGGCCTGCCCGCTCTCAGCCATCAGCGTGCGCGTCTCGGCGCGACCGACGGCCTGGTACGAGATGCGCTTGATGTTCGGCTTCTCGCCGTTCCACCGCTCGAACGCCACCACCTCGAGTTTCGATGGCTGCTCGATCCGCTCCACCCGGTACGGTCCGGTGCCGATCACCTTCCCGACCTTGCCGTCCGCGAGGTAGGAGGCCGGCGCGAGCACCTGCGTGCTGGCGTGCGCGAGGACAGCCGGGAGCGGAGCGTACGGCCGTTCGAGCTGGACCCGCACCTCCCCGCCGTCGGCCGTGATCGCAGCCACCGGCGCCTCACCCCACGGCGTCCCAGGCTCGTCGCGGGCAGTCTTGAGCGAGGCGGCGACCGCCTCGGCGGTGACCTTCGTGCCGTCGTGGAAGACCGCGTCCGGGCGCAGCACGAACGTCCACGCCCGCTGGTCGCCCGACACCCGCCACCCGGTTGCGAGTCCCGGCCGCAGGACACCCTGTCCATCGGCGTCCACCAGGGTCTCGGCCACCTGCAGCCGGGTGAAGAAGCCGTCGCTCCGCGACGGCTCAAGGCTGTGCAGTTCGAACGGGCCGACGACGCGGAGCAGCTCCGCTCCGCCACGAGGCTGTCGCCCGCCCTCGGGCGGTCCGCTGCAGGCCACCAGCACCGCTGAAACCGCCATTGCCACGCCCAAGGCCGCCAGCCTGCGCCACATCATGTTGATCTCCTCCCGCATGTGCAGCCCACAGGCTAAGTGGTGATCGTTTTCATTCTCAAGTTGCCATGAATGCACCAACCCGCGCCGCCGCCCCGCCTGCCCGGGGACGAAGGCATTCGGCGAGAGGGGACCCGATGGGGGTAGGTAGGTCACGGCCGAGGCGTGGCACGACACCGGCATGTCTTCACGACCCGCTACGGGCTGCCGGTCGAGCCGCGGCACTTCAACCGCTCCTACGACAGCCGCATCGGCCACGCCGGCGTCCCTAAGATCACCGTTCACGACGCCCGACGCACCTGCGGTTCTCTGCTGGTCGACCTGGACGTGCATCCCCGGATCGCGATGGCGATCCTCAGACACGGAGACTTCTCGATCACGATGGAGATCTACAGCCAGGTCTCGTCCAAGACCACCCGCGAAGCCCTACGGAAGCTCGGCGAAAGCCTCGATCAATGAGCCGTTGCTGTACATGGCTGCTGTACAAGATCAGAAAAGGCCATCCGGAAGATTCCGAATGGCCTTTGACCTGCGTCGGGACGGCCGGATTTGAACCGACGACCCCTTGACCCCCAGGACGCTTCGCCACACGTCCACGCACGTCACACACGCTATCCCCAAGATCACGCCGTGTGATCGACGGCATGCCGACCATCATCGCGCACACCGTGTGGTCCCCACCTGGTCCCCAGAGCGCTGACACGCTTGGCGATCGCAGCACGCGGATCAGGAAGCGTGGACACGGCCGGAAGCTGCTCGGCAGTGAGCTGCCCTCACCTGCCCCGCTACGCTCGCTGTCAGTCCAGGACCTGGCCGCCGTTGTCCCCTGTTTCCCATCCCAACGGGCACGGCGAGCGAGGTACAAAAGAGACCAAGTCGTGCGCACCTCGAACTCCAAGCGTCGGCCAGGCGACAGCACCGTGGAGCCAGTTGGTCTAGTGTGGCGCGGTGCTGCCCAGTCTCCAGTACACCGACTTCCACAAGTTTCTCGTCAGCGTTGGCGGCGTCGCATGTGGCGTGGGAGTCGGAATACCTGTTCTTCTTCTCCGAAACCAATCAACTCTCAAGATTCCACAGAAGGAATTTCTAGAACTCAACTCTGACGCCCGTGAAGCCATCCGAGCACAACAGAGCCAAGTGGCTTTCATGCTGCATTATTGGCCATATGCATCCGCCGTGCTGGTTATCGCGGGGCTTTGTTTCATCATTTGGGGCGCGACGCTTTGGAAGCGACAGCAAAGCCGGACCGACAATCGAGAGATAGCAGAGCTTGCGAAAATCGAAGCCGAACGAGAGAAGACTTATCAGGAAACTCTCGTTCTGCTGCGCAACCACCAAGAGTCACCCGAGGTTGCGGAACTGATTCGGGAAGAGAAGGAGCAAGCCTCAGATCCGGCGGCCGATAACGAAATGCCCTCACCATTGGAGATTGCCGGGACTGACCAGCCAATGCCGGGCCCGGATAGCATATCGACCACCAAAGCAACAGCAGGTCAGCCCGTCCCCAGTCTCGGCAAAATGACGCAAATAGCGACTCAAGACATCATGCGTGCCCTGGCGTCCACGTACGGCGAAGAACTGGACGTCGTTCCTGAGATCCGAATTGGTAGCACCTATGTAGACGCAGCAGTAACCTCTCGGAATCCGCGAATACCCAACCTCTTGGTGGACGTAAGGGTGATTCGCCCTCAGCGAACCTCGGTGCGCACGCGGGTGGACGAGGCGATAGCCTGGTCGGTGCGAGTACGACGGGCCGCCAAGCTTGAATTGAAACAACCCTTCCTTCCCGTCGTCTTCTTCGTGGTTGACGCGAACGGCGGTCCCGGACAGCAAGCGCTATTCCAAATTGGCCAGCCAGACGCGAATGCCGTGGTGGCATCAAGGGTTCGGCAGGCATTAGAAGATCTGGCGGGGATCGAGATCCCGCTACTCTTAATCGTTGGCGCTCTTGATGAAATCACGCCCGAGGCGCTGAAAAGAATTCACTGGAAGGCACACACGCCCCGCGTAGTGGGCTTAACCGCCGTCTCCGCGACAGAGCAGACTGCTGCTACCTGATGTTCGCCATCACTGACTGCCGTCGGCCCGCACCCCGTGAGGCGGGCCAGGGCCAAGGCGACAAGGCGACAAGGCGACAAGGCGACAAGGCGACAAGGCGACAAGGCGACAAGGCGGATATTCCCACCTGGTCCCCCCGCGCAGACAAGCTTGGCGACAAGAGGCTGATCGGGGAAGTGTTCTCCGAGACTAGGTGTGAGGAGGCCATATGTTTCCCAAGATCGCACAACTCGGCCGCACCGTGCTTGATCAAATGCAGGCGGCTCAAGTAGACGCGCTCAACCGCGGACTGGCGGAGGCAGAGGCGGAGGCGATCGGCCTCCAGACCTTCGAGCGAGCACTGAACGAGGCAAGCGTAGAAGCAATTAGGTCGTTCGAAAAGGACAGCATCGCCTACGCGGAACAGACTCGACACGAAACAAGATCTTTTGAGAATCGGCTATATGACCGATGGCGCGTGCCACTGGACAGGTATCTCGCTCTAGTTGGTCTTGGCGTTGACTTTCTGCAACGCATCGACAACGCCAATGGGCAGGATGCCGCCGAGCGGCAGGACCACATTTTTTATGCACTTGTAGGCATCTGCGCGCGAGCATGTCGAGTGTCACACGCGGTGCACCATCTATTGTGCGGCGGATTCCCCCTCGACGCGCTTTCGCGAGCGCGAACTATCCACGAGCTTGCGGTGGCTGCACTTCTGATTTCTGATTCCGCCAACGATGCAGACAACCGAGACTTGGCGGAGCGGTTCCGCCTTCACGGACACATAAGCGCATACGGCGACGCCTTGGTGTATCAGGAGAACGCCACCTTCTTGGGATACGAGCCGTTTAGCGAGGAAGAGGTAGAACGTATGCGGGAGAAAAGAGAGGAGTTACTTACCCGCTTCGGTCGCTCTTACAAGCATGACTACGGCTGGGCGTCCAAACTTCTCGCCAAAGACCGGCCTACATTTCGAGACCTCGAAGAGAGAGCCGAGCTTTCGCGCCTACGCGGCTATTACCGATGGTCGAGCCAAGAAGTGCATTCCGGCCCTCGAAGCCTCCATTTTAATTCGATCGACTTCCGAGGTCGGGAAGTCCGCCTCGTCAACCGAACAAACCATCACCTCGCCGATCCTGCTCAGATCGCCCTTATAGCGCTTATGCAATGCTTATCGGCGCTGCTGACCTATTCGGCCATAGATCCACAGGAGCTCTTGTACATGACCACCATGAGTCATTACGTAGACGAGACATGCAACTCGTTTGCGGTAGTGCAGCAGCAAATAGACCTGGAAGAGGAAGAGTTGCTGCGCTCACGTGAAGGGAGGAACTGACACGTACGACTGCCCCTCCAATCAGGAAGCCGGGTCAAGGCCCTCAGCCGCAGCGAGAACCGGTGGACGTTTTCGGCAAATGCCACAGATTGCCGGGGCGGCGCTGGAATGCCCGGCGTTGTCAACACCAGTTGATCATCAATCCGGCTTGAGTGTTCACATGAAGAGTCTGCGCGACCAAGCCACCGACCAGTTTCAGGTTCTGGAAAGAATATACAAGGATCTCGAGCGTAGAAGCACTTACGACGATTTCTCAGGCGGCGACATCACAGTACGCGAATATGTCGACTTCAACTCAGCGTGCCTCGCTTTCATTCATCGCGTTGCAGGCGAGGGCAGTGTTTATGCACAACAGGCCGAGGGTGTCCTTAAGCGATACCCTATTGCGCATTCACATGTAGTGCCGCACTTCTACGGAATCGCGGGTGCCCTTAAGCGCGATATAGACATGGGCTTCACCCAGGATTTCGCCGAAATCGTTCACGCGGACGTATTTGCAGACTTTATGGAGATGGCCGATCACCTGCTAACGGAAGGGTACAAAGACCCGGCCGCAGTCCTGGTCGGAGGCGCACTTGAAAGCCATCTCAAGAAGCTCGCCCAAAAGCATGGCGTCGATACTGTGGAAAACATCGGAGGCAACTCAAGGCCGAAGAAGGCAGAGCGGCTGAATCAGGACCTAGCGAAAGCCGGTGCCTACAACCTGCTTCAACAGAAAACGGTGACCTCGTGGCTGGATCTACGCAACAAGGCGGCCCACGCCAACTACGGCGATTACACGCTGGATCAGGTCCGGCTCTTCTCGATGGGCGTCCAAGACTTCATCTCTCGAAACCCGGCATAGTGAGAGCGTATTGAGCGGGCCTCCTCGTCGTGCAGTGGTAGACCTTCCAACCTCCCGGACGGGACCAGGTGGAGTTGTAGGCCTTGTGGTTGCCCGGCGAGGTGATCCGCCCCCTCGCGCGTCCGGCCGGCCCGGTTGGCCGGCCGGGTGCGCCAGCATGCCGGAGCCGGGCCGACGCGGCCCGGGCCGCGTTGAGAGCAAACGACTCGGCAGGCCATCTCCGGGTGAACCCGTGAGACTTGCCCCGCGCTCACTCGGGTGCTGTCACCCGAGGTGTCACCCGTCGACTTAGCTTTGGAGCAGCTCAACGGCCATCGGGTGACACCGGTGACGGGGGTGACAGCCATCGCTACTCCGGCAAGAACTGGGCCAGCGAAGCGTCATCGTGACGCTTGGTCCGTGGGTACCGGTCCCCGTGTGGGTCGTCCGACTCGATGGACCGGACATGCGCGATCAGGCCTGCCGGACCGACCTTGTCGAGCAGGTCGAGGTATTCCGGCCAACCGTAGATCTCCATCTGGTCCACTGGCCGGGTAGCACCATCCGAGAACGCAACGGCCCGCCGCATGGCATCAGCGGGGTAGCTGGCGGTCCGTGCATACTGCGCTGCGGTCGGGTCAGCAGCCGCCACCCACCATCCATCGGGACGGTTGCGGGTCGCGGTCTGCCTCGCGACCAGCGCGGCCAGCGCGTTGGCGTGTTCAGGGGTACCGAACCGCATTCCCGCGACCGCGTCCGGCTCGGTGCCGCTGATTTCCTCGATGGACAGGTCACACGTGACTTCCGGTCCGGTGTCGAGGTCGACCACGACGCTCACGTCGGAGAGCGCCAGCGCGTCGACGCGCTCGCGCCCCACACGCAGAATGCCGACCGCAGCACAGGGCGTGCCCGGGTTAGTCAGATCGCAGGTATCAGCGTGCAACGCAGCCACAGCTGCGATTCCCTCGGCCAAGCCATCCACCACTGGCACATCCGGTGAGGCGACCAGCGCGGCCATCGTTCGGACGCCGAGCTGGCGCGCGTACCACGCCACGCCGTGGTGGCAGCCACCGAACGGGATGCCTGCCCCGTCCACGACCACCGCCAAGTCGGCAGAGGCGATCACGAAATCCTCGTTGGGGCGGCCGGGCGCGGCGTCGGTTGCGAGCGAGAACAACGGTGATGGCCTCTCTGGTCAGGCAGCAGTGGTCAGCAGGTCGCGCAGCTTCGCCACGGCCGGGGACGAGGCCCAGGGCCGTAGCTGGCCGAGCAGATTTCGCAGGTCATTGAGGGTGCGGGACGATCCGGTCGTGACCGCGATGGCGAAGGACTCTTCGGCGCACGCGCAGGCCTCCTCCGGGCTACCTGCAAGCACGTAGGCATGAGCGAGGCGGGAGAGGTACTGGCCACGGTCGCGATGGTAGTCCGGCGGAAGCGTGTCGAGCACCGCCGTGAAGGCCGACACGGCGGCCGAGGCGCGGCCGAGTTCCAGGTGGCACTTGGCTCGCGAAATGGCCAGGTACAGCCGCAGGTCGCAATACCGCCCGTCAGACGGGTCGCCTTCCAACGGCGCGTCTGCACCGCCGTCATCAAGCAGCCTCTCGGCCAGGTCCAGGGCGCGATCCGCGTCTCCGCCTTCACCGTGGACCGCATACCCGAGGGCTTCTGTCTGGGCAGCGATGGCGCGGATCCGCAGCGTTTCCGGTCCCCGATCCCGCTGTGCGGCGCTGGCCAGCCGGGCGGCGTGGGCGCCGTTGCGGGCGCTGATGGATTGAACGGCACGGCGAGTCAGGACGAAGGCAGCCATCCGGTCGTCCTGGCCAGCCTCGGCCCACTCCAGCGCACGGCGATACCACGCGGTAGCGCCCTCCGCGTCACCCGCGTCTTGGTGAAGCCAGCCTGCAAACTCGGCGTACCCAGCGCCCACCCGCAACAAGTCGTCCAGCGACTGGCCCGACGCTTCTCGCGCCATCTGCTCGATGGTGTCAGCGTGAGCCGTGATGGCCGGAAGTAGGGCGCGAGGCCCGAGCAGGTTGTCTGCCGTGTAGTGGTCGCGTAGCGAACGGCGAAGGAAACGGAGCAGGTCCGGTGTCACTCGGCGGGCCGCAACGGTTCTCGGCGGCAGCACGGGGGCCGTTGGCGTTTCGGCCGTTGGCTCGGGGGCAGACTGCGCCGGCTCTTGGAGGAACTGCGCGAACCGCGCCAGCGCGTCGTCGTCCGCTCGCTTCAACGCTACGTCAAGGAGCTGCTGGGTACGCATTGCCAGTTCCGCGTCCAGCTGCGCCTCCCACTTCGTCACGCCCCGGGTGGACACGCCCAGGTGCGCGGCGAAGTCGTCGAACGTCATCCGCAGCGCCAGCCGGAGTGCCCGCGCGCGCTGCCCCGTCCATGAGGCAACGACGTGCATGCGCCCACCTCCCCCGCAGGCTGTGTTTCCGGCGAGTCTAGCGGTGTACGTCGATCGGTGGTTGCCGTCTGAGTTCCATGGCCATGCATCGCCAGTTCCATACGGTTCATGGGAAGTCAGCGGCTACTCGCGTTGACTAGAACCCATGGAAACGAACTGGACTCGCCAAGACGGCCGAGGTCACTACGGCAGGTTCAGACCTCGACGGAACCCCTGCGCGGCCGGGAAGCCTGCCACTCCCGGACCGCCGCCGGCCGCCAAACCGGCGACCGACCGAACATGCGGTCAGGAGCGGGCGCCTGCCCTCGGGACACGTAGGCCGCCCAGGTAGCACGGCTTACCGGCGCTCCCGCAGCCTTCAGGAACGCCAGTACGTCGGCAGTCGTCCACCAGTCAGTCGGTAGCTCACCCGTCGTCTCAGACATCACCAGCGAGGGTACGCCACCCGTCACCCAACACGCCGCGCTGATCAAGGTTCACGCCTTGCGCGAATACAACGTCGCGCTGTAGCGTCCACGTTAATGAATACAACGTCGAGTTGTATTCGGTCTGCTAGTCAGCCGGGCGGAAGCCGGGGAAGGCAGCGCTTCGGTGCTGCGCGCCTACGGACCACCGTGCACCCGTTCATTGACAACACAAGGGCTGTCACCTCCCCGGAAAAGGTGGCCACGCACGGCCGAGGTCCGTGCAGCTCATCTCCCAAGTTGGCGCGGCGGCGCGGGCTGTCCTGGTCCGCACCGCCGCGCTCCCCCATCGCATCGACCACCGGAGGTTTCCCGTGAGGAAGCGTCTCGCCCCCGTCACCGCAGAGCCGACCACCGCCGACCTGGCGGCCATCGACCGTGAATGGCCGTTGATCGCGGCCGAGCTGGACCTGTTGGACGCCGAGATCACCCTGATCTACGCCGAGGACCACGGCGGCCCGACCGCGCTCGACTGGCGTCGGCTGCGCCGGGCCGAGGCCCGCGTCACCCGCGCCGCCGCCGAGCTGGCCGCCCACCCCACCCCGCACCGCGCGGCCTGATGACCCGCGTCCGCGCCGCCTACTTCGATCCGGACGGGGCGCGGTACGGCATCCCCACCTACTGGTGGCGGGGTGCCCCGCCCGGCTACGCCACCCGCCGCCAGCTGGCAGCCGCCGGCCTACGCCCCGGCGGTCAGCCGATCGCCGCACAGGTGCTCTGGCGCGGCGTCGGCGGCACCCGCGCCGCCTACCTCTACCGGGTCGACCTGGCCCGACTGAAGCGCACCGCCACCCCCGCCCAACGCGCCGCCATCGGCAAAGCGTTGGCCGCCCGCCGTACGTGCCCCACCTGTCGGCAGGTGCGCAGCTACTACATCCCGCGCTCGCTGGGCGAATGCCTCGCGTGCGCCTTCCCCCAGGAGGACGCAGCATGACTGCCCCCACCATCAACGGCACGAAGTACCCGCAGCCGGTAGACGCGCTGCTGCCGGCCGCCCGTGAACTCACCAAGGAGCTGGGCGAGGTGCCCAGCCGGAACCGACTCATGAGCGAGTACCGCATCGGCGCACCGAAGGCGACCGAGCTGCGGCGGATGCTGGCCGAGGAATGGCCGCTGCTCGCCGAGCAGATGAGCCAGGCCGCCGCGACGCGGACCTACAACCTGATCCGGGGCGGCACCGGTGGTGCCACCGACGCCGAGATCGCCGAGGCGGCCCGAAAGGTGGCGGCGGACCCGGCGGCGTCGGACTTCATGAGGGCGACCGCCCGGGGCGCGCTGGACGCCCAGCCGATCGACCCGGACCCGCTGCCCGCTCCGGCCGTGCCCGAGTCCGCCCCGGCGGTCGAACCGGACGCCGCGCCCCCGGTGGAGATCGCCCCCGCCGAGCCGCCGGCCGAGGTCAGCACGGTCGGTCACCCGGACACACCCACCCCGCCCGCGCCGTCCCGCCCGGCGGTGGTGTGGCCGGTGGTGCTGCTGGCGCTGCCGGCGTTCGTCGCGATCTGGTCCGGCTGGGTCGGACTCGGCGGACTCACCGGATTCGGGGTGGTTCACCCGCTGCCAGGCATCTGGGACAGCTTCTCCATCAACTCCGCCATCACCCTGCCGATCGGCGTGGAGACCTACGGCGCGTACGCGCTCTACGTGTGGCTGTCCGGCCGGGTGCCGGACCGGGCACGCCGGTTCGCCAAGTGGTCGGCCATCGCCTCACTGCTGGTCGGCGCGCTCGGCCAGATCGCCTACCACCTTCTGGAAGCGGCCGGCGTCACCACGGCCCCGTGGTGGATCACCACCGCCGTCGCCTGCCTGCCGGTGGCGGTGCTCGGCATGGGCGCCGCCCTGGCGCACCTCGTTCGCACGCACGACTAGTTCCGCCCGGCGGCACAGCTCACGGCCTAGGAAACCCGCTGTGCCGCCGGTCCCCCTGTCGATCCGTAGACCGTTGGAGGAACCCCCATCATGAACCCCCCGAACGATGACCGTTTCGACTGGCACGCCGCCGAGCGTGACCTGAACACCCCGGACGCTGAGGTGGTCGACCTGGACGCTGCCAGGTCCCGGCGGCAGGCGTCCGGCACGCCCGGTGACGGAAGCGACCCGGCCGACGCCGGTCGCCGGCTGGTCGACTCCCCGCAAGCGCAGCGGTCCCCGCGGTTCACCGTCGCCGGCTTGCAGGGCGCGAAGCGGCGGCCGATCGTGCCGGCGTGGCTGCGTTCGCGGGCCGAGCTGCGCGACGCCGCCCGGTGGACGATCGGGCACCTCTTTCACGCCGGGGCGTATCACCTGACCCGCACCCCGAAGTACGCCGGCAAGCTGGCGTGGCGGGCGCCGCGCGGCGCGGGCCGGCTGCTGACCGGGTGGGGCCGGTGGCTGTTCGACCTGCAAGGCGAGCACGTCCGCCAGCTCATGGCGGACAAGGGCGACGCCGAGCTGTACCTGAAGGTGTCGAAGCTGCGTGACCAGCGCGTCCGGTGGCGCGGTTTCGTCACCGCCGCCGTGGTCCTCGGCGTACTGCCCGCCCTCGGCATCGCCTACGCCCTCGCCCCGCCCGAGGCCCGCTACGCCACCCTCGCCGCCCTGATCGCCGCCCTCGGCGCGCTCGGCCGCCCGGCCGACAAGCCGCTGCTCGACACGGCTGTGGTGGTGCCGAGGGTGCAGAAGCTGACCTCGGATGTGGTGGTGCGGGCGCTGGGCAACCTCGGCATCACCGGCATCAACCAGGCCATCGCCAAGGGCGACCGGGGCAAGGACTGGTTCCCCGCCCCGATCACCCGCGACGGCCCCGGCTGGCGCGCCGACGTGGAGCTGCCCAACGCGGTCACCGCCACGGAGGTGATCGAGAAGCGGGAGAAGCTGGCCGCCGGCCTCGGCCGCCCGCTCGGCTGTGTGTGGCCCGAGGGGCAGCCCGAGGTGCACCCCGGCCGCCTCGTGCTGTGGGTCGGGGATCAGGACATGTCCAAGGCCCGCAAGCCGGCGTGGCCGCTGCTCAAGGCCGGCACCGTGGACCTGTTCCGGGCGCAGCCGTTCGGCACCGACCCACGCGGTCGGTGGGTCGACCTCACGCTCATGTTCACCGCCATGGTCATCGGCTCCATCCCCCGCATGGGCAAGACGTTCACGCTGCGGGAGGTGCTGCTCATCGCCGCATTGGACCCGCGTGCGGAGATCCACGCCTACGACCTCAAGGGCACTGGCGACCTGTCCGCGCTTGAGCAGGTCGCCCACCGCTACCGCGCCGGGGAAGAGGACGAGGACATCGAGTACGCGGTAGCGGCAATGCGGGAGCTGCGTGACGAGCTGCGCCGCCGCGCCAAGGTGATCCGCGATCTGCCCCGCGACCTGTGCCCGGAAAACAAGGTCACCCCGGAACTGGCGTCCAAGAAGAGCTTGGGGCTTCACCCCCTGGTCGTGGGCGTGGACGAGTGCCAGGTGTGGTTCGAGCACCCCGAGTACGGCAAGGAACTGGAAGCCATCTGCGTCGACCTCGTGAAGCGCGGCCCGGCGCTGGGCATCGTGACCGTGTTCGCCACGCAGCGGCCGGACGCCAAGAGCCTCCCGACCGGGATCAGCGCAAACGCGTCGACCCGGTTCTGCCTCAAGGTCATGGGGCAGACCGAGAACGACATGGTGCTCGGCACGTCCAAGTACAAGCAGGGCATCCGGGCGACCATGTTCGCCTGGGGCGACAAGGGCACCGGCTACTTCGTCGGCGAGGGAGCCGACGCCCGGATCACCAACACCGTGTTCATTGACGGGCCGATGGCCGAGCGGATCGCCACCCGCGCCCGCACCGCCCGTGAGGCGGCAGGCCGGCTCACCGGCCACGCCCTCGGCGAGCAGCCGGCCAAGGCTCAGGCCCTGTCGTTCAACCTGCTGGATGACATCGCCGCCGTGGTGCCCGCCAGCGAGACCAAGGTGTGGTGCCGCACCGTCGCCACGCGGCTGGCCGAGCTGCGGCCCGACGTCTACGCCGGGTGGGACGCCGAGCAGGTAACCGTCGCGCTGAAGCCGTTCGGGGTGAAGGTCGGGCAGACGTGGGGCACCGACCCGGACACCGGCAAGGGAGCCAACCGGGGCGGTTTCGAACGCGCCGCGATCATCGCCGCCATCGCGGAGCGTAACCGGAAGCGGGACGCGAGCTAACCACGGATCGGTCCTAGGTCTAGGACCTGACGGCTCCTAGACCTAGGACCGCCCCTAGGACGCCATCCGATACCTGATCAGGACGCTAGGAACCTAGCGGCCTCCCCCGACCACACCCTGAAACCGGCCTTGGAGGCTGTCATGACCCCCCGCGACCTGCTAGCCGCCCTTCCGTGCCTCGCTCTCGCCCTGGCCACGCTCGGTTACCTCGCCGTGTGCGTGGTCGCGCCGTTCGGACGCTGCGGCACCTGCGACGGCACCGGCCGCAAGCGCTCCCCGCTCACCCGCGCCGGGCGGGAGTGCCGCCGCTGTGCCGGCACCGGCCTGCGACTGCGCGTCGGCCGGCACGTCATCAACCACATCAAGGACGAGTACGAGGCGGGCAACCGATGAACCGCCGCGCTGCTGGTCACACCGACTGGTGCGGCCGGGACCACCGATGCGGCCTCGGCGAACACCGCTCCGAGGAAATCGTGGTCGACCTGCCCGGCCGCGCCCGCGCCGTCCTGGTCCGCGTACGCACCGCCGCCGGACGCGACCACGCCGAGGTACGCGTCAGGGTCGCCCTCGCCGCCGGGGAGCTGGCCGCCCGCCGCCAATTGGTGGGACTGCTCGGCGACGTGCGCGAGGCCGTCACCCGCGCTGCCATCGCCGCCCGGCCGCGAGCGAGGCGGGCCGCCCGATGACCGGCCCACGGCGCGACGGGGCATCGCCCCGCGACCCGCACCTGACTGGCCTCGAAATCTGGCTCACCGGCACGCCGGCCGAGCTGGACGCCGCCACCGCCGCCCTGGTCACCACCGGCCATCTGACCCAGCGCGGCACCCGGTGGCCGCTGACCGGCAACGACGCCGGCCGCTGCCGCCTCTACCTGCGCCTGAACGTCACCACCACCGCGAAGCGGCCCGGCCGCGCCCCGGACACCACGGGCGGCGCGCTGATCGACCTCGACGCCGCCCGCGCCCACCGCCGACCCGCCTGAACAGGAGACACCGTGACTGACCTTCTCGCCGCCGCCCTGGCCCACGCCGAACGCGGATGGCACGTCTTCCCGCTACGGCCCGACGACAAGCGGCCCGCGTTCCCCGACCACGCCGCCGACGACTGCACCGGCCGCGACCCGCGCTGCCGCGCCGCCGGCCGTCACCTTGGGTGGGAGGCCCGAGCCACCACCGACCCCGACCGCATCCGCCGGGCGTGGTCGACCCGCCCCTACGGCATCGGCCTCGCCTGCGGCCCGTCCCGCCTCGTGGTGGTCGACCTGGACACCCCGAAGGACGGGGCGGGCGGGCGTGACGGCCTGGCCGTGCTCGCCGAGCTGGCCGCCACGCACGCCGCCGGCATCGACCCGACCTACACCGTCACCACCGGCCGAGGCGGCACCCACCTCTACTACCGGCACCCGGACGACGGGCCGGCGCTGCGCAACACCGCCGGCACTCTCGGCCCGATGGTCGACACCCGCGCCCACGGCGGCTACGTAGTCGCCGCCGGCTCAACGGTCACCGGCCGCCCGTACGTGGTCGACCTCGACACCGACCCGGCTCCGCTGCCCGGGTGGCTCGCCGATCTGCTGGCACCCGCGCCGTTGCCGCCGCAGCGGCCGGTGGTGGTCGACCTCGGCACCGGCCGCCGCGCCGCCTACATCGACGCCGCGATCCGCGCCCAGGTCGCCGAGGTCACCGGCGCCGCACCCGGCGGGCGCAATCACGCGCTCTACCGTTCCGCGGTTGCCCTCGGCCAGCTCGTGGCCGGTGGCGCGCTCGCCGAGTCCGACGCCACCACCGTCCTCACCGACGCCGCCCACACCGCCGGCCTGCGGCCGGTGGAGACGGCCCGCACGATCGCGTCCGGGCTGCGGGCCGGGGCGCGGCGTCCCCGAAAGGTGGCCGCATGAGCGCCCCGGCTGAGCGTCCCGACCTGCGCGTGGTGCAGCCGGGCGACGACACCGCCGCTGAAGTCATCTCCCCCGTCCGCCGGGAGCCGGGCCGTATCCGCACCTCGTGGACCGCCGCTGACCTGATGGCGATGGAGTTCCCACCGCCCCGGTGGGCCGTGCCCGGTGTGCTGTCCGAGGGCGTGAACCTGCTCGCCGGACCGCCCAAGGTGGGCAAGTCGTGGTTGTCCCTCGGCCTCGGCCTGACCGTCGCCGAGGGCGGCAAGGCGTTCGGCAGCATCGACACCGAACCGGGTCCGGTGCTCTACCTCGCGTTGGAGGACACCCCGCGCCGGTTGCAGTCCCGCATGGGGAAGATCCTCGCTGGACGGTCCGCGCCGGCCGGGTTGACCCTGGCCACCGCTTGCCCGCCGCTGCCGCAGGGCGGTGACGAGGCCATCGCCGCCTGGCTGGACCGCAACCGCGATGCCCGCATGGTCATCATCGACGTGTTCGCCAAGCTGCGTGGCACGTCCGCCCCTGGCATGTCCGCCTACGACGCTGACTACGCCGCCGTTGGCCGGGCAAACCTCAGCAACCGCCGATCGGTGTCCGGCTGGCCACTGACGTCGAGGTTCGGCCGGGCCGTGACCGCCCCTATCGCGCACGGGTCCGGTGGGTCGACCCGACCAGCAAGCGCCGGCTGTCCAAGTCCACGACGGTCGCCACGCCCGAAGAGGCGCAGGCGTGGATCGACGGAATGACCAGTGCGGCGCAGGGTGGAGTCGACCCGCTCGCCGCAACCAAGCGCCTGACGGAATACGGCGAGAGCGTGATGACGCTGGCGCTGCGCGGGTTGGAGCGCAAGACGCTTGATCCCTACCTGGCAGGTTGGCGCAAGCGCGTAGTTCCGACCCTCGGCCACATTCCCGTTCGCATGATTACCAACGGCGCAGTTGACCGCGCTGTTCACTCCTGGATTGCCGACGAATGCAGCCGATCCACGGTGAAGAACAGTCTTGCCGTGCTGGTCCGCGTGATGGAACAGGCCGTACGTGACGGCATCATTCAGCGCAACCCGGCGCAGGTAACCGGGTGGCAACGCGAGTACCAGCGAGCCGCAGACGAATTGGACGATCCCCGCTCGCTGGCACTGCCTGACTGGGAATCGCTGACCACCCTTGCCGGCGCGCTGGTCGAGCGATCCGCGAACGGCTTCACCGGGTGGGCCGACGTGGTGATATTCGCAGCCTGCACAGCGGCGCGAATCGGGGAAGTATCAGGCGTACGGGCCGAGGACATCGACCGGGAATCCTGGATGTGGACGGTACGCCGGCAGACCACACCCAGCCCCGGTGGCCTGATCGACAAGGGCACCAAGGCAAAGCGGGCACGCACGGTGCCGCTGATCGAAGAGGTACGGCCGATCGTGGCTCGCCGCCTGGACGCGGCGCCCACGCCCGACGCCCGACTGTTCAAGGGGCCGCGCGGTGGTCGGATCAGCACAGCCGTGCTGCGCGACGCGACGCATTGGGATGAGGTGGTCACGAAGCTGGGCTACGAGCATCTACGCCGGCACGACCTACGGCACACCGGGCTGACCTGGATGGCCGACGCAGGCGTGCCGGTGCACGTCCTACGGAAGATCGCCGGGCACGGGTCGCTGACCACAACGCAGCGGTACCTACACCCGGACCGGCAGTCGATCACGGACGCGGGAAGCGCGCTGAGCGCCCACCTGAAGGCCCGCCGGTCCCCAAATGGTCCCCAGCTACGCGCGGTCTAGATCGCAGACTCCCCACTGTTTCAGCACAGCAGAAAGGCCGCTGACCAGGGCATACGCTCCGGTCAGCGGCCTTTCTGCTGTGCTGTCGGGACGGCCGGATTTGAACCGACGACCCCTTGACCCCCAGTCAAGTGCGCTACCAAACTGCGCCACGTCCCGATGCTCCCGCTGGTCTTGCCCGCGGCAGCCGGTACAGCTTAGCGCAGGATCTTCGCGGTTGCGCAGAGGCCCCTCCCGCGTCGCGGGTGCCCGCTCCGCTCCCCGAAAGCGTCCTAGGAAGGAGAAGCCGCCGGGGAGGCCCCGGCGGCTTCTTGACGGGCGGAGACTCAGCCGTGGGCCTTGCCGCGCCCGCCCGGGCCGACCTTCTTGCGCGGGCGTACCGAGATCTCGATCGGGGTGCCCTCGTAGCCGAACTCCTCGCGGAGCTTGCGCTCGACGAACCGCTGGTAGCCGGCGTCCAGCGGACCGGTGGTGAAGAGCACGAACCGCGGCGGGGCCACCCCGGCCTGGGTGGCGAACAGGATGCGCGGCGCGCGACCACCGCGCACCGGGTGCGGGGTGGCCTGGACCAGGGCGGTGAGCCACTGGTTGAGCTGGGCGGTGGGGATGCGGGTCTCCCAGCTGGCCAGGGCCTTGCGCAGCGCCGGGGCGAGCTTGTCCACCGCCCGGCCGGTCTTCGCGGACAGGTTGAGCCGGATCGCCCAGGGGATGCGGCGCAGCTCCCGGTCGATCTCCTTGTCCAGGTAGTACCGGCGGTCGGCGTCGACCAGGTCCCACTTGTTGAACGCGATCACCAGGGCCCGCCCGGCCTCGACGACCATGGACAGGATCCGCTGGTCCTGCTCACTGATCACCTCGCCGGCGTCGAGCAGCACCACCGCCACCTCGGCCGCCTCGATCGCGGAGGCGGTCCGCAGGCTGGCGTAGTACTCGGTGCCGCTGGCCTTGCCAACCCGCTTGCGCAGGCCGGCGGTGTCCACCAGCTGCCAGGTCTCCCCGCCGATCTCCACCAGGCTGTCCACCGGGTCGACGGTGGTGCCGGCGACCGAGTCGACCACCGCCCGCTCCTCGCCGGAGAAGCGGTTGAGCAGGCTGGACTTGCCGACGTTGGGGCGGCCGACCAGGGCGACCCGGCGCGGGCCGCGGGGGCGATGCTCCACCACCTTCGGGGCCTCGGGCAGCGCCTCCATGATCGCATCGAGCAGGTCGCCGGAGCCGCGGCCGTGCAACGCGGAAACCGCGTACGGCTCGCCGAGGCCGAGCGACCACAGCGCGGTCGCCTCCATCTCGACGGCGGTGTTGTCGGCCTTGTTGCCCACCAGGATCACCGGCTTGGCGCTGCGCCGCAGCATCTTCACCGCGGCCTCGTCCACATCGGTCGCGCCGACCGTCGCGTCCACCACAAAGAGCACCACGTCGGCGGTGGCGACGGCGGCCTCGGCCTGCGCGGCGATCGCGGCGGCCCGGTCCTTCGCGTCCGGCTCCCAGCCGCCGGTGTCCACCACGGTGAACGCCCGGCCGTTCCACTGCGCGTCGTACGGGACGCGGTCGCGGGTGACGCCGGGAATGTCCTCGACGACCGCCTGGCGGCGGCCGATGATCCGGTTGACCAGCGTCGACTTGCCCACGTTGGGCCGGCCGACCACGGCCACCACGGGCTGCGGGCCGGACGGTTCGCCGGCCTCGAGTTCGGGGTCGCGCAGCTCGACCCAGCCGCCAAGTTCCTCGGTCACGCCACGCCCCGCTCGGTGAGCAGCGCCCGCAGCCGGGCGACGACCTCGTCGATGCCCAGCTCGGTGGTGTCCAGCACGACCGCGTCGGGGGCCTGCTGCAGCGGGTTGACCTCGCGGGTCGAGTCGAGCCGGTCGCGGCGGGCCAAGTCGGCAGCGGTCGCCGCGACGTCGGCGGCGTCCTCGGCGCTGCGTCGCTGGGCGCGGGCCGACTCCGAGGCGGTCAGGTAGACCTTCAGGTCGGCGTCCGGGGCGACCACCGAGCCGATGTCGCGGCCCTCGACCACGATCCGGTCGGAGTTGGTGATCATCTCCCGCTGCCGGGCGACGAGCTGCTCGCGGACGGCCGGCACGGCGGCCACCGCGGACACCGCGGCGGTCACCTCCGGGCCCCGGATCTCCTTCTCCACGTGCACGCCGTCGGCGATCACGCCGTACCCCTGGGGGTCGGTGCCGATGCGCAGGTCGACCTCGCCGGCGACCTTGGCCACCGACTCGACGTCGGTCAGGTCGACGCCGGAGCGCAGCACCGCCCAGGTGACCGCCCGGTACATGGCGCCGGTGTCGAGGTAGCGGGCGCCGAGGCTGACGGCGAGCCGCCGCGAGACGGTGGACTTACCCGAACCGGATGGCCCGTCCACCGCGACCACGCACCGTCCGGTCCGTTCGTTCTGCCCCACCGTGTTCCTCCTCAGCCCGTATCTCGCGGGTCGCCGGTTCCTCCGGCGCCGTTGAGCGGATGTCCATCGTCAATGATGCCCGCCGTCGCAGGACGGCCCGCGCACGGTGCCGCCGGGCGCGATCCGCGCCACGACGGCCCGCTACGACAACTCCAGCTCGGCGCGTCTGAAGCCGCGCCACGCCCTGGAGCCGTCGCGGGCCGCGACGAAGCCTACCGGCAGCGGTACCCGGAACGCCCGGGGTCAGTCGCCTACCGCTTTGAACAGGGCGGCCACCTCGGCGTTGGTCAGCCGCCGGGTCCGCCCGGCGCGCAGGTCACCCAGCCGGATCGGCCCCATCGCGGTCCGCACCAGCCGGCTCACCGGGTGCCCCACCTCGGCCAGCAGCCGCCGGACGATGTGCTTGCGCCCTTCGTGCAGGCTCACCTCCACCTGGGCGGTCTTGCCCAGGGTGTCCACCACCTTGAACGAGTCGACCTTCACCGGCCCGTCCTCCAGCTCGACCCCGGCGGCCAGCCGCTTGCCCAGGTTGCGCGGGATCGGACCGGTGACCTCGCAGAGGTAGGTCTTCTGCACCCCGTACGACGGGTGCATGAGCCGGTGGGCGAGGGTGCCGTCGTTGGTGAGCAGCAGCAGGCCCTCGCTGTCCGCGTCGAGCCGCCCCACGTGGTAGACCCGCTGCTCCACCCGGTTGCCGAGGAAGTCCGACAGCGCCGCGCGTCCCTTTTCGTCCGCCATGGTGGAAACCACCCCGCGGGGCTTGTTCATGGCCAGGTAGACCAGCCGGGTGTCGGCCTGGAGCCGCTCCCCGTCGACGTGGATGACGTCGTGCGCCGGGTCGGCCTTGTCGCCGAGCTGCGCGACCCGGCCGTTGACGGTGACCCGGCGCCGGAAGATCAGGTCCTCGCAGGCGCGCCGCGAACCCACCCCGGCGGCGGCGAGCACCTTCTGCAGGCGCTCGGCGCCCTCGTACACGGGGGCGTCGGGCTTGGGGGCACGGTCATCGCGTCGCATCGGCAAGCTCTTCTACGTCGTCGGGGAGGAAGGGGGCCAGGGGCGGCAGGTCGTCCACCGAGTTCAACCCCAGCTTCTCCAGGAACATGGTGGTGGTCCGGTAGAGGAAGGCCCCGCTGTCCGGTTCCGTGCCGCACTCCTCGACCAGGCCGCGGGAGACCAGGGTACGGATCACCCCGTCGCAGTTGACACCCCGGATGGCGGAGATCCGCGACCGGGTCACCGGCTGCTTGTAGGCGACCACCGCCAGGGTTTCCAGCGCGGCCTGGGTGAGCCGCACGGACTGCCCGTCCAGAACGAACCGCTCCACGTAGGTGGCGTATTCCGGGCGGGTGTAGAGACGCCAGCCACCGGCGGCCCGGCGCAGTTCGAAGCCGTGCCCGGCGGCGGTGTAGCCGGCGGCGATGTCGTCGAGCATCGGGCCGATCCGCTCCGGGGACTGTTCGAGCACCTGGGCCAGGGTCAGCTCGCTGACCGGCTGGTCCACCACCAGCAGGATCGCCTCCAGCGCGCCGCGCAGCTCGGCGTCGCTGAGCTCCGGCGCGGGCTCCGGCACGGCCGTCACCCGCCGCCGCCCCACCGCCTGCTTCAGAGGTACGCCCGCACTACCGCTCTCCCCCGCCAATTCCCCGCCGACCGCCTCCGTCGGCGCCTCGGAGATCTTGGTACCGCTCGGCCCCTCCAGGGGCACCTCCACACCAAGATCGGCGGCCGGTTCCGGCGACGTGGAGATATTGGCAGGGGTCGGGCCCTCCAGGGACCCGTCCCTGCGGAGATCTGCGGCGGGCTCGGGATCCGCGGTGGTGGGCGTGGGCTCTGCGGCGGGCTCGGGCTCCGGGGTGGCGGGCTCGGCTGCTGCCGGCGCTGCGGCCGGGGCGGGCTCGGGCTCCGGCGTGGGGGGCTCGGCCGCCTCCGCCGGCGCTGCGGTCGCGGCAGGCTCGGCCGCGGCGAACTCCGGATCTGCCTCGGCGGCGGGCTCGGCGGGGGCGGATCTCTCCGGTGCGGGGCGCTGCCAAGGCGGGACCCAGGCGGCGGCCTGGTCGGCCAGGGAGTCGTGGCGCTCCTCGTCGCTCATGCCGGCACTCCGCTTCGCTCGCTCATCGGGGTCACTCCTGCGTCGTTGCCGGGTCGTCGCCGGCGGTCGCGGGCGCCGCCGGGGCGGCCGGCTCCGGGGAGCCGGCGTACTCGTCGATGGTCAGCTCGGTGTCGCCGTCGGCGGAGCCGGTCCAGCGGACGGTCAGCTCCTCCAGGGCCTGCTCCTGGACGAAGGCGACCAACCCCTGCCGGTAGAGCTCCAGCAGGGCGAGGAAGCGGGCCACCACCTCCAGGGTGATCTCACAGTCGGCGCAGAGCAACGAGAAGGTGGCCGTGCCGGCCCGGCGCAGCCGCGCCGAAATGATCTCCGCGTGCTCCCGGACGCTGACCCGGACCATATGCACGTGCGCGATCGACACCTCGGGCACCGGCTTCGGGGTCATTGCCTTGAGCGCCAGCTTGAGCAGCCGCTCCGGGCCGATGCCGAGCACCAGGTCCGGCAGCGCGTCGGCGTACCGGGGTTCCAGGGTGACCGCCCGGGGGTAGCGGCGACCGCCGACCGCCTCCAGCTCGGCGAGGTGCGCCGCCGCCTCCTTGTAGGCCTTGTACTGCAGCAGCCGGGCGAAGAGCAGGTCCCGGGCCTCCAGCAGGGCCAGGTCCTCCTCGTCCTCCACCTCGGCGGCGGGCAGCAGCCGGGCCGCCTTCAGGTCGAGCAGGGTGGCGGCGATCAGCAGGAACTCGCTGGTCTCGTCCAGGTCCCACTGGTCGCCCATGGCCCGGATGTACGCGATGAACTCGTCGGTGACCTTGTGCAGGGCCACCTCGGTGACGTCGAGCTTGTGCTTGCTGATCAGCTGGAGCAGCAGGTCGAACGGGCCGGTGAAGTTGGCCAGCCGGACGGTGAAGCCGCTGCCCTCCCCGGCGGCGGCCGCCTCGACGGTGGCCGGGCCGGCGGGCACCACGCCGTCGACCTCGGCGGCCAGCTCGGCGGCGGCCACGGAATCGCCGGCGTCGGGTGGCGCCGGCGGGTCGAGGGGCGGTGCGGTCACCGGAAAACCGTAGTCCACGCTCCGGACACCCGGCGTTCGGCCTACCGCTCCGCCTGGGCGGCGATCACCTCACGGGCCAGTTGCCGGTAGTTGCGGGCGCCGGAGGAGGCCGGGTCGAGGGTAGTGATCGGCGCGCCGGCCACGGTCGACTCGGGGAACTTCACGGTCTTGGTGATCACGGTCTGGTAGACCTTGTCGCCGAACGCCTCCACCACCCGCTGGAGCACCTGCCGGCAGTGGGTGGTGCGGCTGTCGTACATGGTGGCGAGGATGCCTTCGAGCTCCAGGTCGAAGTTGAGCCGCTCGCGCACCTTGTCGATGGTGTCCAGCAGCAGCGCGACGCCGCGCAGGCTGAAGAACTCGCACTCCAGCGGGATGAGCACGCCGTGCGCCACGGTCAGCGCGTTGATCGCCAGCAGGCCCAGCGAGGGCTGGCAGTCGATCAGGATGTAGTCGTACTCCTTGCGGATCGTCTTGAGCACCCGGGCCAGGGCCATCTCCCGGGCGACCTCGTTGACCAGCTGGATCTCGGCGGCGGAGAGGTCGATGTTGGCGGGGAGCAGGTGCAACCCGGCCACATCGGTCTTGATCAGCACGTCGTCGGCGGTGACGTCGTCCTGCATGAGCAGGTTGTAGACCGACAGGTCGAGGTTGTGCGGGTTGACGCCGAGGCCGACGGAGAGGGCGCCCTGCGGGTCGAAGTCGACCAGCAGCACCTTGCGGCCGTACTCGGCCAGCGCGGCGCCCAGGTTGATGGTGGTGGTGGTCTTGCCGACGCCACCCTTCTGGTTGGCCATCGCGATGATCCGCGCGGGCCCGTGCCGGTCAGTCGGCATCGGCTCCGGGATCGGCTTGCGCATGGTGTACGCGGCCGGGTCGGCGGGGCCGAGGTCGGAGCCGAGCGTCGCCTGCTGCTCGCGGAGCTCCGACGTCCAGGTCTCGGCACGGTTCTCATTGCCAGCCATGTCCTCGTTGCCCCCTCCCGACGACCACCCGGTGTCGGAGCCGTCCGACGTCCTTCGCGGCGCCGCTGCGCACCCCGGTGTCGGCCCATGAGGTCCGCGCCGATGCCGACTGTACGCCACCCGCCAGCAGCGCGTTCGGTACCGGGTCGGCGTGTCGGCCGGCCGGCGGCTCCGGGCCGCCCGCCACCGGTCAGCCGCGCGCCCGCGGGTGGGCGGTCGCGTACACCTCACGCAGCCGGTCCACAGTGACCAACGTGTAGACCTGAGTGGTGGTCACCGAGGCGTGACCGAGCAGTTCCTGCACCACCCGGACGTCGGCGCCGCCGTCGAGCAGGTGGGTGGCGTAGGAGTGGCGCAGAGTGTGCGGGGATACCGCGCCGGGGCCGTCCACCGGCAGGCCGGCCCGCTCGGCCGCGCGACGTAGGACGGCCCAGGCGCCCTGCCGGGTCAGCGGTCCGCCGCGGGCGTTGACGAAGACGGCCGGGGTGCCCCGCCCGGCGGCGAGCAGCGCCGGACGGCCCCGGACCAGCCAGGCGCGCAGCGCCTCGACGGCGTACCCGCCGATCGGGACCAGCCGGGTGCGCCCGCCCTTGCCGCGCAGCAGCACCGTGCCCTCGTCAAGGTCCAGGTCGTCCACCGCGGCGCCGACCGCCTCGGAGATGCGCGCCCCGGTGCCGTACAGGAACTCCAGCAGGGCCCGGTCGCGCAGCGCGCGGGGCGCCGCGTCGCCGGCGGCGGTGACCGGGCCGGCGGTCTCCAGCAGCCGGAGCACGTCCTCGACCGGCAGGGCGCGGGGCAGCCGGCGGGGCGGGGTGGGTGGGCGGACGTCGCGGCTGGGATCGGCGCCGGCCAGGCCCTCGCGCAGCGCGAAGCGGTGCAGGCCGCGGACGGCGCTGGCGGCGCGGGCGGCGGAGGACACGGCCAGCGGCGGGTGCTCGGCGTCACCGGCCCGCAGCCGAGCCAGATGGCTCTCCACCTCGGCGGCGCCGACGGCGGCCAGGTCGGTCACCCCGGCGGCGGCCAGGGTGTCCAGGTAGCGCTCCAGGTCGCGGCGGTAGGACGCGAGGGTGTTCGCGGAGAGTCCCCGCTCGACGGTGAGATGGTCCAGGTAGCCCCGGACGGCACGGCGCAGGGCCGGCGCGGGCTGCTCGCCCGGGCCGGCCCCGTCCACTGTGCTGGTCAGGCTGTCGCCTCTCAACCGATGACGTCGGCCAGCGGGAGGACGGCCATGCCGTGTGCCTCGGCGACCGGGCCGTAGACCACGTGACCGGCGTGGGTGTTCAGGCCCAGCGCGAGCGCCGGGTCGACCCGCAGCGCCTCCCGCCAGCCGCGGTTGGCCAACTCCAGGGCGTACGGCAGGGTGACGTTGGTCAGCGCGTGGGTGCTGGTGTTCGGCACCGCGCCGGGCATGTTCGCCACGCAGTAGAAGATCGACTCGTGGACCTTGTAGACCGGGTCGGCGTGCGTGGTGGGACGCGAGTCCTCGAAGCAGCCGCCCTGGTCGATGGCGATGTCGACGAGCACGCTACCCGGCTTCATCCGGGAGACCAGTTCGTTGGAGATGAGCTTCGGCGCCTTCGCGCCGGGGACCAGCACCGCGCCGATGACCAGGTCCGCGTCGAGCACGGCCCGCTCGATCTCGTACGCGTTGGAGGCGACGGTCTGCAGGTGGCCGCGGTAGATGGCGTCGGCCTGGCGCAGCCGGGCCACGTTCTTGTCCAGCAGCAGCACCTCGGACTGCATGCCGAGCGCGATGGCGGCGGCGTTCATGCCGGAGACGCCGGCGCCGATGACCACGGTCTTGGCCGCGTACACGCCGGAGACGCCGCCGGGCAGCACGCCCCGGCCACCGCCGGTGCGCATCATGTAGAAGGCGCCGACCTGCGGGGCGAGCCGACCGGCCACCTCGGACATCGGGGCGAGCAGCGGCAGCGAGCGGTCGGGCAGCTCGACGGTCTCGTACGCGATGCCGGTGACCTTGCGGTCGAGCAGCGCGTCGGTGCAGTCCCGGGAGGCGGCCAGGTGCAGGTAGGTGAACAGCACCTGCCCCTCGCGCATCCGGTGGTATTCCTCGGCGATCGGCTCCTTGACCTTGAGCACCAGCTCGGCGGCGTCCCAGACCTCGTCGGCGGTGGGCAGGATCTTCGCGCCGGCGGCGGTGAACTCGTCGTCGGTGATGCTGGAACCGACGCCCGCGCCGGACTCGACGAACACCTCGTGGCCGTGGCGGGTGAACTCGTTGACGCCCGCGGGCGTGATCGCCACCCGGTACTCGTGGTTCTTGACCTCGCGGGGGATTCCGACCTTCACGATGCGAACACCTTCCTTCGGGGCTGCTCACCCCGGCTGCGGCGCCGCGGCGGCCCCTTTGCCGACGCAGTCCACCGGTCCCGCCGGCGGCAGTCTAGGCCCGTGCGAACTCCGCGGAGGGCAGCACAGTGACATCCGGTGCCCGGTGGTCCTGACGATGTGTCAGGCATGAACCGGGCTGGGCGGTGGAGCCGCATCAGCCGTCAGGACACTTTTGGATAAACATCGTCCCACCGTTGGAGTGCCAGTGCGGACAGGACGCCTCTGGATCACTAGGGTGTCCGCTCATGACCACTCCTTACCAGCAGTACCCCCCGCAGGGTGTCTCGGACAAGAGCAAGATCGTCGCCGGCATCCTGCAGATCCTCCTTGGCGGTTTCGGTATCGGCCGGTTCTACATGGGCGATGTCAAGATCGGCGTGATCCAGCTCGTGGTGACCCTGGTGACCTGCGGCTTCGGTGCGATCTGGGGCCTCGTCGACGGCATCCTGATCCTGGTCAACGGCGGTGTCGACGGCCAGGGACGCCCGCTGCGCGACTGAGCGCCGGCATCGACGAACGGGGCCGCGCGGTGTCACCACCGCGCGGCCCCGCTGTCTGTCCGATCCGGCTCAGCGGGGCAGCGGCGCCCCCGGCCGGCGCAGCTCGGTGAAGCCGGTCTCCCGGGCTCGGGCGGCGGCGAGCACCCCGGCCACGCAGGCCGCGTTGGTGATCTCGCCGGCCAGCACCATCCGCACCGCCTCGTCGAGCCCGACCCGGACCACCTGCAGGTCGGCCTCCTCGTCGCGCCGGTCGTGCCGCTGATCGGCGGGCACGTCGGCGAGATCGCGGGCCAGGAAGACCCGGACCACCTCGTTGGAGAAGCCGGGCGAGCTGTGCAGGTCGACCAGGACGTCGATGGTCCCGGCGGTCAGGTCGGCCTCCTCGGCCAGTTCCCGGGCCGCCGCGGCGGCCAGGTCCTCGCCGCTGACGTCCATCAGCCCGGCCGGCAGCTCCCACAGGTGCCGGCCGACCGGGTGCCGGTACTGCCGGATCAGCACCACCTGGCCGGCGTCGTCGAGCGCCACCACGGCCACCGCGCCGACGTGGGTGACGTAGTCGCGGGCCGCGGTGCCGCCGCCCGGCATGGTGACGTCGTCGCTGACCACCTGGAAGATCCGGCCGGACCAGATCTCCCGGTGCGCGGTCACCTCGTACCGGTGCTCGACCGCGCTCACGCCGCCCCCTCGCTGCTGATCCGGATGGCTCGCTCGCTCACGACGCGGACGTCGCCTTCGCCGCGGCGGCGGCGCCGTTGCGGCTCGCCTTCGCGGCCGCGGCCTCCGGCGGGGCGGTCGCCAGGTCGACCGGAAGCTGGTCGGCCTGGGAGTACGCGACGGCGGCCTTGACGAACGCGGCGAACAGCGGGTGCGGCCGGGTCGGCCGGCTCTTCAGCTCCGGGTGCGCCTGGGTGGCCACGAAGAACGGGTGCAGCTTCCGGTCCAGCTCGATGAACTCGACCAGCCGCCCGTCCGGCGAGGTGCCCGAAATCTGCAGGCCGGCCTTGGTGAGCTGGTCGCGGTAGGCGTTGTTCACCTCGTACCGGTGCCGATGCCGCTCGCTGACCTCGGTGCTGCCGTACGCCTCGGCGACCAGCGAGCCCTCGGCCAGCTTCGCCGGGTACGCCCCGAGCCGCATGGTGCCGCCCAGGTCGCCCTTGCCGGCGACGATGTCCTCCTGGTCGGCCATGGTGGCGATGACCGGGTGCCGGGCCTCCTCGTCGAACTCCAGCGAGTTCGCCCCGTCCAGGCCGGCCAGGTGGCGGGCCACCTCGATGGTCATGCACTGCAGGCCGAGGCAGAGGCCGAGCAGCGGGACGCCGTTCTCCCGGGCGTACCGGGCAGTGCCGATCTTGCCCTCGATGCCGCGGACGCCGAACCCGCCCGGGATGACGATGCCGTCCACGCCGGCCAGCGCGGCCGCCGCCCCGGCCGGGGTGACACAGTCGTCGCTCGGCACCCAGCGCAGCTGCACCCGGGCCCGGTGGCCGAAACCGGCCGCCCGGATCGCCTCGCTCACCGACAGGTACGCGTCGGGCAGGTCGACGTACTTGCCGACCAGCGCCACGGTCACCGTGTGCTGCGGCTGGTGCACCCGGTCCAGCAGGTCGTCCCAGCGGGACCAGTCGACGTCACGGAACGAGACGCCGAGCCGGCGCACCACGTACGCGTCGAGGCCCTCACGGTGCAGCACCTTGGGGATGTCGTAGATGCTCGGCGCGTCCGGGGCGGCGGTGACCGCTTCCCGGTCCACGTCGCAATAGAGGGAGAGCTTCTCCTTGACCTTGTCCGGGATGTCCCGGTCGCAGCGCAGCACCAGGGCGTCCGGCTGGATACCGATGCTGCGCAGCTGCGCCACCGAGTGCTGGGTCGGCTTGGTCTTCAGCTCGCCGGACGGCGCCAGGTAGGGCACCAGCGAGACGTGCAGGTAGAAGCAGTTGTCCCGGCCCAGGTCGTGGCGGACCTGACGGATCGCCTCGAGGAACGGCAGCGACTCGATGTCGCCGACCGTGCCGCCGACCTCGGTGATCACGATGTCGGGCACCTGGCCGTCGGCGTCCGGCTCACCCATGCCGAGGATCCGCGACTTGATCTCGTTGGTGATGTGCGGGATGACCTGGACGGTGTCGCCGAGGTACTCGCCGCGCCGCTCCTTGGCGATCACGGCCGAGTAGATCTGCCCGGTGGTGACGTTCGCCTTGCCGGACAGGTCCCGGTCGAGGAACCGCTCGTAGTGGCCGACGTCGAGGTCGGTCTCGGCGCCGTCCTCGGTGACGAAGACCTCGCCGTGCTGGAACGGGTTCATCGTTCCCGGGTCGACGTTGAGGTACGGGTCGAGCTTCTGCATCACCACGCGCAGCCCGCGCGCGGTCAGCAGGTTGCCGAGGCTGGAGGCGGTGAGGCCCTTACCCAGCGAGGAGGCGACGCCCCCGGTGACGAAAATGTGCCTGGTCGTCCGTGCTGAAGGGGCCAAGGCCTGCTCCCGTGTCGTCCGTAGCGGTCGTGCGAACCGCCGTGCCGACCACCGAAGTGATCACGCGATCCACGGGATTCCACGGTAACACGTTTCCCGGCCCGGACCGGCGCGGCACCCGGCGTCGGCGCACGTGAAGCCGGGTCCGGCTCACACCGTGGGGACCTCCGTCGATGCCGGACGGGCCGGGGCGGGCACCCGGGCCGGGCGCGCCTCGGCCCGGGCCCGCGTGCCCTCGTCGGTTTCCGAGGCGTCGGAACCGCCGCCGCCGTCGGCGCCCTGGTCGGCGGTTCGGGGCGGGTGCCCGCTCCTGGAGTGGCGCCCGTCGTCACCGGGGCCGGCCGGCCGCAGCCCGCTCTCGTCGCCCGGCCGGCCGCTGCCCGGCTGGGTGCGGTCGGTGGAATGGTCGAGCACCCGCAGGGCCGCCAGGGCCGCCATCGGCACCACCAGGGCACCTGCCGCCCCCGCCACGTCCAGCGCCGAACCGCCCAGCACTCCGCCGATGCCGGCGGCCACGCCGGTGCCGGCCATCGCCGCCCGGATCGCCGGGTAGATGCCGAACAGCCGCATCAGCCCGCCCCAGGGCTGGAGCAGGGCCAGCCAGACCAGCGCGGCGCCGGCCAGGGCCAGCACGGTGAGCGGGCTGTCCACCAGGGTCTGCAGGTTGGCGGCGCTGGAGCGGTGCACGGTGAGCCCGCCGGTGCCGTCGCCGAGCGCGGCCAGGAAACGGCCGACGCTGCCCCGCTCGACCGCCGGCCGGCGCAGGTCGACGACCGCGTAGCCGATGGTCAGCGCCAGCGCGGCCATGGTGGCCCAGGCCAGCCGGCTCACGGTCAGCCAGCCACCGGTGCAGATCGCGGCGGCGACGCTCACCCCGGCGGTGAGCGCGATCGCGCCGGTCGAGTCCGCCCCCAGGTACGGGCTGCCCACGACGACCACGGCGGCGCCGCCGACCGCGACCATCACCATCAGGCGCCAGGCCCGGGGCACGCGCTGCGCCAGCCAGCCCCCGCAGAGCAGCGAGCCGGCGACGAACACGCCGAGCCCGACGGTGCCCAGCCCGGTGTACCGGCCGCCCTCCAGGGCGGAGTATCCGACCACGCCGTTGAGCTGCAACCGGGAGCCGGTGAGCACGTCCACCCCGACCACCAGCGCGGCCAGGCCGGCCACCGCGCCGAGCGGGCCGAGGGTGCGCTCGTAGCCCGGACTGAACCGGACGGCGGCCGTGCCACCGACGATCAGCAGGACGGTCACCAAGCCGAACCACCAGCCGGCGTACTCCCCCCGCCACCACGGCGCCGCATCGGCGAGCAGGGCGGCCGGCACGGCAAGCGCGGCGGCGATCAGCAGCAGTTCCACGACCGCCACCACCCGCCGGGACACCGGTTCGGGTCCGTGCGGGCCGGCATGCCGGCGGGCCCGGCGCAGCAGGGGCAGCACCGCGACGGCGAGGGCCACCTGGGCGGCGGCGAGCAGACCGAAGAACCAGCCGGCGACGCGGCGCTGGGCGGCTGCCTCGCGGTCCGCGTTGGCCGGCGCGTCGATCGCGGTACGCAGGTCGTCCGGCCGGCCGCCGACCGAGACGGCGGGCCGGCCGAGGAAGAGCCGCTCGGGCATCGGCCGGCCCAGCGCGGCCAGGGCGGTCGGGGCCAGGTCGACCAGTTGCAGGTAGCCCTCCCGCCCGGTGCTCGGCGAGGTCAGCCAGCCCCGCTCCCAGCCCGGACCGTGGGCGATGGCCACCTGCAGCCGGGACGGCGCCTCGGTGTCGCCGACGCCGGCGACCAGCACCGCCGAGCGGGGCGGCCGGGCGGCGAGCACCCGGGCGAGCTGGGCATCCACCTGCCGGGCCTGGGCGGCCCGGGTCGCCAGGTTCTCGCCGTCGACGCTGCCCAGGTCGACGATGCTCAGCACGCACGAGCCGAGCAGCCGCGCCGGAGCGGCGGGCAGGACCGGCTCGTACCGGTCGACCCGGCCGAACGGGCGGGCGGCGGCCACCGCGGCACCCGGCCCGACCGCCACCGAGCAGCGCACGGACTCGGGCAGCGCGCCCGGGGTGGCCCCCCACGCGAGCTTGTCCTGGTTGTACGCGACGACGCTCTCCTGGTCGGGCAGGTTGGCGCCGATGCTGTCGGGCCGCTCGACGGTCACTCCGGCGGCCGGGCAGCCACCCGCCGGGCGGCTGCCGTTCCAGGCGGCGAAGTTGCCCGCGCCGAGGGTGAGCCAGCCGTCGACCGGGCAGGTGGGCCGGTGCGCGGAGCGTACCGAGAGGGAGCCGATGGAGCCCTCCTCCGCCATCCGCCACAGCGTGGGGGTGGTCTCCGGGTCCACGTCGTCCCAGCGCAGCCCGGCCACCCCGGCCAGCACCACGAAGTCGGCGCTGCGGCCGGGGCTGCCGTGCTGCGGCCGGGCGGTCAGCGCGGTGACGCCGAGCACCACCACCAGCAGGGTCAGCAGGACCGGGGTCAGTCGACGCAGCATCACCGGGTCCCCGTTGACAGCTCGGGCGCCAGTTCGGCGTAGAGGGCGGCCAGGGTGGCCACCGTGTCCGCCTCGGTCGGCCAGGTCGCCGCCCGGGCGGCGCCGCGGCGGGCCAGGTCGGCCCGCCCGGCCTCGTCGTCCAGCAGGGCGCGCACCGCCGTGTCCACCGCGTCGACGTCGCCCGGCGGGATCAGCACCGCGCCGTCGCCGACCAGGTCCGGCAGGCCACCGACGGCGGTCGCCACCAGCGGTACGCCGGCGCGCAACGCCTCCTGGGCGAACAGCTGCCGGGCCTCCCAGTCGCTGGTCACCACGGCGAGGTCGGCGCCGGCGAGCAGGTCGGCCACGTCGGTGCGGTGCCCGAGCAGGGTCACCGGGGCCCGGGCGGCCGAGATCCGCGCGGCGAGCTGGAGGTACGCGGGCCCGCTGCCGGCGATCACCACCACCGGCGCCGGGTGCCGGGTACGCCACCGGGCGGCGGCGTCGACCAGGATGTCGTACCGCTTCTGCGGGTGCAGCCGGCCCACGGAGAGGATGAGCGGGCGGTCGGCGGCGACCCCGAACTCGGCGCGGACGGCGGCCCGGCGGCGGCGCGGCGGAGGCAGTGTCGGCGCGGCGACCGGGGCGAGGCGGGCGTCGGCGGCGCCCAGGGCGGCGGCCCGCGCCACCAGGTCGTCGGAGGCGCCCAGGGCGACCCGCACGGAGCGGGCCACGATCCGCTCGGCGAGCCGGGACAGCCGGCCGCGCAGCCCGCCGGCGAGGACGGCGTTGTGCCAGGTGACCACCAGCGGGGCGGCCGGCCGGGCGAGGACGGCGACCAGGCCGGCCCGCAGCCCGTGGGCGTGCACGACGTCGACCTCGGCGCCGGACAGCGCCCGGCGCAGCGCGGCGACCGCCCGCGCGTCGGCCGGGGTGGGGCTGGCCGGGATCTCCACCGGCGCGAACCGGGCACCCACCCCGGTGAAGTCGAACTGGTCCTGGGTGGCGGCCGGGCCGCAGACCAGCACGGACGCGCCGGCGGCGGTCAGGCCGCGGGCCACCGAGCGGATGTGCTGGCCCACCCCGCCGGTGCTGGAGGCGAGCACCAGGGCGACCGAGCCGGGCCACCGCAGCGCCGACGAGGCGTCCGTCATTGCGCCCCCTCCGTTCGCGACTGCGGGGCTCGCAAACCCGGCTCACTCCTCGCGCTCACCGTGCGCCCCCTCCGTTCGCGACTGCGGGGCTCGCAAACCCGGCTCACTCCTCGCGCTCACCGTGCGCCCCCTCCGTTCGCGACAGCGGGGCTCGCAAACCCGGCTCACTCCTCGCGCTCACCGGGTAAGAGTCTCCTTCCCGTCGCCCCGCTCCGGGGGGCGTTGCTCCTCCGGCGTGTCGGCGGCAGCCGGCCGTCGCCGCCGCCCGAGCCGACGGGTCACGGCCGTGAGCAGCGGCCGCACGTCCCGCGCATCGGTCAGCCAGGCTACGGCGAGGAACAGGGCGCCGACCACGGCCCCGGACAGCATGCCCTGCACGAGCGCCCCGGCTGCCGTCGGGGTCCCGAGGCCGGCGAGCCAGCGGGCGGTGGCGGCCCCGCCGAGCCCCGCGACCGCAGCGGCGAGCAGGCCGGCGGCCCCGGCCCGACCGACGCCGGCCAGGGCGGCCCGGCCGGCGGAGCGGACCACGGCGACGATCAGCAGGCCGCCGAGCAGCAGCATGCCCGCGGAGGTGGCGAGCGCCACCGCCAGCACCCGGTCGGCCAACGGCATCAGATGCCCGAGCAGGACCGCCAGGACCGGCACGGTCAGCCAGCCGACCGCGGTGGCGGCGGTCGCCGAGCGGGTCTCCCCCCGGGCGTAGAGGGCCCGGGTGAGGACGGCGAACAGGCCGTAGCCGAGCAGACCGGGGGCGAAACCGGCGATCGCGGCTGCGGCCGTACCGGCGGCCTCGGGCGCGAAGAAGAAGTGCCCGACGGGGATCGCCGTGCCGACCAGCGCGGCGGCGCCGAGCAGGCTGAACAGCACCACCCCACACACCGCCGGGGCCAGGGTGGCTCGGTAGGTCCGCTCGTCGCCGGCCGCCCGGGCCGCCGCCAGGGTCGGGTACGCGGCCACGGCGAGCGGCACGGCCAGCACCGACCAGGGCAGGAAGTAGATGGTCTGCGCGATGTTGTAGATGCCCGGGTTGGCCTTCGACCCGTAGGAGACCTGGTTGAGCACCACGATCAGGGCGACCTGCTGGGCGGCGACGGTCACCAGCCCGGCGACGGCCAACGCACCGACCCGGGCCCGGGCCTCGGCGGGGAACCGGAAGCCGGGCCGCAGCGGCAGCCGCAGCCGGCGCAGCGGGACGAGCAGGGAGAGCGAGAGCACCACCACGCCGAGCGTCGTGCCGCCGGCGAGCAGCAGCTCACCACCCCCGCCCACCGTCGCCACGGTGGCCAGTCGCCCCTCCACGGCGGTGAAGCCGAGGTACACCGCGATGACGGTGACGCTGGACAGCAGCGGGGCGATCACCGGCCAGGCGAACCGCCGGTGCGCCTGGAGCACCCCGGTCAGCACGATGCCGACGCCGTACAGCGGCAGCTGGGGCGCGAACAGCCGCAGCATCCGCGCCCCGGCCTGCTGCTGCACCTCGCTGAGGCCGGAGCCCTGCAGCGCGACCAGCGGGTCGGCGAGCAGCGCGACCAGCACGGCCAGCGGCACCAGCAGGGCGAGCACCCAGGTGAGCAGGGCACCGGTGGTGGCGGCCACGGCCCGCCGGTCGCCCCGGTCGGCCGCCGCCGCCAGCAACGGCACGACGAGGCTGGCCAGCGCCCCACCCGCCACGATCTCGAAGATGAAGTTCGGCAGGTTGTTCGCCACCACGTACGCGCCACCGAGGTCGGTGGGGGCGAGCGTCCAGGTGAAGACGGCGGTCCGGCCGAAGCCGGCGAGCCGGCTGACCACGGTGAGGACGGCGATGAGTGCGGCCGCTCCGGCCACCCGGCCGGTGCCGGCGAGGGGGGCCGGTTTCGTCACGTCAGGCTTCGAGCCGGCCCAGCGCGTCGAGTTCCCGCAGCCCCGGGGTCTGCTGGATCACCTGGGTGAAGCTGACCTTCTCGCTGGCGGCGGTGAGGGCGGCGAGCACGGCGAGGACGCCGGCCCGGCCCAGCGGCCCGGTACGCGCGGCCAGGCTCACCCCGAGCAGCGCGCCGAGCGCGTTCGCGCCGCTGTCGCCCAGCATCACCCGCTCGTCGAGGTCGTCGCGGATCAGCCCGGCGGCGGCCCCGACCGCGCCCGCGGCGATGCCGCCGTACGGGCCGGTGGACAGCGGCGCGCCGAGCAGCATCCCCGACTTGAGCGCCCGGCCGGGCCGCAGGTCGAGCAGGTTGACCAGGTTGGCGGTGCCGGCCACCACGCCGGCGCCGAGCAGCACGTCCAGCCCGCGGCCGAAGGCGCCGGCGCGCTGCCGGCGGGGATGGGCGGCGACCCGGCGGTCGGCGGCCAGCAGCGCGGCCGCGCCGAGGCCGGCCGCCCCCACCCCGACGATCTTCACGAGCCCGGCGGTGACCCGGCCCTCGCGCAGCGCGGCCAGATGCCCGGCGAAGCCCTTGGCCGCCTTCTGCTCGGGCCGCGCGCCGACGACGTCGTCGTACAGCCCGACCGTGCCGGCGCCCACGCCGGCGACCAGGGCGGCGGCGCCGGCAGGGGCGCTGCCCGCGCCGAGTGCGCCCGCGGTGGCGGCCCCGACGGCCAGGGCCGGACCGGCGGCCAGGGTGACTGTGCGACCGCGGAAGTTGGTGCGCTCGAGCGCCGGCGCGCCCGGCGATGTACCCACCGCCCGCAGCACGTAGCGGGCAGCTACCGCCCCCGCGCCGACGGCCAGCAGCCGACCCAGTCTCACCCGACTCCTCCGATCCGGATACCCAGCGCGACGCGGTGCAGAGCGGACGCCCGCTCGGTCACTGCGGCAGTTTAGGCAGCAGCCCGCCCGCGGCGTTGTCCCCGACACCGTACTGGCCGGCCTTCTTCTCGGTCAGCTGCTGCACCAGGGCGAGCGCGGTGACGACCTGACCCTGCACGGTGTTGGCGTTGTCGACGGTCGAGATGGTCTGCGAGAGCACCGGGTCGCCCCGGACCACGGCGACCACGTTGCCGCCGGCCGAGCCCATGCCGCCGACGACGAGCGCGCCGTTGTGGTCGAACTGCTCGGCGATCTTCACCACCGACTCGTCCTTCTTCGCCGAGTCCTTGTCGACGTACGGCTGCCCGGTGACCAGCACGACCGCCTCGGCCGGCCCCGCGACCTTGTTGTTCTCCGAGGTGAGGTACCCGGCGGTCGCGTACGTCTGCAGAACCACCTTCCGATCGGCGTCGGTGACCGGCGGGCTGCCCGCCGGCCGGTCCAGCAGGACGCTGGCCAGCAGGGCGCTGGAGGTCTCCACGCCGTGCCCGTTGCCCGGCAGGTTGCCGGTGGGCACGCTGTTGGGGCGGGCGGCGGTGACGGCCAACTCCAGCAGGTTGTTGTTGGTCGCGCTGTCCGGGCTGATGAACTTGTCCTGGATGTCGATGCGGCCGGTGACATTGGCCCCGGCGACCTGGAGCATCTTCACCACGCCCTCGGTGTGCTCCCGGCCGGTGGACAGGCTGACCACCAGCACCCGGCGGCCGGCCAGCTTGCCGGGGAGGATGAGCGGCGCCGTCTCGGCGGCGAAGTCCTCCTCCATGTCCAGTTCCTTCTGGAGGCTGTTGACCGTCTGGCGCATCTGCTGGTTGTCCTTGCGCAGCGCGTTGACGTTCTCCTTGAGCGAGTCGGCGACCGGCCCGTTCAGGGCGGCCGTGCCGACCACCAGGCCGATCGCCAACGCCAGGAAGACCGCGGTCAGGGACACCACGTGGTAGCGGAAATTGATCACGCTTGCAGCCTCTTGATCGGTCGGGGGCTAAAAGAGCTGGCCGAGTTGGAACACAAAATTGTCCCACCATTCGGAGACCACGCCCAAATACGCCTTCCCGACCGTGGAGACCGCCACCGCGGAGGCCATCGCGGCCACCGCCGACAGGACCAGCAGCAGCAGCGAGGAACCGGAGATGCCCTGGCGGTAGAGCCGGCTCACCCCCTTGGCGTCGACCAGCTTGCCGCCCACCTTCAACCGGGTCAGGAAGGTCGAGGCCATGCCGCCCCGGCCCTTGTCGAGAAACTCCACCAGGGTGGCGTGGGTGCCGACGGCCACCAGCAGCGAGGCGCCCTTCTCGTCGGCCAGCAGCATGGCCAGGTCCTCGCTGGTGGCCGCGGCCGGGAAGGTGATCGCCGGCACACCGAGGGCGGTCACCCGGGCGAGGCCGGGCGCCCGGCCGTCCGGGTAGGCGTGCACGACCACCTCGGCACCGCAGCGCAGCACGTCGTCGGTGACCGAGTCCATGTCACCGATGATCATGTCGGGGGTGTAGCCCGCCTCGACCAGCGCGTCGGCGCCGCCGTCCACGCCGATCAGCACCGGCTTGAACTCCCGGATGTACGGGCGCAGCACGTCCAGGTCGGCCTTGTAGTCGTATCCCCGTACCACGATCAGGCAGTGCCGGCCCTGGACCTGGGTCTCGATGTCCGGTACGCCGACGCCGTCGAGCAGCAGGTCGCGTTCCTGCTTGAGGTAGTCCATCGTGTTGGCGGCGAACGCCTCCAACTGCACCGACAGCCCCTCCCGGGCATCGGCCATCGACTTGGCCACCGTCTCGGCGTCCTGGAGCGCGCCGTGCGCCACCGGCTCCTCGCCGACGTAGACCGTGTTCCCCTCGATCCGGACCTGGTCGCCCTCGCGGATCTGCTCGAAGACACTCTCGCCGAGGTCGTCCAGGAGCGGGATACCGGCGGAGATCAGCACCTCGGGGCCCAGGTTCGGGTACCGCCCGGAGACCGAGGGCTTGGCGTTGAGCACGGCGGCGACCCCGACCGCGACCAGCGAGTCGGCCGCCACCCGGTCCAGGTCGACGTGGTCGATGACCGCGATGTCCCCGGGACGGAGCCGGCCGACCAGCCGCTTCGTCCGGCGGTCGAGGCGCGCGGTGCCGAGGACTGAGCCCGGTTCCGCGTTTCGGGTCCGGCGCAACGTGGGTAGACGCATCGTGACCATCCTGGCATGTGAGGCAGGTATTGCTGTCGCGACATGCCTGAGCAGGGCCGCCTACCCAGGGAAGCACACCACGGCGCACGCTGGTGTGCTTGCGCTCACAATCCGGAGATCACGGGCGCCTTTCCTTGGCCGCCACGGCCAGGAGTTCCTCGGCATGGGCGATACCCAGATCGGAATCGGGCAAACCCGCGAGCATCCGGGCCAACTCCCGGGCCCGCTCAGTGTCCTCCACCACACGTACCCCACTGGTGGTCACCGCTCCCCCGGTGTCCTTGGCCACCACGAGGTGCCGGTCGGCGAACGCGGCGACCTGCGGCAGGTGGGTGACCACGAGGACCTGGTGACTGCGGGCCAGCCGGGCGAGCCGCCGGCCGATCTCCACCGCGGCCTGGCCGCCGACGCCCGCGTCGACCTCGTCGAAGACCAGGGTGGGCGGGCCACCGGAACCGGCGAAGACCACCTCGATGGCGAGCATCACCCGGGACAGCTCACCGCCGGAGGCGCCCCGCTGCAACGGCAGCGCGGGCGCGCCCGGGTGGGCCAGCAGGCGCAACTCCACCTCGTCGGCGCCGTCCGGGCCGACGCCGGCCTCCACCCCGTTGACCGACAGGCTCGGCTCGGCCCGCCCCACCGGGCGCGGCAGCACCGCCACCTCGATCCGGGCGTGCGGCATGGCCAGCCCGGCCAGCTCGACGGTGACCTGCCCGGCGAAGCGGACCGCCGCCTCCTGACGCGAGCTGGCGACCCGCCCGGCCAGCTCGGCCACCTCCCCGGCCAGCCGGGACGACTCCTTCTCCAGCTCGTCGAGCAGCTCGTCGGAGGTGTCCAGGTCGGACAGTCGGGTGCGGGCCCGCTCGGCCCAGGCGATCACCCCGTCGACGTCGTCGGCGTACTTGCGGGTCAGCCCGCGCAGTGCGGCCCGCCGCTCGTAGACGGCCTGCAGGCGGGCCGGGTCGGCGTCCAGCGCGGCCAGGTACGCGGAGAGCTCCGCGGAGACGTCGGCGACCAGGGTGGCCGCCTCCTCCAGCCGGACGGCCAGCTCGCCGAGCGCCGGGTCGGTGCCGGCCTGCGCCTCCAGGGTGCGCCGGGCGGTGCCGAGCAGCGCGGTGGCGTCGGGAGTGTCGTCGGCCGCCTCGACCCCGCCGGCCACGCACTGCTGGGCGAGCTGGGCCGCGGTGCGCAGCCCCTCGGCGTGCTCCAGGCGCTGCGCCTCCGCCTTCAGCTCGTCGTCCTCACCGGGCTGCGGGTCCACCCGGGTGATCTCGTCGAGGCCGAGGCGGAGCAGGTCGGCCTCCTGGTTGCGCTCGCGGGCGTTGCGCCGCCGGTCGGCCAGGTCGTCGACCACCGCCCGCCACCGGGTGTACGCCTCGCGCAGCGCGTCGAGCAGCTTCTCGTGCTCCGGGCCGGCGAACCGGTCCAGCGCGGCCCGCTGCTCGGCCGGGCGCAGCAGCCGGAGCTGATCGGACTGGCCGTGCACCGCCACCACCTGCTCACCCACCTCGCCGAGCATCGACACCGGCATGCTCCGGCCGCCCAGATGCGCCCGCGAACGGCCCTCCACGGTGACCGTACGGCTCAGCAGCAGCGAGCCGTCCTCGTCGGGCTCGCCGCCGGCGTCGGTGACCCGGGCGTGCACCGTCTCGGCCACCCGGCCGAGCAGGCGCAGCCGCCCCTCGACCACCGCGCGGCCCGGTTCGGCGCGCACCCGACCGGCGTCGGCCCGACCGCCGAAGAGCAGGCCGAGGCCGGTCACCACCATGGTCTTGCCCGCACCGGTCTCGCCGGTGATGACGTTCATCCCGCCGGTCAACGGCAGCGTGGTGTCCTCGATGACGCCCAGTCCGGTGATGCGCAGCTCTTCCAGCACAGCACCTGACAGTAGACGCGGCCCCCGACAGTTGACCAGCCGGCGACGCCGCATCGGGGCATGGCGGTTGACGTCGTACAGTTCTGCCCCGTGTTGGACGTGATCGGCCTGACCCCCGGCGAGGAGGAGCTGTACCGCTCCCTCGTCCAGCTCACCACGGCCCGGGTCGGGGAGCTCGTCGAACGGCTCCGCTGGCCGCGCGCGGAGGTCGTCGCGCAGCTCGAGGCCCTGCGCGGCAAGGGGCTGGTGCTGCCGATCGGGCCGGAGCCGGACGCGCCGCTGCGGCCGCTGGCCCCCGACGTCCCGCTCGGTGAGGCGCTGCTGCGCCGGCAGGAGGCGCTGGAGGCGGCCCGGTCGGCGGTCACCCAGCTGACCGAGGAGTACCGCGCCGGGATGCGGCGGCACGACGCCGACCACCTGGTGGAGGTGATCACCGGGGCGCGGATGCTCCGCGAGCGCCTGCGGGACGCGCAGAACGGCGCCCGGGTCGAGGTGCTCTGGTTCTGCCGGGCCAACCCGCTGGCCATGCCCGGCCAGGACAACGTCGAGGAGTTCGACGCGCTGGCCCGCGGGGTGCGCTACCGGGCCATCTACGAGCGCGAGATGCTCCTCGAACCGGGCGGGCTCGAGGACATCGAGCGGGGCGTACGCGCCGGAGAGCAGGCCCGGGTGCTGGACCGGCTGCCGGTGCGGCTGGCCATCGTGGACGGACGGACGGCGATCTGCCCGCTGGTGCCGGACCGCGAGAGCGGCGAACCGAGCGCCGCGGTGATCGGCCGCAGCCAACTGCTCGACGCGCTGATCGCCCTCTTCGAGAGTTACTGGCGGATATCCACGCCGCTGCGCTCGTCCGCCCCGCCGGCCGACGGGCTGGCCGTCGACGGCTACCGGCCGGACCCCGACGAGGTTCGGCTGCTCGCCCTGTTCGTGGCCGGCGTCCCGGACAAGTCCATCGCCTCCCAGCTGGGGGTGAGCCGCCGTACCGTGCAGCGGCGGCTGGCCGACCTGATGACCGTCGCCGGCGTGGACACCCGGCCGGGGCTGGCCTTCCAGGCCGCGCGCCGGGGCTGGATCTGAGGCGACGGGGCGGGACGGCCGGGAGCCGCCCCGCCCCGCCCCGGTCAGCGCAGCCCGTACGCGTCGAGCACGGTCTGGTCGACGCTGTCGCCGGCGCGGTCATCGGCGTGCACCCGCAACGACACCGTGCCGCGCCCGGCCGGCACCATGGCGGTGAACCGGGTGCCCGAGCCGTGGACCGGCACCGACTGCCAGGTCCGCCCGGCGTCGAAGGACACCTCGACCCGCATCCCGACGCCCGTCGGCACCGGCACGCCGGCCGGCTGGCGCACGGTCAGCCCGAGCTGGTGCGGTCGACCGCCGGGCACCTCGCCGCGCAGGTCGGCGGGGACCTGGTAGTCCACCTGCAGCAGCGGCAGCGGCTGGGCGGCATCCCCGGCCGGCCGGGCCGAAGTGAACTGCCACGCCGTGTCGGTACGCGTGGCCCAGCGCCACTCCTCGGAGGACCGCTCGGTGCTGAGGTCCAGCCGGTAGCGGGCCGCACCCGGGGTGGTCGGCACCGGTGCCCAGCCGCTGGAGAGGTCGGCGATCTGCTCCCCGTCCCGGCTCAGCCGGGCCTGCACCCGGTCCCACTCCTCACTGAACCGGGCCGGTCCGGAATGGCCGTCCGCGTCAACGAACTCGGCCACCCGCAGGTTCAGGGTGTCGCCGGTACGCGTGGGCACCGGCGCCCCGCCGCCCGCCGGCACGGCCGGCCGGACCACCGCGCCGTGCCACGTCTCGGTGACCCGGTCGTCGGCGGCGTACCGCCGAGGCGGCTGGACGAGCCCGCCGACCAGCGGACCCCAGTCGGACCAGGGCAGCCGGTGCAGCACCCGCTGCTGCCACCAGGAGTCCCCGGCGCTGACGAACTCCTGCCGCACGCTGCCGGTACGCACCATCCGCTGGTCATCGTTCCACGAGTACTGCTGCCAGGGACGCCACCCGAACCGCTGCTCGCTAGCCCAGTCGAACCCGCCGGTGTCGGCGTAGCGGGCGGTCACCTCGGCGGTGTTGTCCGCGGTGACCCGGTGCACGATCCGATCCGGGACCCGCCCCTGCGACACCTGCCACACGTCGTAGAGGTAGGGGCTGTCCACGGTCAGCGCCACGTCCAGGGTGGCCCGGCCGCTCTTCGCCGCCGCGATCATCGGCTGCCCGTCGTCGTACGCGACCACCAGCGCCGGAATCGGCAGCCGGTCCCCATCCGGGCGCCAGACCGTCCACGCGCTGTCGTCCGCCACGCGGACGATGAGCACCATCGCGGCGCCGGCCGCCGCGGCGTCGGCGATCTGGTCCCCCTCGGCACGGTCGTAGCTACCGGCGACCAGCGCGGCCGCGCCCCGAACCCCGGCCCGGGCCAGCTCGGCGGCGCTGCCGTCACCCGCCCAGACCAGCGGCAGCTTCCGCCGGCCCGCCGGGGCCGGCGACCGACCCAGCAGGTTGATGTCCAGCGGACCGGAGACGTTGCTGACCCGGGCGTCCACCATGGGGGCGACCAACTGCCAGCGGGAGGCGAACTCGAACTCGCCCTGGCGCACCGGCCGGGTCGGCGTGACGTTCACCTGCTGGACCGTGCTGAACGCCATCACGCCGTGATCGACCTGCCGGCCGTTGCCGAAGACGCGGTGCTCGTAGAAGCTGAGCGTGTCCCGCTGCTCGCTGGGCTTCGGCGTCTCGATGCGCACCGGCGTGCCCTTGCGCGGGTCGAGCACCAGGGTCAGATCCCGGTCGACAGTCAGCTCGGGGTCGGTGACCAGGGTGAGCTGCTCGTCCAGCGGGACGCCGTGCTCGATCAGCCCCTGAAGCAGGTACGGGCCCTCCTCGACCTGCACCTGCCACTCCATCCCGCGGAAGAGGTAGCCGAGCCAGTCGGACTCCCGGTGCTCGCCGAACAGGGTCACCACCGATGCGCCGCCCGGCTGCCCCTGCATGTCGAGCGCCTTGATGGTGACGGTGTGCAGCGGGCCGCTGAGGGTCAGGCCGACGGCGGTGCGCACCGCGACACCGTCCGCACCGGTCGCCACCAGCCACCCGCCGTACACCCCCCGGTCCAGCTTCACCGGGTCGGCGTGCAGCGGGACGTTCACGCTGCCGCCGGCCGGCACCGCCACCTCCGCACCGTCGAGCGACACCCCGTCCGGCTCGGCCGCACCGGTGTCCAGGTTGCGCAGCTGCAACGCCAGCCGCAGGGTCTGCGCCGCGCCGGTGCCGTTGGTGTACGTCACGGTCCGCTCCACCGCCACACCGCCGGTGTACAGCCGGCCGAAGTCGGCGGTGGCCGAGCCGTACACCCGCTGGCCCAGCGCGCGGGCCACGTCGACCCGGCCGCCGCCCTGCTCGAAGACGGTCAGCGCAGGGTTCGCCTTCGTCGTGCTGACCAGCGCGTCCTTGAGCTTCCCGGCGGTCCAGTCCGGGTGCTCCTGGGCGAGGATCGCCGCCGCGCCGGCGACGTGCGGGGTCGCCATCGACGTCCCCGACGCCCGCGTGTACGCGTCGTCCACCGGCGTACCCATGGCGGTGCCGGCGGCGCGGGCGGCGACGATGCCGACGCCCGGCGCGGTGATCTCCGGCTTCAGGCCGTTGTCGCCCAGGCGCGGACCACGGCTGGAGAAGTCGGCCAGGTTGTCGTCGCGGTCCACCGCACCGACGGTGAGCGCCGCGGCGGCCGCGCCCGGCGTCCCGACGGTGCCCGCCTCGCCCTCGTTCCCGGCGGCGATCACGAACAGCGCGCCGGTCTCGGCGGTGAGGTCGTTGACCGCCTGGCTCATCGGGTCGGTGCCGTCGGTGGCCGGGCCGCCGAGGCTCATGCTGATCACCTTCGCGCCGGAGTGGGCGGCCCACTCCATGCCCGCGATGATCCCCGAGTCGTAGCCGCTGCCGCCGTCGTCGAGCACCTTGCCGATCAGCAGCTTCGCGCCGGGCGCGACGCCCTTGCGCAGCCCGCCGGACGCGGCGCCGCTGCCGGCGATGGTGGCCGCCACGTGGGTGCCGTGGCCGTGCCCGTCACGGGCGCTGCCGCCGCCGGTGAAGTCCTGCGTCTCGGCGATCCGGCCGGCCAGGTCGGGGTGCGTGGCGTCGACTCCGGTGTCGAGGACCGCGACCCGGACGCCCGCGCCGTCCCGGCCGGCCGCCCAGGCGGCGGGGGCCCCGATCTGCGGCACGCTGTGCTCCAGCGCCGGGTGGACCCGCCCGTCAAGCCAGACCCGGGCGATGCCGGCGCCGAGCCGGACCGGCCCGTCCACGGCGGTCCGCGCGGCCGGCGCGACCTTCAGCGTGCTCCACAGCTGGCCGAGGTCGCCCGTGGCGACGCGCAGCGCCGCGCCGTTGATGCTCTCGAGCGGCCGGGCGGCGGTGGCCCCGGCCAGCGGTCGGAGCCGGCCGGCGGCCGGCTCCTGGTAGCGGACGATCAGCGGCAGTGCTCCCTGCGCGGCGTCGCCGTACCCCTCGGCGACCAGCTTCTGCACGTCGAACAGGTCGGCGTCGAGCACCCCGGCGGAGACGTAAGGCACGACATCGCTGGGCAGAACGCGCAGCCCACCGTCGGCCGACACGGTCTGGAAGGTGATCCGCTCGCGGCCAGGGCCGGGGTGGACGGTGGCGGCGACCCGACCGGGGGCCGCCTGGGCCAACTCGACCCGGTCGCCGGTGATGAGGGTGATGCGGGCGGGCGCGGCGCCCGGGATGGACGCGGCCGGTGCCGGGGCGGTGGTCCGGGCGGGCGGGTCGGCGGACGCCGGTGCGGCGAACCCGACCACCAGCGCGCCGACCGCGCCGGCGGCGAGCCAGCGTGGGGGCCAGTGCATGCGATGCGCTCCTCTACTCCGAGGGCCGGTCCCAGGAGACCGACCGCTCGGAGTCTGCGACGGAGATCATCAGAAGGTCACTAGCTGCGGCCTGCCGCATCGGCGACATGTCGCCAGGTGGACAACGGCCGTCCGGGGTCGGAGCGCCGGATGGCCGGCGGGTTGCCGATCGGGGACGGTGTGGCTGATGGCCGGGGTGCCGGACGAGCGCTTCGCCGCTCGGCTCGTGAGCCGTCGCTTCCTCCGGCGACGGCTCGCCGATCCACCGACCTGATCGGGGTCGACACCCGATCGGGTCCGGCTCAACCGGTCCGCCCGCCGCGGCCGGCCCGCGACTCCTCCAGCACCCCGACCGCCGCGGTCCCGACCACCCCCTGGCCAGGCCCACGGCCGCCGGGCCGCGCGTCCGGGCGGACACGGGCCTACCGCCCCGCCCGGACTCCACCTCAGCGCAGCCCGTACGCCCCGATGACCGCCCACTCGACGGTCGCTGCCGGCCCCGGCGGCGGCACACCGCCGTCGGGGGAGGCTCCTACCGTAACCCGTTGGCGACGCGGCACGGGTACGCCGACCGGACGATGCCGGCACACCCCGACCGCTGAGCCCGCACTCAGCGGCGGCTGCCCCGCCAGCCCTGCACCGGCAGGTCGAACTTGGCGACCAGCCGGTCGGTGAACGGCCGCGCCTTGAGCCGGACGATGCGCACCGGCAGCGCACCCCGGCGCACGGTGACCCGGGCTCCCGGGGGCAGGTCGTACACCCGCCGCCCGTCGCAACAGAGCACCGCGAGGGTGGTGAACGGGTCCACCGTGATCGCGAAGGTGGACGTCGGCGCGGTCACCAGGGGGCGGCTGAACAGCGCGTGCGCGCTGATCGGCACCAGCAGCAACGCCTCCACCTCCGGCCAGACCACCGGACCGCCACCGGAGAACGCGTACGCGGTGGAGCCGGTCGGGGTCGCGCAGACCACGCCGTCGCAGCCGTACCGGGACAGCGGCCGGCCGTCCACGTCGACCAGCAGCTCCAGCATCTGGGCCCGCTCGCCCTTCTCCACGCTGATCTCGTTCAGCGCCCACGACTCGATGGTCGGGCCGCCGTCGAACTCCGCGGTCACGTCCAGGGTGAGCCGTTCGTCCACGGTGTAGTTGCGCCCGACCACGTCGCGTACCGCGCTGTCCAGGTCGTCGATCTCCGCCTCGGCGAGGAAGCCGACCTTGCCGAGGTTGATGCCGAGCAGCGGCGCCTTCGCCGGTCGGGCCAGCTCGGCGGCGCGCAGGAAGGTGCCGTCCCCGCCCAGCGCGAAGACGATCTCGGCGCCCTCGGCGGCCTCCAGTCCGGTCACCGGCACCACGCCGGGCAGGTCCAGATCGTCGGCCTCCTCGGCCACCACCCGCACCTCGAAGCCGGCCGCGATGAGGTCCGCCGCCACCGCCCGGGCGTGCTCGGTGCTGCGCCGACGCCCGGTGTGCGTCACCAGCAGCGCGGTTCGGCTCACCCGGACACCTCCTCGGTCGTGGGCTCCGGCGCGTCGGCCGGAGGCGGGAAGCCCTGCGGGCCGGCGGCCACCACCGCGCGGACCCGCTCGGGGTCCGCGGCGGGCGCGTCCCGGCGTAACCATACGAAGAACTCGACGTTGCCGCTCGGCCCCGGCAGCGGACTCGCCGCGACGCCGGCCAGCCCCAGGCCGAGCTGCGCCGCCGCGGCGGCCACGTCGAGCACCGCCTCCGCGCGCAGCTCCGGGTCGCGGACCACGCCACCCGCGCCGACCCGCTCCTTGCCGACCTCGAACTGCGGCTTGACCATCAGCGCCAGGTCGCCGGCGGGGGTGGTGCAGCCGGCCAACGCCGGCAGCACCAGCCGCAGGCTGATGAACGACAGGTCGGCCACCGTCAGGTCGACCTCGCCGCCGACGGCCTCCGGCGTGAGGGTACGGACGTTGGTGCGCTCGAACACGCGCACCCGGTCGTCGTTCCGCAACGACCAGGCCAGCTGCCCGTACCCGACGTCGACCGCCACCACCTCGGCGGCGCCGGCGCGCAGCAGCACGTCGGTGAAGCCGCCGGTGGATGCGCCGGCGTCCAGGCAGCGCCGGCCGGCGACGGTCAGCCCGCCGGGTGCGAACGCGGCGAGCGCCCCGGCCAGCTTGTGGCCGCCGCGGGAGACGTACTCGGCGGTGGGGTCGGCGCCGGTGACCAGCAGCGGGTCGGCGGGGTCGACCATCGCGGCGGGCTTGCGGGCCGGCACCCCCCGCAGCTGGACGCGGCCGGCCTCCACCAGCGCGGCGGCCTGCTCGCGGGAGCGGGCCAGGCCGCGGCGGACGAGTTCGGCATCCAGCCGGGTACGACGTGCCATGGGTGGTTCTTCTCCGCCTCTCCTCAGGCCTGGTCGATGCTGGCCAGGGTCTCGCGCAGCGTCTCGTACGCCGCCTCGTACTGGGCGATCTGGTCCGCCGGGGAGAGCGCCTCGGCGTTGATCATGGCGTGCACCGCGGCGTCCACCGCCGGGTGCCGGGCATCCCCCACGTCCTCGACGGGGGCGGGCGCCGGCCGTACCCCCGGCGGCGACCCGGGGCGGGGGCCGACCGGGGGCGGACCCGGACGCGGGCCGGGCGGCGGCCCGGGGCGGTACGGGGCGGTCACGACGCGGCACCGCCGGTCTGCTTGCGGCCGGTCGCCTTCTTCGCCGGCCTGACCGGCGCCGCCTCGGCCGAGGTACGCGACACCGTCGCGGCCGGCTTCTTCGCGATCGCCTTCTTCGCCACGGCCTTCTTCGCCACCGCCTTGCCGGGGGTGGGCGCCGGTCGGTCCGGCGGGGCGGAGACCGGGGCCGCGGCGGCCGGTTCGGCCGGGGTCGGGGCGGTCCTCGCCTCGCGCAGCTGCCGTTCCAGCTCATGCACCCGGCGGGTCAGCTCGGCGACCTCGTCGGCGGTGGCCAGCCCGACCGCGCCCAGCGCCCGGTCCACCTCGAAGCGGATCAGCTTGGTCAGCGCCTCCCGGTTCGCCAGGCCGGTGGAGACCAGTTCCTCGGCGAGGGCCTGGAGCTGGGCGGCGGTGGCGCCGCCCTGGCCGACCGCGCGTCGCACGGCGTCCTGGGCCTTCTTCCGGGGCGCCTCCGTCAGGCCCATGGCCAGCTCGAGATAGGCGCGCCACGCGTCCTGCATGCCTGAGTCCTTCCACGGGGCGGGGTGTGCAGGTGTTCACGCTACCGGGCACCCCGGACGTCCCATTGCGGTACCGTGCCGGGGGGAAACGGCGTGGCGTGGTGAGGAGACGATGTGGCCAGCGTGGACGAGTGCCGGCAGGCGTTGCAGGAGCTGGCTGCCCGGCTGAACGGCCACGCGGAGGCGCAGGAGCGGATCGACCTGGACCGCACCCTGGCGTGCCGGATCACTGACCTGGACACGGCGTTCCACGGCAAGCTGGAGGGCGGCCGGCTGGTCGACCTGACCGAAGGCGACGACCCGAAGGCGAAGATCGCGCTGAACGCCACCAGCGACGACCTGGTCGCGCTGGTGCACGGCCAACTCGACCTCGCCAAGGCGCTCGCCGCCCGGCGGGTGTCCATCAAGGCGAACCCGTTCGACCTGATGAAGCTCCGCAAGCTGCTCTGACCCAAGCGGATCCGGCCGCCCGGAGAGGTCAGTCGGGCCGGCCCAGCGCAGCGAGGGCCTCTGCCGCCGCCGGGGACGCGGGCCGCACCCGCGGGCCGACACCCGTCGACCACGCCACCGTGCAGAGCGCGGCGAGCGCGTCGAGCGGGCGTCCCGCGCCGTCCAGGATCAGCCCGCCGTCGGCCATGTTCACCGACCAGCCGCCACCGTCCGGCGCGCCCGGCACCCGGACCACCGCCGCCGGGTCGAAGAGCCCGGCCAGGTCGACGGAGACGTACGCCGGTCGGCGCTCCTCCGGGGCGGCCAGCAGCTCGGGCAGGCCGCTGACGCCGGTGAGCACCAGCAGGCTGTCCAGCCCGGCCCGGCGGGCGCCCTCAATGTCGGTGTCCAGCCGGTCGCCGACCACCAGGGCCCGCCCCTCGCCGGCGCGCCGGGCGGCGGTGGCGAAGAGCGCCGGTTCCGGCTTGCCCACCACCACGTCCGGATCCCGACCCAGGGCGGTACGCAGCACCGCCACCAGGGAACCGTTGCCCGGCAACGGGCCACGCGGGCTGGGCAGTGTCCGGTCGGTGTTCGTCGCGTACCAGGGCGCGCCGGCCTGGACCGCCAGGGACGCCTCGGCCAGGTCGACCCAGCCGACCTGGGGGCCGTAGCCCTGGGCCACGGCGGCCGGCTCCTCGTCGGCGGTCGCCACCGGGCGCAGGCCGACGGCGCGAAGCTCCGCACGCAGCGCTTCCGCCCCGACAACCAGCACCGGCGCGCCGGCCGGCAGCCGGTCGCGCAGCAGCTCGGCGGTCGCGGCGGCGGAGGTGAGCACCTCCTCCGGCCGGGCCGGCACGCCCATGCCGGTGAGCAGGTCGGCCACCTCGCTGGAACGGCGCGAGGCGTTGTTCGTCGCGTACGCCACCGCCCGGCCCTCGGCGTGCAGCCGGGCGACCGCCTCGACCGCGCCGGGGATCGGCCGGTCGATCAGGTAGATCACCCCGTCCAGGTCGAAGACGACCAGGGTGTACCCGTCGACCAGCCGTTCCCCGGCGTTTTCGGTCACCGGCGGTCCGCCTCCGCGCTGCGGTCCGTCTCGGCGGTGCGGGGCGCCTCCGCCGTACCGCCCGCCTCGGCGGAACCGGCCGGCGAGCCGTCGCCGGATCCGTCAGCCGGGTCGGCCGTCGTGGCATCCCCGGTCGCCGTGGCGTCGTCGGCGAGGGACCGGGCGGTGCCGTCGGTCAGCTCGTCGTCGCCGAGGTCGGCGGCGTTGCGGTCGCGGTAACCGGCGGACTCGCCCTCGAGGTCCGCGCCGTCGAGGTCCCCGCCGCGCAGCCGCGCGTCGCTGTCGAGGTCGTCGTCGTCCAGGTCGTCGTCGTCCAGGTCGTCGTCCTCGTCGTCGGCGTTGTCGTCCCGGTCGCCACCGGTGGCGTCCTCGTCCGCGTCACCGTCGAGGTCGTCGTCCTCGTCGAACTCGTCGTCCTCGTCCTCGTCGTCGAGGTCGTCCGCGTCGTCGTCCCGGCGGCCCAGTGCGTCCTCGGCGGAGCCGCCGGTGAGGTCGGCGTCCGGCTGGGCCGGCACGCCGCCCGGAGCACCCGGCCCGGCCGCGAACTCCTCGTCGTCCTCGTCGTCGCCCTCGATGATCACGCCATCGAGCTCCAGCAGTCGCTCCGCGGCGTCGGTCTCGCCCTCGGCGTCCACGTCGGCGGCCCGGGAGAACCATTCCCGTGCCTCCTCGCGGCGACCCACGGCGAGCAGCGCGTCCGCGTAGGCGTAGCGCAGCCGCCCGGCCCACGCCTCGGTCGAGTCGGTGGTCAGCTCGCGCACCTGGAGCATCGCCACGGCCGCGTCCTTCTGCCCGAGGTCACCCCGCGCCCCGGCGGCCACGATCAGCAGCTCGATCGCGACGGCCTGGTCGAGCTTCTCCCGGTCCGCGCCACGGAACAGGTCGATCGCCCGCTCCGGGCGGCCCAGCGCCCGCTCGCAGTCGGCCAGCACCGCCAGGTGGCTCTGCAGCCCGGTCATCCGGTGGTACGTGCGCAGCTCGGCGATGGCGGTCTGCCACTCCCCGGCGTGGTAGGCGGCCAGCCCGACCGCCTCCCGCACCGCCGCGATCCGCGAGGCGAGCCGGCGGGCCGCCATGGCGTGCGCCAGCGCCTCCGCCGGGTCGTCGTCGATCAGCAGCCCGGTCGCGACCAGGTGCCGGGCGACGGTCTCCGCCACCGGCTTGGCCAGCGACAGGAGCTCGGCCCGGACGGTGGAGTCGAGGTCGCTGGCGACCACCTCGTCCGGCAGCGCCGGCTCCGCCGCCCGCTCGCCCGTGCTTCCCTCGGCACGCTCGAACCGGTCGTCCCGCCGTTCCCGCTGCGGCCCGTAGCCGCCCTGCCGGCCGTCGTCCCGACGCGGCCGGTCGCCGTAGCCCCGGCGCTCCCCGTCCCGCTCGGTACGCTCCCGGCCGCCCCGGTAGCCGCCCTCCCGGCGCTCCCCGCCACGGAAACCGCCCTCGCGCGGCGCCCCACCGTCACGGCGGAAGCCCTCACGGCGCTCGCCGTCCCGGATGCCGCCCTCGCGGTCGTCGCGGCGGAAGCCGCCCTCACGGCGCTCGCCACCACGGAAACCGCCTTCACGGTCGTCCCGCCGGAAGCCACCCTCACGGCGCTCGCCACCACGGAAACCACCTTCACGGTCGTCCCGCCGGAAGCCACCCTCACGGCGCTCGCCACCACGGAAGCCACCCTCGCGGCGCTCCCCGCCACGAAAGCCGCCCTCACGGCGCTCGCCACCACGGAAACCGCCCTCACGGTCGCCACCACGGAAGCCACCTTCACGGTCGCCGCCGCGGAAGCCGCCCTCACGGCGCTCGCCACCACGGAAACCGCCCTCACGGTCGTCCCGCCGGAAGCCACCCTCACGGCGCTCGCCACCACGGAAACCGCCCTCACGGTCGTCCCGCCGGAAGCCACCCTCACGGCGCTCGCCACCACGGAAGCCACCCTCGCGGCGCTCCCCGCCACGAAAGCCGCCCTCACGGTCGCCGCCGCGGAAGCCGCCCTCGCGACGCTCGCCACCACGGAAACCGCCCTCACGGTCCCCGCCACGGAAGCCGCCCTCGCGCGGCGCTCCGCCGTCCCGCCGGAAGCCCCCCTCGCGGCGGTCAGCGCCCCGCGGGCCACCGTCACGGTCATCCCGGCGGTCGCCACCGCGGAAGCCGCCCTGACGGTCGTCGCGGCGCAAGCCGGTGCCCCGGTCGTCACGGCGGAAGCCCTCGCGGCGCTCACCGCCACGGAAGCCACCCTCACGGTCATCCCGGCGGTCGCCACCGCGGAAGCCGCCCTGACGGTCGTCGCGGCGCAAGCCGGTGCCCCGGTCGTCACGGCGGAAGCCCTCGCGG
>NZ_JBEYSO010000015.1:168968-169818 GCF_040642675.1 Micromonospora sp. NPDC047738
GGCGCTCACCGCCACGGAAGCCACCCTCACGGTCACCGCCGCGGAAGCCACCCTCGCGACGCTCACCGCCGCGGAAGCCGCCGTCACGGTCGTCACGGCGGGAACCGCCCTCGCGCGGGCCGGCGCGGAAGCCACCCGCACGCTCGCCGCTGCGGAAGCCGCCGTCGCGGGAGCCCGACTGGAAGCCACCCTCGCGGCGGTCACCGCCGTAGCCGCCGCGCGAGCCGCCCGAGCGGTCGTCGCGGCTGCCCCGGTACGAGGGGCGGTCGTCGCGGCGGGCGTCATCGCGCCCCTGCCCACGCTCGGCGCGGTCCTCGTAACGACGGGGGCGATCTCCGCCGTGCGGTCCTGAACTCACAGGTACATCCTTCCTGAGTGCGTCGCCAAGGACGCTAACGCAGTCGAGGGCCGACCCTGCTGGGGCGGCCCTCGACTGGAAAGTTTGTCCGGCGGTGTCCTACTCTCCCACACCCTCCCGAGTGCAGTACCATCGGCGCTGGAGGGCTTAGCTTCCGGGTTCGGAATGTTACCGGGCGTTTCCCCTCCGCCATGACCGCCGTAACTCTATCGACATGTCAAACAACCAACCACCAAACGGTGTGATTGTTCGTTTGTCGGGAGTTGCACAGTGGACGCGTAGCAGCTTTGATAGTCAAGTCCTCGGCCTATTAGTACCGGTCAACTGAACCCGTTACCGGGCTTACATTTCCGGCCTATCAACCCAGTCGTCTAGCTGGGGGCCTTACCCACCCGAAGGTGGTGGGATACCTCATCTTGAAGCGAGCTTCCCGCTTAGATGCTTTCAGCGGTTATCCCTTCCGAACGTAGCTAACCAGCCGTGCCCCTGGCG
>NZ_JBEYSO010000016.1:0-163297 GCF_040642675.1 Micromonospora sp. NPDC047738
GGTCGCGCTGGTCGTCGGGGGCTGGTCAGGCTGCGGCGGCGAGGGCGGGACGGGAGGCGTCATCGGCGCCAGCGGCGATGGTGGCATCCCACGCCACCAGGGCAAGACCGTCATCGACAAGACCAGCGGGCACATGGTCATCCGCACGGTCGTCGACGAGGTCGAAGCCACAGCCGTCATCACCAGGACCAGTCGGGGGGACCGGTCGAAGACCGGCCCTACCCGGCACAGGGCAACACGCCCCGCGCCCAGGCGACGCAGGGCACCCTTCCCCGCTAGACCTCATGGCCTGGCGGGCAAGCGTCCGGAGGGACACGCACCAACGGACCGGACCCGGCTGCCCCGCGCAGCCCACCGGCACCAGGGCGTGAACGCGATCAGCACACCCACCACCGGTCACCGGCCACGCGGAGCAGCACTGGGCGCGGGATTTCACCTGCACGCCCATGCATCCCCGCCACGGTGGGAAACGATCCCGGAAACTCCATCCGACTCAGGATCACTTTGCTGACCAGAGACGCTGATGCCCTCACCGGCTCGTACGGTCAGGACGAGCGTGGATCCCCGGCATTTCACCCCCGGCCCGACGGGCAGCGGCAAGCCGATCCGGCCGGCCGCCGATCCGTTGGTCACCCCGACCGACGCCACGATGCCGACGAACGGCCCGGCACCCGCGACCGGCAGGCCGAGCATGAACCCGAAACGGAACTCCGCAGCCACGACGATGCCCTCGGCACCGATCGAAACGCCACGGATGGACTTCACGATGCTCTCCTGCACGGAGAAGGCCGGCGTCAGGACACTCGATTGGACGTATCCGATGGGTCCGTCGAGGCCCCACTTGCCGGTGGCCTTGATGTTGCCGTTCTTCGCCGAGAACCCGGTGCTGACGAGAAACTTGAACGTCTGCTTGAGGGTCGCCGGGAATCCGCCGATGATGATGGGCTGCTTCACCTCGATGGGCAGCTCGATCCTGACCTTCTTGTTGTCCGCCAACCCGCCTTCGGCACCGGCGGCGATGGTGATGGCGAGCCCCTCGACTCCGTCGATCCGGAACTGCGGGTGGGGGATCACGCCGTTGGTCACCCGGATGTCCCCCCCACGCCCGGAGGTTCCGGAGCAGCAGTTGGATGTCGAAGTCGACCTTGAGACGCTGCACGGCCGTCGAGTGCGAGGCGGTCAGCCCCATCTTCGACTTGTCCCTGTAAGCCTCGATGTCCCAGTCGCCGACCTTCTGGTTGATGCTCTTGGCCCGCGCGAACCCGGCTCGGGCGCCGGGGCGAAGACGATCGGCGGCACGGCGAGCCGGACATCGCCCGCGCCGATCGCGTTCACCCCCAGCCCGGTCGCCTGCCCGGCGTCCGGAACGACCGCCCCGGCCGGACCTCCGTCGACGACCTCGCCGAGCAGGTCAGGCAGCGGGCCGAAGGTCTGCGCCTCAGCGTCGAGCGGTTGGTCGAACGTGAAGTGGCCGTCCCGCACCACATCGGTCAGCCGCACCGGGGCCAGGGTGACGGCCTTGTCGCCGCCGGACCGCTCGATCTTGACCACCCGGCCGACCGCCTCGCTCGTGGCGAACATGATCTTACCGACCGCCACGTCCTTGGCACCCCGGGCGCTGCCGTCGATTACGTAGGTGAACCCGTCCCTGCTCACCGACCGGATGACCCTGCTGCCGCCCTCGACGAGCACCACATCGGGCTGGTAGACCACGGACCTGTCCGGCTTCGGGCCGTACCCGTACCGGTCGTCGGCCGGATCGGATCCGCCGAGGCCGACCTTTCCGCAGCCGGCGGTCAGCAGGATGACGACCAGCCCGGCCGCCATCCGTGCACGCCTACGCATGTTCGCTCTCGCCCCGCTCACAGCCGACCGGCCACCACCTGGATCAGGTCCTGCAACGGCTTGTGGTTCTCTTTCGGGTCGTTGAGCAGCACTAGGCGGATCGCGACCCATGTGCCCGTCTTCTGGACGAAGACCTCATTCGCCTGCGTGTCCAGGTACGCCTCGTCACCGATACCGGGCAGCGTCTCCAGTTCGTGTCCCAGCTGGCGCTCGATGTCGAGCATCTTCTTCGCGCCGTCGCCCACGTAGACCTCCACCTGGCCGGTCGGGCCGGTGGTCGGTGCCGTCCAGGTGCAGCTCTGTTGGCCGGCCTGGTGCGGGTCGAGCTTGAGCCGGGCCAGCGCGGCCGCCTCCTGATCGGTCACCAGGTCGCACGCCGTCGGTTCGGGCTTGTCGGCCGGTGCGGACGATGCGGCGTCTCCCCCGGGAGCCGTGGCAGTGGTCGCTGACGGTTGACCCCCGGCGCTCGCCGCCCGCGGCTCCTCCGATCGTCCGCACCCGGTCGCCGTGAGCAGCAGCACGGTGGCCGGCGCCAGGAGCAGCCGCCGGCCGGTACCCGCCCGCGTGGTCACGACACGCCCACCTGTTCCAGCGACTTCTCGAGCCCCGGGCAGTGCTTCGTCGTGTACTCCGACACCGGCGGCAGCGCCGTCTTGACCTTCGCCATGGTCGGGTTGAGGCGCGCGTAGGCCGCGGGGTCTTGGGCCATGCTCTTGCCCGTGGTGTCGATGACCGCGTCGTAAAATTCGCTGAGCGCCGCGACCTGGGTCTTGATCTCGGCCGGCGCCGCTGCCTTCAGATCCTTCACCCGGGCGTGCGCGCTGGCCACATCGGCTTTCCTGTCGGTGGCGCCCGGCGCGAACAGCGGATCGATCGAGGCGGTGAAGGCCTTCACCGCCTCGCACCAGCGGTCGCCGCCACCCGGCTTGCCCTGGCCTGTCGCGTCCCCGCCATCGGATGTCGCCTGCCCGCCGTCGGCCGCAGCGCTGGCACCTGCGCTGCCAGCCGGGCCGGCACCGCCCGCCGCGGGTGCCGCGTCGTCGGGCCCGCAGCCCGCCAACAGGAGCCCGACCGCCAGTGCGGCAACACTCCCCCGAATTCGTGTCATCGATCCCCCTCTGACGAGAGCGAGCTGACCGCCTCGCATAGGTCCAACCTCGCTGGACGACCCGCGGCACACGCCGGCGGCGTCCACTTGATCAGTCTGATCGGCCGGCTTCGGGAGTCGTTCAGGAATTGTTCAGGCGGACGGGCGCACCCGCTCGGGGAGCGGAAAGGCGACCGGCTCGACGTCCATCTCCCGCATCCGCGCGACGTACTCCTGGTAGCGGCGGCTCGCCTCGCCGTGCCGCCCGGCGGCCGACAACGCGTCGATCAGCCCCAGGTGGGCCGGCTCGTCGTAGCCGTCCTCGACGGTGAGCCGCAGGTACCAGCCGATCGCCGCCTCGGTGCGGCCCAGTTGCCGGCACCGCCTCGCCAGCCGGTGGATCACTTCGCGATGCAGGTCGGCCAGGACGGCACGGGGACGCTGCACCCAGTCTCCGACGACCTCGCCGTCGTCGCAGAGATCGCCGGTGTACCGGGCCACCACCGCCTCGAGGCGGCTCAGCAGCCGGATATCGCCATCGGTGCCCGCGGCCTCTGCCGGATCTGGGCTGCCGCTCGGCCGGGCCTTCGTCGTGCTCGCGCCGTCCGCCGCGATGGCCGCGCGGGCCGCTTCATAGAAGCGCAGCGCGTCCACCGCGACGTGCGCCGGGTTGATCCGGACGGTGGCCGGGTCGGTGGCGAGGTAGCGGTCAGCCGGATGCTGCCGGTCCGGATCGAGTACGCCCCGGACGGTCGAGATCAGGACGGACAGGCGGCGCAGCGCCACGTCCGTCCGGGCCTCCGGCCACAGCGCGGTGGCCAGGGCCTCCCGGGCGACCGGCTTCCCGAGCTGCCCGATCACCATCTTGAGCAGGTCCCGCGCCTTGCGGGACTGCCAGCTACCCACCGGCACGGGCACCCCGGCCAGCCGTACGGTGAACTGGCCCAGGGTTTGCACCTCGACCGCGGGGACGGGCGCCGGGCCGATCGACGCCAACGGGCCGGCGATCTGCCAGGCGCCGTCCTGCACGCCGATCTGCTTCAGCCGCTCGTATGCCATCTCCTCCGCCAGCTGGTCGCCGGAGAGACGTGCCTGCAGTAGGGCGTTGGTGGCGAGGGCGAACTCGTTGCCCAGTTCGGCCCAGATGGTCGCTGCCTCGGCCAGGCTGGCGAGGAGGCGGCGGACCCCCCGGCCGGACGCCGCCTCGGGGCCGGCCCGGTGGGCGGCGAGCGCGGCGAGCTCCATGGCCTCGGCCAGTCCGGCGGCGTCACGACGGCGGCCGGCCTCTGATCGGACCTGTTCGCCGTAACGTAGTGCGGCCTGCGAATCACCGGAGCAGAGGGCGACCCAGCCCGCGGCCAGTTCGGCGACGGTGGGCCCGGCGGCGCTGGGCATGGCCAGGGCGCGCCCGGCGTACTGCTCGGCCGCCACCGGATCGTCCGCGTAGCTGATCCGCGCGAGCCCCGCGCACGCCTCGACCAACACCTGGGCGTTGCCGTCCGGCTCTCCCATCGCCAGCGCCGCCTGGTAGGCGACCATCGCCTGGCGGGCAGCGCCACGGACCCGGTGCACCCGAGCGGCCAGCGTCAACCCGAAGGCCGCCAGCGGCGACCCGGCCTGCTGCCACCGGGCCACGGCCTCGTCCGCGTCGCTGCGCGCCCGGCGCAACTCGCCCAGCCCCAACCAGGCCTCCGCCCGGTTGTGCAACGCCAATGCGAGCAGCGTCTGGTGCCCGAGCAGCTCGCCGAGCCGGACCGCCTCCCGGAGTTCGTCGACGGCCGACCGGTAGCGTCCCTCCTCCACCAGGCGTGAGCCGACGTTGCACCGGATCCGGAGTTGCTGGCCGAAGTCGCCGGCCCGCTCGGCCGCCGCGAGCGCCCGGGCGTACGCGTACTCGTTGTCGGCCCGGTTGCCGTCGCTGAACGCGACCAGCGCCTGCGCCACGTACGCCGCCGCAACCGCCGAGTCGTCCCCGCTCTGCTCCGCGACGCGGACGGCCTCCTCGGCGAGTTGCCGGGTCTGCGCCTGGTCGCCCCTCGCCCAGCGGGTCGCGGCCAGGCCGGCGAGCACCTGGGCGCGGTCCGCCAGCGCGGACGGCCCATGGTCGGCAGCGTCCAGTGCCGCGCGTTGGTAGCAGCGTTCGGCCGCGTCGAACCGCCCCCGATGGTGCAGCAGCACACCGAGGCGCCAAGCCACCGCCGCCGGCAACGGCGCGTCCGCCGGCACGGCCGCGAGATGGCGCAGGGCCTCGTCGTAACGCCCGTCGTGTACGGCCGCCTCGACCAGACCGAGAACTTCAAGCCGGTCAGGACCAACCGGGTCGGTGGTCTTGGCGCCAACGCCTTTCATCGGAGTCACCTGTCACTGGTCCTCGTCATCCGATCCGGGTTGACGGCACCGTCAACTGCCGACCGTATCCCGCATCGTCAAGTGTTCTCGCTGCCTCGTGGTACGCCACGACAAGCACACCGAGGAGGCTGGCAAGGACCAGCCCGACAACAATGCGAAAGCGCATCATTTCTCCTTGGACCCGGGGAGATATGGCGGATTTTCGCAGCCTAGGCCGCTCCGCCCGGTTCGCGGATCAGTGCTACCTCGAATCTGGAGCGTCGCCTCGCCGATGGCGATGTGCGGGCCTCCTTCCCGCCGCTCGGGCCGGCCGGCCGATCCCGGTCGGCCTGGTCGCTGCCGCCAAGTCGGATGTCCGGCGACTTCGTCAGGCCCACGTCGGGCCGCCGCCAGCCGGCGTAGGGTTTGCCCTAGTCACCGCCCCGGGGAAGCCACCCGGCACCCGTTGGTGGCGGTGACGAAGAAGTTGTCCTGTCGGTCCTCGGACTCGCTCGCGTGTCCTGGCCGCGCTTGACCGCGGGGGCGCTGGTGGAGCGGCTACGCCGGGGCTTACGTCCGGTCACCGAGAAGACCAACGTCACTACCGCCGAACTGTTCTTCGACGTGGTGTTCGTCTTCGCGTTCATCCAGGTCACCACCCTGATGACCGCGGAGCACAATGCGCTCGGTGTGGCCCACGGGCTGCTGGTGCTCACCTTGCTGTGGTGGTCGTGGTCGCTGTTCGCCTGGCTGGGCAACCGGGTGAGGGCCAACTACGGTCTGTCGCGGCTGGTGATCCTCACCGCCACGCCGGTCCTGTTCCTGCTGGCCGTCACCATCCGGGAGGTGTTCGACGACCTGCCAGGCGGAGTCGACAGCGGGCTTCTGTTCGTCACCCTTTTCGTCCTGGTACGCGTGTTCTACCTGGCTCTGCGGCTGTACGCCACGCCGGGGCTGCGCGTGCGCGACGTTTCCGCGCTCACCATACCGTTGAGCGTCGCCACCGGCCTGTTGCTGACCGCGGTGCTGCTGCCCACGTCCGGCCTGCCTGCCGAGCGGGTCAGGCTCGGCCAGGTGCTGCTCTGGGGGGTCGCCGTGGCCGTCGACTACGGCTTCGGCATGGCGCTACCGATTCCCGCACGGGCCATCTTTTCCGCCCGGCACTGGGCGGAACGGCACAATCTGATCATCATCGTGGCGCTCGGCGAGGTCCTGGTCGCCATCGGCATCGCGGGCACCGACCTGCCCAACACACCGGGCCTGCTCATCGCCTCCGCGTTCGCGGTCCTCGTCGCCGGCGCGCTGGAGTGGATCTATTTCGACCTCTCCACGCTGACCGGGGAACACGCCATACGCGGGGCCCAACCGGTCCGCCGGGTGGCCCTCGCCCGGGACGGCTACACCTATCTGCACCTACCGATGATCGCCGGCATCATGCTGCTCTCCGTCGGACTCAAGCACACCCCGTCACTGATCGGAGACATCAACGCCTACCACCGTGGTGACCCGCTCGACACACTCGGCCGCTACGCCCTCTACGGCGGGGTCGCGCTGTTCCTGGCGGCCCACGCGGCATTCCAGTGGCGGCTGAGCCGCAGGGCCCGCGCCCTGGTCTGGCCCCGGCTCGCCACAGCAGTCGCGCTCCTCTCGCTGCTGCCCGTCACCGCCCGAATCTCCGCCCTCCAGGCGCTGGGATGGCTGGCCGTGGCCTGCCTGGTCACCGCCGTGGTGGAGGTCGTGGTCAGCCGGCCGCTACGGCGCCAACTGCGACAGGCACTCTCCGCGGAAGCGGAGACTGGCTCCCCCGAAAACCGCGAGGCCGACCCGGGCGGGACGGGCTTCTCATAGTCGCGCCACCACCTCAGTTGACCGGATGGACGGTGATACCCGCCTGGGTGGCCTTGTCGGACGCATCCCTCCGGGTGTACGACGTCCAACCGCCGGTGTGCCGGGGTGGTGTCCGGCGACGATGAGCGGTGTGGGACTGCGGGAAGGCGGTGGAGAGGGTCAGGAGCTGTTGCAGCGTCGCGAGGACGTGCGGCAGGCCAACTTTCTGGAACTGTTCGTCGACCTGGTGTTGGTGTTCGCCCTGGCCGGGGTGGTCAGCCGGGTGGGGCGGGACCTCGTCAGCCACGACATTGTCGTCCGATGGCGGGCGATGGCCTACCTGCTCGTGCTGGCGCTGCCGCTGATCTGGTTGTGGATCACGACCGCGCATATCACCAGCTGGTTCGACCCTCGCCGCCCCAAGATCCAGTGGATCGTGCTGGCCAGCGCCTTCGGGATACTGGTCATGTCGTCGTCGCTGCCGTCCGCGTTCATCGGCCGCGGGTTGGCGTTCGTACTGCCGTACGTGATCCTGCAGTTGGGCCGGCCGCTCATCCTGATGCCCGCGCTGCGCGGACACCCCCTGCAACAGCTCTACCGCCGGTCGCTGCCATGGCACGCGGTCTCGGCGGGGATCTTCTTCGCCGGCGCCGCCGTCAGCGGCGGCGCCCGCGCCGCCCTGTGGGGGGCCGGCGTGACCGTGGACATCGTCGCCGCGCAGCTGCGCTGGCCGGCACCGGGAACGCCCGAACCGCCGGTCAGTGCTTGGGCCACGGACAGCAAGCACCACCTGCCCGAGCGCTACCAGCAACTCCTGATGATCGCCCTCGGAGAAACCGTGCTCGCGGTCGGCACCACGTTCACCAGCGAGCCGATCAGCCTGGCCACCTCGACGCTGCTGGTGGTGGCGTTCCTGTCAGTAGTGCTGCTGTGGCGCATCTATTTCTACCGCTCCGGGCAGATCCTTGCCGATGCCCTCGCCGCCGCAGGGGACAGGGACGCCGCCGGCCGCGCCACCGGCACTGCCCACGTCCTCATGGTGCTGGGCATCGTCGCCACCGCCGTCGGCTTCGAGGCCGTGCTGAAACATCCGGGAGGCACGCCTGAACCCGCGTGGCTCATCGCCAGCCTCGGCGGCCCGGCGCTGTTCCTCTACGGTCGTATCCGTCTGGAACGCATCGTGTACAACCGGCTCTCCATCCGCCGCGTCGTCGCCATCGCCGCCCTGGCAGTCGGCGCCATCCCCCTGTACTTCGCCCCGCCGCTAGCCTCTCCGGTCGTTGCCGGACTCATACTGCTCGCCGTCGCCCTCGCCGACGCCCATCACGCCGCCGGCCGTCCCCCCGAAGCCCCCTCCCCGGCACACTAGGCCGGCCAAGCGAGACGCTCCCGTTGACGTCGCCGGTATGGTCCGGTGGCGGCGGGTAGATCATCGACGTTGAGCAGGGGTGACCGGTGTTCCTCTGGGTGCATTACACCGACATGGTGATCGCGCTGCTGGCTGTGCCCATCGCCGTGGCCGCGGGCTGGGTCGTGATGCGTCCCCCGGCCTCGGCAGGCACCAACGGTTCGCGGATGTGGCGGCTGCTGTCTGGGCTGCTGCTCGGCGGGGCTGCGCTGCGGGTGGTTGCGGCTCTGCTCCTGCTGCCGAACGGGTGGGACTTCGCGGGGCCGAGGTTGGTCTTCGTCGCCCCGACGCTGGCGGTGGTCGCGACGGTTCACGCGGTGTGGGTACGCCCGATGCCGGGGTCGCCCGGTGGCGAGTGGCGGGCAGCCAGGTGGCTCGGCGACTACTGGGCGGCGGCGGTCGCGGTAGGTGCGGTGCTGGTGGCCAGCGCGGCGCAGTTGGCCGGCACGGGCGCCGCTGCGGTGACCGGTGTCGGTGTCCTCGGCGCTGCCGCGGTGGGATCGGTGTGGCGGCGGACCCGATGGAGTCGGCGGTCGGCCGGCCGGTGGTGGCGTACGGCGGCGAAGGGCGCTCTCGGCGCCGCGGTGGCCGCCGCGGTGCTCGCGGCGATGTCCACGGCCAGCCGGCTGCCGGCGAGCAACAGCATGACCGGCGGCCCCGCCGACATCGGCGGCGGCGGCATGGTCGGTCATCGCCACCACGGTGGTGTCAGTGTGACCACGTTGACCGGCACCGACACCGACGGCGTGCCGGCACGCCGGTTCACCTTGACCGCGCAGCCCGCCAGGATTCGACTGGATTCGGGGCAGCAGGTGGAGGCATGGACGTTCAACGGCGTCACGCCTGGCCCGCAGCTGCGGGTCCGGCAGGGGGACCTGGTGGAGGTGACGCTGGTCAACCGGCTGCCCGGCGTGGGAGTGACCCTGCACTGGCACGGCGTGGACGTGCCCAACGCGATGGACGGCGTGGCGGGGGTGACCCAGGACGCGGTCCCGCCAGGCGGCCGGTTCGTGTATCGGTTCCGGGCCACGCAGGTCGGCACCTACTGGTACCACTCCCACGAGATGTCCTCCGTCCAGGTTCGTCGGGGCCTGTTCGGGGCGCTCGTGGTCCTGCCCGCGAACGCGCCCGAGCAGAGCGGTGACGTCGATGAGACGGTGCTGCGGCACACCTGGGTCGACGAGGACGGCGTCGCGACCCTCGGCGTGACCACCGGCGTGCAGCGGCGACAGGCGCCGGCCGGCCAGCAGGTGCGGCTCCGGCTGGTCAACACCGACGGCAACCCCGCCACCTTCACCCTGACCGGCGCCCCGGTACGGGTCGTCGCGATCGACGGCACCGATGTGCACGAACCGAATCTGCTCAAGGGCGTGCGGATCCTGGTCGGCGGTGGGGCCCGCTACGACCTGGCGTTCACGATGCCCGACCGGCCGGTTGTCCTCCGCGCAGACGGCCCGGCGATCGTCTACAGCCCCGACGGGCACGCAGGCCCCGGCCATCCGGGTCCGGCACCGGCGCTGCTGGACCCCGCCCGCTACGGCACGCCCGCCGCCACCCCGTTCGGAGCGGCCAGCCACATCGACCGGCGCTTCACGCTACGCGTCGACGAGCGGCTCGGCTTCTACGACGGCCGCCCGGCGGTGCGGTACACGTTCAACAACCGGTCGTTCCCGGACGTGCCGATGCTCATGGTCTCCCCCGGTGACCTGGTCGAGGTCACCTACGTCAACCGCAGCGGCCAGCACCATCCGATGCACCTGCACGGGCAGCACATGCTGGTGCTGAGCCGGGACGGCAGGCCCACGAGCGGGAGCCCGTGGTGGGTCGACACCCTCGACGTCGGGCCAGGCGAGACCTACCGGGTGGCGTTCCGGGCGGACAACCCCGGGATCTGGATGGACCACTGCCACAACCTCGAACACGCCGCCAACGGCATGATCCTGCACCTGGGCTATTCGGGCATCACCACGCCCTTCCAGACCGGGCACGGCACCGCCAACCATCCGGAGTAGGCCTGCTGGGAGGCCTGACCCGGGCCCGGAATCTCCACGCTGGCGCCACGGCGGACCGTCACCGGCAGCGCCGCCCGGCGTCCCGCCAGCTGCCCTGCCGATCACGCACTGTCGGCATGCCGGGCGCGCCGATCACGTTGGGTCATCGGCGGAATGTCACTTCCCGCACCAAGCTCCAGACGCGGTTCACGCTACAGACTGGCGACGATCACCCCATAGGGTTTCCCAAAAGATCTACCAGAGTGGATCAACGGGAGGACCACGTGATCGACGGAAGTCAACGACGACGGATCCGGCGCCTCGCGGCCCTGGGAGTCGGCGTACTCCTGGCCAGCCTGCTCACGCCCACCCACACCGCCCAGGCGCAACCGGACCCGGCGCCCGCGGTCGGCAAGGCGTCCTTCAGCAAGCCCGCCGCCTTCGACGTCACCGCGCCGCTGCGCGACGTCGCCCGCACCGCCCGGCGCTCGGTGGCGCCCACGCCGCCGCAGTTGCCCGAGGAACGCGGCCCGCGGCTGAGCGACCGCGGCCACACCCCCGACCAGGCGGTCCAGGCCAAGAAGCCGCCCCGCACGATCGGCGGCACCACCGCGAACTTCGAGGGCCTCAGCAACCAGGACAACTTCAACGTGCTGGGCGGCCGGGTCAACCCGCCCGACCCGATCGGCGACGTCGGCCCGAACCACTACGTCGAGATGGTCAACCTGGTCTTCGGGGTCTACGCCAAGACGGGCCGGCTGCTGCTCGGTCCCCTCGCGCTCGGGGACCTGTGGGCCGGCTTCGCGGTCGACGAGTGCACCGAGCACTCCGGCGACCCGGTCGTGCTCTACGACCAGCGGGCCGACCGCTGGATCCTCACCCAGTTCACCACCCGCGGCTCGGACTACCCGAACGAGCCGGCCAACCTCTTCTACAACTGCGTCGCCATCTCCACCACCGGCGACCCGACCGGCTCCTACTACCGGTACGCCTTCAACACCGGCTACAACTTCCCCGACTACCCGAAGTACGGGATCTGGGGTGACTCCTACCTGATCACCACCCGCGAGTTCGGCACCGTCGACCCGTCCGTCTACGGCATCGGCGTCTACGGCCTCGAACGGGACCGGATGATCGCCGGCGACCCGGACGCCCGGGCGGTGAGCTACCTGCTCCAGGAGGGCCGAGTGCCGTTGAACCTCATCGGCGACGGCCTGCTCCCCGCCGACGCGGACGGACCCAAGCCGCCCCCGGCCGGCTCGCCCGCACCGATCGTCGGCACCCAGGACGACGGTGCCGGCTACGGCGCCACCTTCGACGCCGTCAACGTCTGGGAGTTCAGCGTCACCTGGAACGCGGCCCCCACCGCCTCGATCGGGCTCAAGACCCAGCTGCCGACCGCCGGGTTCGACTCGGTCTTCCCCTGCCAGCCGACCGCCCGCGACTGCCTGCCCCAACCCGGCATCACCAACCGCGACCAGTACCTCGACGTGCTCTCGTACCGGCAACGGCCCACCTGGCGGCTGGCCTACCGGACGTTCGGCTCGTACGAGTCCATGGTCACCAACCAGTCGGTGGAGGCGCTGCCCGGGCAGGCCGGCGTCCGCTGGTGGGAGCTGCGCCGTGACAAGCGCGGCACCTACACCATCCACCAGGAAGGTACCTTCGCCCCCAACGACACCGTCAACCGCTGGATGGGCAGCATCGCGCAGGACCGCAAGGGCAACATCGCCCTCGGCTACAGCGTGGTCAACGGCACCGATGTCTACCCCGGCATCCGGTACACCGGCCGCCTCGCCGGTGACCGGCGCGGCGAGCTCACCCTGGGCGAGGCCACCGTCGTCAACGGCACGGCCGCGCAGACCAGCCTCAACTCACGCTGGGGCGACTACAGCTCGATGAACGTCGACCCGGTCGACGACTGCACCTTCTGGTACGTGAACGAGTACTACACCCAGGCCGGGGCCGCCCAGGCGCCCAACGGCAACGGCTGGCAGACCCGCATCGCCAGCTTCCGCCTACCCGGCTGCTGACCGGCACCATCGGGCGGGCGGCCATGGCGGCCGCCCGCCCGATGCCTCTTCCTCACCCCGCCCAGCCGCGCGTCACGGCTGGAACGGGACGCGCAGGTCGTGGCCGTCCGGGTCGAGGGTGTAGTGCTGCACCGCTCGGGCCCGGTACAGCCGGTACGCCGCCGGGGCCACCACGTCCGCCCGCTCCAGCACGGACACCCCGCGGGCCGCGGCCGGCCCGTTGTAGACGTCGATGCCCGCGTCCAGGTCCGGGCCGGTGAGTTCCTCGCCGATCGCCGTCAGGTAGACCGCCCGGCCCTGGTACACCGCCACCCGCGAATCGAAGATCACGATGCTCAGCTCGGGTCGCGTCGCCAGGTTGCGGGAGTGCCGCGTGTCGGCCTTCGAAGCCCAGTAGAACGCCCGGTAGTCTGCCGTCACGAAGTAGACGGGTGACACCCACGGCGCGCCGGTCTCGTCCACGGTGCCGAGCGTCAGGTAGAAGTTCGCGTCGATGACCGCCCTCGCCACGGCGGAAAGCTGCTCGCCGTTCACGCGACCACCTGCAGCTCACGCGGTTCGGCCGTCGCGCGCTGCCGCTCCAGCCGAATCGACCAGCGGCTGGTGAGCAGCAGCCCGGTGCCGGCCGCGAGGAACAGCCCGCCGAGCAGCAGCCAGCCGGGCGCGCCCCACCCGGCGAGCAGCGCGGTGAGCAGGCCAGGGGCGAGCATCATCGCGGCCCCCTCGCCCACGCCGAACATGCCCTGGTATTCACCGTGCGCCTCCTCCCGGGTCATTCCCACCGACAGACCGTACCCGCTGCCGACGAAGAAGAGCTCGCCCAAGGTGTGCACCGCGGCGGCGGCGAAGAGCAGCGCGATCACCGCGGTCCCGGCGCCGCCGTCGGTCGTCGCGAAGAGCAGACAGGACACCGCGAGCGTCCCACCGGACAGGATGGACAGTCGACCAGCGCTACGCACGGTCGCGGCCGCGCGGGTGAACCGGTTGAGCAGCAGCACGATGACCACGCCGTTGAAGGCCAGCAGCACGCCCATCGTCCACGGTGGCGCCTGCGTGTGCGTGGTGAGCCAGACCGGCAGGCCGGAGTCGAGCAGGCCCCAGTTCAGCGCGAGCACCCCGTTGAGCACGGTGAGCACGAGGAACGGCCGGTCGCGCAGCACCAGCACCTTGCGCTTGACCTTGCGCTCGCGCAACGACTCCACATGCGGCACCCGGGACATCAGCAGGGCGAACGCCAGGTTGGCCGAGCCGCAGAACAGCACCAGGGCGACGTATCCGGCCCGGCTGTCGAAGACCAGTACGACGATGCCCACCAGCGAGCCCGCGACCGCGCCGACCTCCTTCATGACATGGCAGTTGGAGATCGCCTTCAGCCGGTCGGCGCCGCTGGTCAAGCCGGACAGCACCGCGATCCGGATGCCCGGCGCCGCCCGCTCGACCGTCACCACCACGGTCGTCACCAGCATGGCCGACCAGAAGTCGCCGACCAGGGCCAGCGACATGGTGGCGAGCCCCTGCACCACCGCCACGACGATCAACACCTCGCGTGGACCCAGGCGGTCGGCGAGGTAGCCGAACGGCATCCCGGCGACCATGCCGACCACACCCGCCGCGGTGATGCCGAAGCCGAACTCGGCCGGTGACAGCCCGACCGAGCGCAGGAAGAACAACGCCCAACAGGCGTACCAGGCGCCCCGACCGACCGCGAGCACCAGGGTCGCGACGTAGATCGGACCGACCGGCGCCTGCCAGAACACGCGCCTGGTCCATCCGGGCCGCCACCGGACGCCCTGCTCCTCGATCGCCGCCACGCAACCCCCTCCGCCGTTGCCCGCCCAGCATCGCGTCGCCCGACGGCCCGGGCATCTCCGATATTGCGCTTTTGTTCCACCGGGCTGCGGGGCGAGGGCCGTGCGCACGATGGAAGACGACAGACCCGAACGGAGGACGCGAGGCTCAGCCGGTAGTCGAAAACCGGGGGAAGGAAACGGTGTGCACGAGCGGGGATCCTCAAACGTGGGCCGGCCGGACGGCGGGGGACGCCCGATACACCACGCGGTCACGCACTGGGCCCGGCGTACACCAGAGGCGCCCGCCGTCACCTGCGCCGACGGCACGTTGTCCTACCGTGAGCTGGACGAGCGGGCCAACCGACTCGCCCACCACCTGCGCCGGCTCGGCGTGGACCGGGACGTGGTCGTCGCGATCCATCTGGACCGCGGTCTGGACCACTACGTGGCGCTGCTCGGCGTCTTCAAGGCCGGCGGCGCCGCGCTTCCGCTGGACACCGGCTATCCCGCCGCCCGCCTGCGGTACATGCTCGACGACAGCGGTGCCCGCGTGCTGATCACCGGGCAGGACCCGCCCGCCGACGGCACGTGCGCCGTGGTCGACCCGCACACCGACGCGACGCTGATCGCCGCGAACCCCGCCACGGCACCGGCCTGCCGCACCCGGGCCGCCGATCTCGCCTACCTGATGTACACGTCGGCGTCGACCGGGGCACCCAAGGGCGTGCAGCTGGAGCACGGCGGGATCACCGACCTGTGCCGCTGGCACGTCGCGGCCCTCGGGCTGACCGGGGCCGACCGCGGCTCGCTCGCCGCTCCGCTGAGCTTCGACGCGTCGATCCTCGACCTGTGGCCGGTACTCAGCGTGGGCGGGCACGCCGTCGCGGTGTCCGACGAGGACCGGGGCGACCCCGAGCGGCTGGTCCGGGCGCTGCGCGACAACGAGATCACGGTGTGCTTCCTGACCACCGCCCTCGCCGAGATCCTGCTCGCCCAGCCCGAGCTGGAGACGCTGTCGCTGCGCTACCTGGTGACCGGCGGCGAGGCGCTGCGGCGCCGCCCCCGGCCCGGACTGCCCTTCCGCCTGATCAACATCTACGGCCCCACCGAGACCACGGTGTACGTGACCTCGGCCGTCGTGGCCGACTCGGCCACCGAGGACGGGCCGATCCCGATCGGCCGCCCGCTCGGCGCGGTGGGCGTCCGCCTGCTCGACCCGCACGGCAAGCCGGTGCCGCCGGGCGAGGCCGGCGAGATCGTGGTCGCCGGCACCGGGGTCGCCCGAGGCTACCTGCGGCGGCCGGAGCTGACCGCCCGGCGCTTCGGCGAGGACGGGGCGGTGCGCACCTACCGCACCGGCGATCTCGCGCGCCGCAACGCCGACGGCCAGCTCGAGTTCCTCGGCCGCATCGACCGTCAGGTGAAGATCCGCGGGCACCGCATCGAACCCGACGAGATCGAGCGGGTCCTGCTGCGGCATACGGACGTGCGGCAGGTGGCGGTGGCCGCCGTCCGGCCGTCCGGCCAGGCCACGCAACTGGTCGCCTACGTCGAGCGGGTCGGCCGGCCCACCGGGACGGGCTGGTCGGCGCCGCCGGAATCCGCCGGAAACGCCGCCACCACGGTGGCCACGGTGCGGGCGCTGGCACCCCGCGCACTGCTCGAGATCGGACCGGGCGTGACCGGGCTCGACCGGGTGTGCGGCACGCACGTCCGGCTGGACTCCCTGATCGCGGGCGGCCGCGCGGACTACGACGTCGTGCTCGTCGACGCCCACGGGGCGCGGCTGCGTTCGGTCGAGGACCTGCTCGCCACGATCGCCGCGGCGATGCGGCAGACCGTCGCCGGCGGCACCGTGCTGGTCAGCGGCGTGCGGTCGCTCCCGCTGCTGCCGGCCGCCGCCGGCGCGGCCGAACTGGCGGCGGCTCCGGACGCGACGACCGGGGACGAGCTGCGCTGGCGGGCGTACGGCCGGCTGCGGGCCGACCCGGCGCCGGCGCTCCACCCCGCGGTCTTCGCGGACCTGGAAGGGGGGTCGGTGGACATCGTGCCGCGGTACGACCGGGACGATCCCGGCCGGTTCGACGTGCTGATCCGGGTCGGCGAGGTGGCGCCGGCGCCGGAGTTCGACTGGCTGGACTGGGGCGGCAACGTCGACCTGGCCGGCATCCGGGACCTGCTGCGGACCGGCGAGCGGCGCGCGGTCGGCGTCCGGTCGATCCCGTACGCGCAGCTGTCGGCGCGGTTCGCCGCCTGGCAGGACATGGCGGGCCCGGTGACCGCCGGCGAGCTGCGCGACCGGGCCCGGCCCGCCGGCGCGCCGGCGCTGATCGACCTCCGCGCGCTCACCGTCGGCCTGCCCTACCGAGTGCGGCTCAGCTGGGCCGCCAGCCGGCCGGACGGCGCGCTGGACGCGGTGTGGCTGCACGACTCCGTGCCCGAACCCGTCCGCCTGCCCTGGCCGGGCCCGGACACCGTGCCGGCCGTGCGGGCGAACCACGCACCGGACGAGCAGGGCGATGAGGAGTTGCGGCGGGCGCTGCGGGAGGCGCTGGCCGCCCGGTTCGTCCCGCACGAGATGCCGGACCTGTTCGTGCTGCTGGACCGGCTGCCGCTGACCCCGGTCGGCAAGGTGGACCGCAACGCGCTGCCGCCACCGCACTGGCTGGGCGGTGAGCGGCAGGCCGCCGCCGGGCCACGGACCCCCGCCGAGGAGGCGGTGACCGGCCTCGCGGAGGAGGTGCTCGGCCGGGCGGGCGTCGGCCGCGACGACGACCTGCGCTCCCTCGGCGCCCACTCGCTCACCTTCGCCCAGCTCTCCACCCGGATCATGCGGCGGTTCGGGGTCCGCGTCCCGGTACGCCGGCTGCTCGAGGAGCCCACCGTCGCGGCGATCGCCGGCCGGCTGGAGAACTCCTTCCCAACCGCCCTCGACCGGCAGGAGGTCAGCTGATGGATGCCCCGCTGTCGTTCGCCCAGCAGCGGCTGTGGTTCCTCGACCAGCTACACCCGGGCGCCACCGGCTACAACATCCCGTCCGCGCACCGTATCCGCGGTCCGCTCGCGCCCGAGCTGCTCGCCCGGGCCCTGACCGAGGTGACCCGCCGGCACGAGGTGGTCCGGGCCGTGGTCGGCGACGGGCCAGCCGGGCAGCCGGTGCACCGGATCCAGCCGCCCGAACCGGTCGAGCTGCCGGTCACGCCCGTCGACGGCGGGTCGACGCAGGAGCGACTGACCCGCGCGGCCGAGCTCGCCCGGGACCACGTGCTGCGGCCGTTCGACCTGCGCCGCGGCCCGCTGCTGCGGGCCGAGCTGTTCCGGATCGGCGACGACGACCATGTGCTGCTGGTCTGCCTGCACCACCTGGTGGCCGACCAGTGGACGCTCTCGCTGCTGCTGCGCGAGGTGTCCGAGCTGTATGAGGCGTTCCTGCTTGACTACGGGTCGCCGCTGCCCGAGCCACCCCTGCAGTACACCGACTTCGCGCGGTGGCAGCGCGAGACGATCGACGAGGATGTGCTGGACGGGCAGCTGCGGTACTGGCGGGACCGGCTGTCCGGGTGCGAGCCGCTCGGCCTGCTCACCGACCGCCCCCGGCCCCCGGTGCAGCGCTGGGACGGCGCCCGCGTACGGCACCGGATCCCCGCCCCGGTGCTCGCCGCCGTCCGCGAGATGGCCGCCCGACACGACGTCACGCTGTTCGCGGCCGTGGCCGCCGGGCTGGCGGCGGTGCTGGCGCGGCACACCGGGCAGACCGACATCATGGTCGGCGCGGCCTTCGCGCACCGCGACCGCCCAGAGTTCGAGGACCTGCTCGGGTTCTTCGTCAACACGGTCGTGCTGCGTACCGACCTCACCGGCGACCCGGGCTTCGGCGAGCTGCTCGCCCAGGTGCGGGAGACCGCCCTACAGGCCCAGGAGAACCAGGACCTGCCGTTCGAGCGGCTCGCCGACCTGCCCGGGCCGGACCGCGACCTGAGCCGGCCGCCGCTGGTCAACGTCGTGCTGTCGTTCCTCAACACGCCCGCCGAGCCGCTGCGCATCCCCGGCTCGGCGGTCACCGAGTTCGTCTTCGACCCCGGCGTCGTCAAGTTCGAGCTCGACGTCATGGCGTTCGAGGCGGACGGCGAGCTGGTGGTGGACGTCGACTACCGCCGCGACCTGTTCGACCGGTCCACGGTGGAACGGCTGCTGGCACACCTCGAGCGGATCCTGGCCGGCGCGGCCGCGGACCCGGGCCGGCCGGTCTCCGCGCTGCCGGTGCTCACCTCCGCCGAGGAGGCCCAGCTGCTGGCCTGGGGCAACGCCACCACCCCGCCGCCCACCCCGGCGAGGACCGTGCCCGAACTGTTCGCCGAGCAGGTCGCGCTCCGGCCGGACGCACCGGCCGTACGGTGCGGTGCCGAGGTGCTCACCTACGCCGAACTGGACGCGCGGGCCGAGCGGATCGCGGCCGCTCTGGCGGGGCTCGACGCCCCGGCCTGCGTCGGTGTCTGCCTGGACCGGTCGGTCGACCAGGTGGCGGCGCTGCTGGGCATCCTGAAGACCGGCGGCTACTACCTGCCCCTGGACCCCGGCTACCCGGCCGAGTGGCTCGGCAACCTGCTCCGCGACGCCGGTGCCGCCGCGGTGGTGACCGGCACCGCGTACGCGGACCGGACCGCCGGCTGGACCGGGCCGAGCGTGCTGGTGGACGACCTGCCCGCGGCCGTCGGCCGGACGCCGGGGGCGACGCCCGGGCCGGAGGATCTCGCGTACGTCATGTACACCTCCGGCTCGACCGGCCGGCCCAAGGGCGTCCGGGTGCCGCACCGCGCCGTGGTACGGCTGGTGCACGAGACCGACTACGTCGACATCGGACCGGGCGACCGGGTCGCGCACAGCAGCAGCATCTCGTTCGACGCCGCCACCTTCGAAATCTGGGGCGCGCTGCTCACCGGCGCCGAGTTGACCATCCTGCCAAAGGAGACGGTGGTGGAGCCGGCGGCGCTGACGGCCGCGCTGCGCGAGCACGGCATCACCGTGCTGTGGATGACCTCGTCGCTGTTCAATCACACCGTCGGCGAGGTGCCGGACGCGGTGGCCGGCATCGGTACCGTCATCGTCGGCGGCGAGGCGCTCGACCCCGCGGTGATCCGCACCGTGCTGTGCCCGGGGAACGCGCCCCGGCGGCTGCTCAACGGCTACGGCCCGACCGAGAACACCACCTTCAGCACCACCCACCTGATCACCGTGGTACCGGACGACGCCGTCTCGGTGCCGATCGGTACGCCGATCCGCGGCACCCGCTGCTACGTCACCGACCCCCAGCTGCGGCTGGTGCCGGCCGGCGTGCCGGGCGAACTCTGCGTCGCGGGCCTCGGCCTGGCGCACGGCTACCTGGGCGCACCGGAGCTGACCGCGGAACGGTTCGTGCCCGACCCGTACGGCCCGGCCGGTGACCTGCTGTACCGCACCGGCGACCTGGTCCGCTGGCTGCCCGACGGCACACTGGAGTTCCTCGGCCGCAGCGACGACCAGGTCAAGATCCGCGGCTACCGGATCGAGCCGGGCGAGATCGAGGCACGGCTGACCGGCTGCCCCGGCGTACGTGCCGCCCTCGTAATGGTGCGCCGCGCCGACGACGGCCCGCGCCTGGTCGCCTACGTGGTTCCGGACACCGGCGTCGAGCTGTCCGTGCCGGAGTTGCAGAACCGGCTGGCCGGAGCACTGCCTGGATACCTGGTGCCGAGCGACTTCGTGCTGCTCGACCAGTTCCCGCTCAACGCCAGCGGCAAGGTGGACCGGGCCCGGCTGCCCGAGCCCGAACGGGCCGATCACGGCACCGAGGTGGCGCCGCGCACCGACCTCGAGGCGACCGTCTGCCGTGTCTGGGCCGAGCAGCTCGGCGCCGGCGAGATCGGCGTCACCGGCAACTTCTTCCATCTGGGCGGCGACTCGCTGCTCGCCACGCGCGTGGTCGGCAGGCTGCGCCGCGAGCTCGGCATCCGGCTGAGCGTGCGGACGCTGTTCGACCACCCCACGGCCGAAGCCTTCGCCGCGGCCGTGGACGACCTCCGGGGGACACGGGTATGAGCACGACGACTGCCAGCGTGCCGGCGACGAGCGTCCAGGAGCGCATGTGGTTCGCCGAGCGGCTGGAGCCGGGCGACGGGCTCTACAACGTGCCGTACGCGTGGCGGGTGCAGGGCAGCCTGTCGGCCGAGGCGCTGGAACGGGCCGTGGCCGTACTGATCGAACGGCACGAGATCCTGCGGACCACGTTCGCCGAGCGGGACGGCCGGCTCCACCAGGAGATCGGTGACCCGTGGACGCCGGTCCTCGACCGGATCGACCTGCGGGACGCGGCGGAGGGCGGCCTCGCGGCGTGGCTGCGCGACTCGGCGCGCCGCCCGTTCGATCTGGACGGCGGCCGGCTGCTCCGCATCGGGCTCGCCGAACTGGACGAGCGGCGGCAGGTCTTCTTCCTCTGCGCCCACCACCTGGTGTGGGACGCCACCTCGACCCAGCTGTTCCTGCGCGAGCTGCGGGACTGTTATGACGCGGCCGCCGCCGAGCTGGACGCGGGCACCGCAGCGGACGCGGTGGACGCCTGGCTCGAGGAGGCCCGCCCGCTGCCCACGCTCTTCCTCGGCCAGGCGGCCCGCACCCCGGACGACACCGCGCTGGTCTTCGACGGCACCGCCCTCAGCTACGCCGAACTCAGCCGCCGCGCGCACGCCGTGGCCGGCTACCTCGCCGGCCGGGGCCTCGGCCGGGGCGACCTCGTCGGGGTGTACGTCGACCGGTCGGCCGATCTGGTGCCGGCGCTGCTCGGCGTGCTGCTCGCCGGCGCGGCGTACGTGCCACTCGACCCGATCTACCCGCCGGAGCGGATCGCCGGGATGCTGGACGACTCCCGGGCCGGCCTGCTCATCGCCGACCAGCCGCCGGGCACGGAGATCGCGGCGACCGGCGTCGAGACGGTCCTGCTGGACAGGGTGCTCGCCGCCGCGCCGAGCACCGCCCCGGCCGCGGTGACCGGGGACGACATCGCATACGTCATCTACACCTCGGGCTCGACCGGAAAGCCCAAGGGCGTCCGGGTCACCCACCGCGGCCTGGCGAACCTGCTGCGGTCCATGGCGATCCGGCCGGGCTTCGGCGACCAGGACACGATGCTGGCCCTCACCACGGTCTGCTTCGACATCGCCGCCCTCGAGCTGTTCCTCCCGCTGATCACCGGCGGCACGGTCGAGGTCGCCTCCGCCGAGGTCGCCCGCGACGGCGACCTGCTCGTCCGGCACCTGGCCCGGTCCCGGCCCACCCACCTGCAGGCGACCCCGGCCACCTGGCGGATGCTGCTGGCCGCCGGCTGGGCGGGCGACGCGGACCTGACCGTGCTCTGCGGCGGCGAGGCCCTGCCCCGCCCGCTCGCCGACGAGCTGTACCGCCGCGCGCGGGCGGTGTGGAACCTCTACGGCCCCACCGAGACGACCATCTGGTCGACCGCGAGCCTGGTGCCGGCCACCGGCCCGGTCACGCTCGGCCAGGCGGTCACCAACACCAGCCTGCACGTGCTCGACGACAGCATGCGGCCGGTGCCGGCCGGCGAGCCCGGCGAACTGTGGATCGGCGGCGACGGCGTCGCGGCCGGCTACCTGCGCCGCCCGGAGCTGACCGCCGAGCGGTTCCGCACCGATCCCGCCGACCCGGCCGGCGGCACGATCTACCGCACCGGCGACCTCGTCCGCGCCCTGCCAGACGGGCAGCTCGAATACCTCAACCGGGTGGACAACCAGATCAAGCTGCACGGGTTCCGGCTGGAGCCGGGCGAGATCGAGTCGATGCTGCGGGAACGTCCGGACGTCGCCGACGCGGTGGTGCTGCTCGACGGCGTCGACACGCTGGCCGGCTACCTGGTCTGCGACGGGGAGCCGCCGGCGGCCGCGGACCTGCGCGCCTTCCTCGGCACGCGGCTGCCCGGGTACATGGTGCCGTCGGTCTTCCGGATCGTGGACCGCTTCCCGCTGACCGGCAACGGCAAGGTGGACCGGAACGCGCTGCGGGCGCAGGGCGGCGAGTTGCCGTCCGCGCCGCGCGCGGAGCCGTCGACACCGACCGGGCGGCGGCTCGCCGAGGTCTTCGCCGAGGTGCTGGACTGCCCGCCGCCCGGCGCCGACGACTCGTTCTTCGAGTTGGGTGGGCACTCCCTGCTGGTGCCCCGGCTCACCGGGGCGATCGCCGCCCGTACCGGGATCCGGATCTCCGTCCGCGACCTGTACCGGCTGCCCAAGCTGGACGACCTCGCCGCCCACCTGGACTCGCTGGCCGGTGAACAACCCGGCGAGCAGCCGACGGCGGCTCCGGCGGGCACGCCCGCGACCAGCATGCAGGAGCAGATGTGGCTGGCCGAGCAGATGGACCCCACCGGCCCGGCCTACAACGTCCCGCTCGCCTGGCGGATCACCGGCGACCTGGACCCGGCCGCGCTGCGGGCCGCGCTCGGCGCGCTGGTCGAGCGGCACGAGATCCTGCGTACCGCGTTCCACCACCGCGACGGGCGGCTCTACCAGGTGGTCACCGAACCGTGGGCGCCCGAGCTGACCACCAGCGCGGAGGATCTCGCCGGCCGGACCGACCGGGAGGCGACGACCGCCTTCGACCTCGCGTCCGGGCGGCTGCTGCGCGCCCACCTGCTCGCCACCGCGCCCGGCGAGCACGTGCTGCTGCTCTGCTTCCACCACATCGCCTTCGACGCGCAGTCGGTACCGGTGCTCGAGCGCGACCTCGGCCACTTCTACGCGCGCGCCCTCGGCCGGCCCACCGGCGAGCTGCCGCCGCCGGTCCAGTTCGCCCAGGCCGAGTGGGACGAGGACCCGGACGGCATCGGGTACTGGGTGGACCAGCTCACCGGCGCGCCCGAGGCGCTCGACCTCGGCGCACCGCCCCGGCGCCCGGAACCGCACGGCGCCGTGCCGGTCCCGTTCGACCCGGACTTCGCCCAGCGCACCGCCGCCCTGTGCGACGAGTACCGGGTCTCCTGGTACATGGTGGCCGTGGCGGCGGTCTCCGCCTGGCTGCACCGCACCCACGGCGGCGACGACGTCACCTTCGGGCTGCCGATGGCCAACCGGGAGGGCGACGGGCTGGCCGACGTGCTCGGGCCCTGCCTGAACACCGTGGTGCTGCGCTCGCGGGCCAAGGCCGGCACCACCTTCGCCGACCTGCTCGGCGAGGTTCGGGACAGCATGCTGGACGCCTTCGAGTACCAGGCGGTGCCGCTACCGGCGGTGCTGTCCCGGCTCGTCCCGCAGCGCCGGCCGGGCCGTACGCCGTACCTGGACGTCATGCTCAACCTGGTCTCGGTGCCGCACACCGGGCAGCCGCTGGGCCCGGCGACGATGACCGCGCTGCCGTTCGACCGCTGGCAGCACGAGACGAAGTTCGGTCTCACGGTCACCTTCGTGACGGACGGCGGCAAGCTGAGCGCGGTGCTGTCGTACCGTGGCGACCGGCACACCGCGGCCCGCGCCCGGCGGCTGGCCGACCGGCTCGGCCGGGTCCTCGATCAGCTCACCGGCCTGGTGGGGTCGCCGCTCGCCGAGCTGCTGCCGGCCGGGCGGCCGCAGTTTCGCGACTTCGCGGCGGCGCAGGCCGAGGAGCGGGAGAGCGCCGGCGGCCAGGACGGCCTCGAACAGTGGACGCGGCGGCTGTCCGGCGCGCCGGCCTTCCCCGCCCTGACCCCGCCGCTGCGCACCGCGGCACCCGGCTCGGTGCCGATCCCGCTGGCCGCCGAGGCGCTGGAGCGGCTGCGTCGGGTCCGCTCCGCGCACGGCCTCTCCTGGTTCATGGTGGCCGCCACCGGGGTCGCCGCGCTGCTGCACCGGTGGACCGGGCAGGAGGACGTCACCTTCGGCTGCCCGGTGGCGAACCGCGACGAGTTCCCCGACCTGCTCGGGCCGTGCCTCAGCACCGTCGTGCTGCGGTCCGAGTGCGACGCGGACACCACCGTGCTGGACCTGGCGCTCGCCATGCGGGAGACCGTGCTGGGCGCGTTCGACCTGGAGCGGGTGCCGTTCGAGGACGTGGTGAGCCGGCTGCGGCCACCACGGCGGCCGGGCTGGACCCCGTACGTGGACGTGACGCTCGCCGCGACCGCCGCCGGACCGGCCGGCGCGTCGCTCGGCGGCGCCCTGCTCACCCCGATCGAGCTGGACCACGCGGGCGCCGGGTACGCCGCCAAGTTCGGCCTCACCGTCGGTTTCGAGGAGATCGACGGCCGGCTGCGCGGCACCATCCTGTACCGCGGCGACCGGGTGACCGGCGGCGAGGCCGAGCGGATGGCCGCCTGGCTGGGCCGGTTCGTCGAGTCCTTCGCCGAGGTGGCGGACCAGCCGGTAGGCACGCTCCACCTGCTCGGCGCTCCCGAGCTGACGGAGATCGCCGGGTTCGAGCGGACCGCCCCGGCCGGCGAGGCGACCACCGTGCCGGCGCTGTTCGCCGAACGGTGTGCCGCCCAGCCGGACGCGCCGGCGATCCGGTCCGGCCGCGGCGTGCTGAGCTACGCCGAGTTGGACCGGCGGGCGGACGCGCTGGCGGCGGCGCTGCGGCCGCTGGCCACCGGCGCGCGCCCGGTGGTCGCGCTGGTCCTGCCCCGCGGCGCGGACCTCGTGGTGGCCATGCTGGCCGCGTGGAAGGCCGGCTTCAGCTACTGCCCGATCGACCCGGTCTACCCGCAGGCGCGGATCCGGTTCATCGTCGCGGACGTCGGCGCGTGCGCGGTGGTCACCGACGACCCAGCAGCGATCGCCGGTGCCGTGCCGCCGGGCGCCCGGGTCGTCGACGTGGCCGAGGCGACCGAGGACCCCGGCGGTGGGCCCGCGGCGCTGCCCGATCCCGGCACCACCGCGTACGTGCTCTACACCTCGGGCACCACCGGCGAGCCGAAGGGCGTCGCCTACCGCCACGGCAGCCTCGCGCACGTCACCCGGTGGCACGCCGACACCTTCGGCGTCGGGCCGGGCGACCGGGTCAGCCAGATCCACAGCGTGGCGTTCGACATGACGGAGTACGAGATCTGGCCCGCGCTCTGCGGCGGCGCGGAACTGCTGCCATACGAGCGCCCGGTCGTGGTGCCGGAGCTGGCGTCCTGGCTGGACGAGCAGGGCGTGACAATGTTCTTCACGCCGACCCCGCTGGCCGAGGCACTGTGGACGGCGGGCACCACCCCGGCGTCGCTGCGCTGGCTGTTCTTCGCGGGCTCGCCGCTGACCTCGGTGCCGCCGGACACGCCGTACGGGATCTGCGACGCCTACGGGCCGACCGAGACCTACATCACCACCACCCACGTGTTCGACGCGGCCACCGCGACCGTGCTGAACTGCGTGGGCCGGCCGGTCGACGGCGTACACGTCTACGTGCTGGACGCGGCGGGCCAGCGCTGCCCGGTCGGCATGCCGGGCGAGCTGTTCGTCGGCGGCGCGACGGTGGCGCAGGGTTACTGGGGCCGCGACGACCTGACCCGCGACCGGTTCACCGCCCGGACCCCGGACGGCGAGCCGGGCTGGATCTACCGCACCGGCGACCGGGCCCGCTGGCTCCCGGACGGCACGCTCGAATACCTGGGCCGGCTGGACCGGCAGCTCAAGATCCGCGGCTACCGGATCGAACCGGCCGAGATCGAGGCGCAGCTGCTGCAGGATCCGCTGATCCACCGGGCCGTCGTGCGCGGTTTCCCGGGCGAAGCCGCGCCGCTGGTCGCCTACCTGGTGGCGCCGGCCGGTTCGACCCCGGACACGGCCACCGTGCTGGCCCGGCTGAGATCCCGGATGCCGGAGTTCATGATCCCCAACGCCGTGGTGTGGCTGCCGGCGCTGCCGCTGAACCACCGCGGCAAGCTCGACGCGGACGCGCTGCCCAAGCCGCGCCGCGAGGACCGGGTCGGCGAGACCGCGTGGACCGCGCCGGAGTCCGAGACCGAACGGCGGATCGCCGCGGTGTGGTCGGCGGTGCTCGGCCTGGAGCAGGTCGGCGTCCACGACAACTTCTTCGACCTCGGCGGCAACTCCCTGCTGCTCGGCACCCTGCACACCCGGCTCGAACGCGAGCTGGCGCTGACCCTGCCCATCCGGCGCCTGTTCGAGCACCCGACCGTGCACGCGCTGGCCCGGTCGCTGGCCGCCGGCGCGGACCAGCCGTCGACCACGGCGGACGTCCGCGGCCGCGCCGAACGCGCCCAGCGCGCCCGCCGGGCCCGGCCCGCCCGCGCGACGAGGAATGGAGAGGACGCATGAGCGAGAGCAACGCGATCGCGATCGTCGGGCTGGCCTGCCGTCTCCCCGGGGCCGAGGACGTCGGGCAGTACTGGCGGAACCTGCGCGCCGGGGTCGAGGGCATCAGCCGGTTCGAGCTCGCCGAACTCCTCGCCGCGGGGGTGGACCCGGCGCTGGCCCGGCACCCCCGGTACGTGCCGGCGCGCGGCGTGCTGGCGGGCGGCGAGTGCTTCGACCGCCGGTTCTTCGGATACAGCCCGGCCGAGGCGGCGGCCATGGACCCGCAGCAGCGGGTGTTCCTGGAGTCGGCTTCGGTGGCGCTGGACGACGCGGGCATCGATCCCGAACGGTTCGGCGGCTGGATCGGCGTCTACGCGGGCTGCGACATGATGAACCCGGCGCTGCAGGGCTCCGGCGGGGACGGCCTGTCCCGGATGATCGGCTACGACAAGGACTACCTCGCCACCCGGGTCGCGTACAAGCTGGGCCTGCGGGGCCCGGCGATGACCGTGCAGACCGCCTGCTCCACCTCGCTGGTGGCGGTGCACCAGGCGGCGCAGAGCCTGCTGAACTTCGAGTGCGACGCCGCCCTCGCCGGTGGCGCCTCGCTCTGGCTGCCACAGGTCACCGGCTATCTGTACGAGGAGGGCTACATCGAGTCGGCGGACGGCCACTGCCGCCCGTTCGACGCCGCGGCCAGCGGCACGGTGGGCAGCAGCGGGGTCGCCGTGGTGGTGCTGCGGCGGCTCGAGGACGCGCTCGCCGACCGCGACCGGATCGTCGCGGTGATCCGTGGTTCGGCGCTGAACAACGACGGCGGCGCGAAGATCGGCTACAGCGCGCCGTCGTTCGCCGGGCAGCGCGACGTGATCCAGTTCGCCCAGGCGCAGGCCGGGGTCGAGGCCGGCGACATCGCGTACGTGGAGGCGCACGGCACGGCGACGCGGGTGGGCGACCCGATCGAGGTGGCGGCGCTCACCGCGGCGTTCCGCGAGTCCACCGACCGGGTCGGGTTCTGCCGGCTCGGCGCGGTGAAGAGCAACATCGGCCACACCGGCGCCGCGGCCGGCGCGGCCGGACTGATCAAGACGGCGCTCATGCTGAGGCACCGGGAGGTCGTGCCCACGCTGCACTTCCGGGAGCCGAACCCGGGCCTGGAGCTGGACACCTCCCCGTTCCGGATCGCCGCCGAGCTCGCCCCGCTGCCCGCCGAGGGCCCGGTCCTGGCCGGGGTAAGCGCCTTCGGGGTGGGCGGCACCAACGCGCACGTCGTGCTGGAGTCGCCGCCTTCGCGCCAGGCCGCGCCAGCCGGGTCGAAGCCCCGGGTGTTCTGCCTGTCCGGGTCGACGCCGGCGGCCCTCCGCACGATGCGGGCCGACCTCGCCGGGCACCTGGAGTCCACCGACGACGCGCTGGACGACGTCGCGTTCACCCTGGCCGTGGGGCGGCGACGCTTCCCGCACCGCAGCGCCGTGGTGGTCACCGACCGGGCCCAGGCGGCCGAGGCGCTGCGCTCCGGGCCGCCGCCCGCCCGCGCGACCGACGAGCGGGACACCGCGTTCCTGTTCCCCGGCACCAGCGTGCTGCGCTCCGGCTTCGGCGCCGCCGCACACCGCCGGCTGCCGGTCTTCCGCGAGACGTTCGACGCGCTCGCGACCGAGTGCCGCCAGCAGTACGACATCGACCTCTGCCCGGTGCTGCGCCCGGACGCCGGCCTGGACTGGCTGCGCAGCCTGCGCAACGAGCAGCTCGCCCTGTTCGCCATCGGGTTCTCCTTCGCCCGGCAACTGCAGGCGTACGGCATCGAGCCGAAGGCCATGCTCGGCCACAGCGCCGGCGAGGTCGTCGCCGCGGCCGTCGCCGGGCTGTGGACCCCCTCGGACGCGCTGCGGCTCGTACATGAGCGCGGCAGCATCCTCAGCGACGTCGAGCCGGGCCGGATGCTGGCCGTGTCCGCGTCCCCAGACGAGGTACGCGACCTGCTGGCCGCCCGGCCGGGCCTGACCGTGGCGATCGAGGCGCCGCGGTACTCGGTGCTGGCCGGCCCGACCGAGCTGATCGACCGGCTGCAGGCCGACGGGGTCGGCGACCGGGTGCTGGACCTCGGCGGCGCCTACCACACGGAGGCGATCCGGCCGGCCGCCGAGCGGCTCGGCCGGATCTTCGAGGAGATCCCGAACACGACGCCCGCCCTGCCGTACCTGTCCAACCTCACGGGCGACTGGGCCGACCCGGCGGCGACCGGCCGCGGCGACTACTGGGCCGACCACGCGACGAGCACGGTACGGCTGTCCGGCTGCGTGGACACCCTGCTGGCCAGCTCGTGCCGGGTCTTCGTCGAGCTGGGACCCGGCCAGACCATGACCCGGATGCTGCTCGGGCACCCGGCCTGGACCGCCGGGCACCTGGCCGTGCCGGTGCGCGGGCGGGCCGAGGACGACGAGGAGGAGAGCCTGCTCGCCGCGCTCGGCAAGCTGTGGGAGCGCGGCTTCGAGATCCCGATCGAAGATCTGCTGGACGAGCCGCGCCGGTGCGCGCTGCCGCCACACCCGTTCGAGCGGATCGACTGCGAGAGCGCCCGGCCCCGGGCGGCGGGCGCGCCGGGTGCCGTGCAGCAGCACGACATGATCGTGACGGTCGGCCAGGTGCGGGCGCCGGAGCTCGTCGCCGCCATGGCCGCGGACCCGGCCGCGATCCGGCCGGCTGCGCTGACCGACGCGCTGGCCACGGCCGAGGGGGCGGTCGCGCCCGCCGTGGCGGTGGCGGTCGAGGACGACCCCGAGGTCCTGGACGGACTGCCGCGGCTCGCCGAGCAGGCCGCCCCCGCGGGGGTGCGGCTGCTGCTGCTCGGCAGCGGCCTGGTCGGCGAGGGCCCGGTGCCGGACCTGGTGGAGCGCCTGCGCCGGGCGGCGCCGATCACGGTGTTCGACCTCGACCACGGCGACGCACCGGTGCACGCGCCGGCCGCCCTCGGCGGGGTGCACGCGTGGCGCGGCGGCCGCTGGTGGCACCTCGACGAGGAGCCGCGCACCACCGACCCGGACCCGCCGGCCGCAGCCGACGCGCCCGAGGAGGACGACGACCTCGCGGACGGGCCGCGCAACGCGACCGAGGAGGCGGTCGCCGCGGTGTGGCGGGAGTTGCTCGGACTGACCGGCATCGGGATCCACGACAACTTCTTCGAGCTGGGTGGGCACTCGCTGCTCGCCACCCAGCTGGCATCCCGGCTGCGGGTGCGGTTCGAGACGGAGATCCCGCTCGAGGCGGTGCTGGACAACCCGACGGTGGCCGGGCTCGCCCGGGTGGTCGGTGGATCCGGCACCGCCCGGCGGCAGGCGATCGTCCCCCGGCCGGAGTCGGACGAGCCGCTGCCGGCCGCGTTCATGCAGCGGCGCCTGTGGTTCCTCGAGCAGTCCGGGGCCGATCTCGCGTACGCCATCCCGCTCGTCCTGGACCTGGCCGGCGCGCTCGCGGTCGAGACACTGCGCGACGCGATCTCCGAGGTGGTCCGGCGGCACCAGGTGCTCCGGACGGTGCTGCCCGAGCGCGACGGCGAACCGGCCCAGGTGGTGCTCCCGCCCGCGCCGGTAGACCTGCCGCTGGTCGACATCACCGGCGCCGACGAGGCGGAGCAGGACCGGCGGCTGGCCGACGACCTGCGCCGGCCCTTCGACCTCGCGACCGGCCCGCTGCTGCGCGCGACCGTCTTCCGGACCGGCGAGAACCGGCACATCCTCGCGATCTGCGTGCACCACATCGTCATCGACGGCTGGTCGCTGGACCTCCTCTGCGACGAGCTCGGCCAGCTGTACAACGCCTTCCTGGCCGGCCGGGAGTCACCGCTGGCGGAACTGCCCGTCCAGTACGGCGACTACACGCTCTGGCAGCGCGACCGCCTCGCCACCATCCTCGACGCCGACCTGGCGTACTGGACCGACCGCCTCGCGGACGTGCCGGCGGGTCTCGAACTGCCCACCGACCGGCCGCGGCCCCGGGTGCAGACCAACCACGGCGCGATCGCGGACCGCTGGCTCCCCGCCGGCCTGCGGGCCGACCTGGAACGGCTCGGCCGCAAGCACGACGCCACGCTCTACATGACCCTGCTCGGCGGCTTCCAGGCGCTGCTGCACCGCTACACCGGCGCCACCGACATCTGCGTCGGCACGCCGGTCGCCGGGCGCACCGAGGTCGAGCTCGAGCGGATGATCGGCTTCTTCGTCAACACGCTGGTGCTGCGCACCGAGGTCGACCGCCGGCTGTCCTTCGCCGGCCTGCTGGCGCGGGTCCGCCAGACCGCGATGGGCGCGTTCGCGCACCAGGAGGTGCCGTTCGAGCGGCTGGTCGAGGAGCTGAACCCGCCCCGCGACCCCAGCCGCAACCCGCTCTTCCAGGTGATGTTCAACCTGCTGAACCTCAACGACAACCCGCTCGACCTGACCGGGATCGAGGTGCGCGACCGGCCGAACCCCGGCCTCGGCAGCGCTCAGGTCGATCTGTCGTTGGACATCTACCAGCGCGGCGACGGCCTGCTGTGCCGGCTGGAGTACAACAGCGACCTGTTCGACGCCGCCACCGCCGACCGGCTGCTGCGCCACTTCGAGACGTTGCTGACCGGGCTGGCCGCCGACCCGGACGCCGAGCTGGGCAGCTGCGAGCTGCTCGACGACGCGGAGCGGCGGCAGGTCCTCGACGAGTGGAACGACACCGGCCGCGCGATCGAGCCGGTGACCGTGCCGGAGTTGTTCGAGCGGACCGCCCGCCGCACGCCGGACCAGCTCGCCGTGGTGGGCCGGGACGGCCGGCTCACCCACGCCGAACTCCACGCCCGCGCGAACCGGCTGGCCCGCTACCTGATCGCGGCCGGGGTCGGCCCGGAGGACCGGGTCGCGCTGATCCTGCCCCGCACCACCGACGTGGTGGTGGCGATCCTCGGCGTGCTCAAGGCCGGTGCGGCCTACCTACCGATCGACCCGGCCATGCCCCGCGACCGGGCCGCCGCGATGCTCGAGGACGCGGCGCCCGCCCTGGTGCTCACCGAGCTCGATGAGGAGCTGCTGGCCGGCTTCGCCGACCACGACGTCGACCCCGACGAGCGGGTCCGGCCGCTGCACCCGCGGCACCCGGCCTACCTGATCTACACCTCCGGCTCCACCGGCCGGCCCAAGGCGGTCGTCGTGGAGCACCGGAGCGTGGTGAACCTGTACCACGAGCACCGGTCCACGCTGTTCGCGCCGATGGCCGCGCGGCGCCCGGTCCAGGTGGCGATCACCGCCTCGTTCTCCTTCGACACCTCCTGGGAGGAGCTGCTCTGGCTGGCCGACGGGCACACGCTGCACGTCATCGGCGAGGAGCTGCGCGCCGACGCCGAGGCGCTCGTCGGTTACGTGGGGAAGCACGGCATCGACTTCCTCGACGTGACCCCCTCGTACGCGGCGCCGCTGCTGGCCGCCGGGCTGCTCGAGGACGACGGCCGGCACACCCCGGCGATGGTGTCGATCGGCGGCGAGGCCATCGACGCCGCGCTGTGGGAGGAGATCGGCGCCGCACCGCGGACCGCCGCTTACAACTACTACGGACCCACCGAGTGCACGGTGGACACCCTCGGCAGCCCGATCGCGGCCGGCCGGCCGGTGTCGCTCGGCCGCCCGCTGGCCAACACCCGGGCGTACGTGCTGAGCCCGGACCTGCAGCCGGTGCCGCCCGGGGTGGCCGGTGAGCTGTACCTGGCCGGCGCCGGGCTGGCCCGCGGCTACCTCGGCCGCCCCGGCCTCACCGCGACCCGGTTCGTCGCCGACCCGTTCGGCGCGCCCGGTACCCGGATGTACCGCACCGGCGACCTGGTCCGCTGGCAGGCCGGCGGCACCCTGGAATACCTCGGCCGGACCGACGACCAGGTCAAGATCCGCGGATTCCGGATCGAGCCGGGCGAGATCGAGGCGGTGCTCGCCGGTCACCCGGCGGTGACCCAGGCGGTCGTGGTGGCCCGGGCGGACCGGCCGGGCGACCCGCGCCTGGTCGCGTACGTGGTGCCGGCCGAGGAGGGCACGCCCGACCCGGCCGAACTGCGTGCCTTCGCCGCCCGGTCGCTGCCGGACTACATGGTGCCCGCCGTCGTGGTGCCGCTCGACCGGATCCCGCTGAACACCAACGGCAAGGTCGACAAGAAGAAGCTACCCGCGCCGGTCTTCGTCGCGGCGGCCTCCCGAGCGCCGCGCACCCCGGCGGAGCGGGCCCTGGCCGGCCTGTTCGCCGACCTGCTCGGGGTGCCGACGGTCGGCATCGACGACGACTTCTTCGCCCTCGGCGGGCACTCGCTGCTGGCCACCCGGCTGATCACCCGGATCCGCGCGGCCTTCGGCGCGGACCTGCCGGTACGGGCGCTGTTCGAAACGCCGACCGTGGCCGGGCTCGCCGACCAGCTCGCCGAGGCGGGCCGCGGCGGGGAGCGGTCGGAACTGCGCGCCCGCGTACGGCCGGAGGTCCTGCCGTTGTCCTTCGCCCAGCAGCGGCTGTGGTTCCTGGACCGGCTGACCGGCTCGGACTCGACCTACAACCTGCCGTTCGCGCTGCGGCTGACCGGCACGCTGGACACCAATGCGCTCCGGCAGGCCCTCGCGGACGTCACCGGCCGGCACGAGGCGCTGCGCACCGTGCTGCCCGAGGTGGACGGCGAACCGCGCCAGGTCGTCCTCGACGCCGCCACGGCGCGGCCCGAGCTGATCGTCACCGAGGTCGCGGCCGGGGAGCTGGAACAGGCGGTCAGCACCGCCTGCGGTACCGGCTTCGACCTGAGCGGGGCCCTGCCGCTGCGGGCGCACCTGTTCCGGCTCGCCGCCGACGAACACGTGCTGCTGCTGGTGCTGCACCACATCGCGAGCGACGGCTGGTCCCTCGCGCCGCTGGCCCGGGACCTCGGCACCGCCTACCGCGCCCGGCTGGCCGGCGCGGCCCCGGACTGGGAGCCGCTGGCCGTCCAGTACGCGGACTACACGCTCTGGCAACGGGACGCGCTCGGCGACGAGGCCGACCCGGAGAGCACCCTGGCCCGGCAGGTCGCGTTCTGGCGGGACGCGCTCGACGGCATCCCGGAGCTGCTCGACCTCCCGACGGACCGGCCCCGCGGCGCCGCCGCCGAAGGACGGGGCGGGGCGGTCGACTTCCGGATCCCCGCCGACGTGCACCGGAGGCTGGCGGGACTCGCCCAGGAGCAGGGCTGCACGCTGTTCATGGCGCTCCAGGCCGGGCTGGCCACGCTGCTGACCCGCTGCGGCGCCGGCACGGACCTGCCGATCGGCTCGGTCGTGGCCGGCCGCCACGACGACGCCCTCGACGACCTGGTCGGGTTCTTCGTCAACACGATCGTGCTGCGCACCGACACCTCCGGCGATCCCACGTTCCGGCGCCTGCTGGCCCGGGTGAAGGACCGCGACCTGGCCGCGCTGGCCCATCAGGACCTGCCGTTCGAACGCCTCGTCGAGATCCTCAACCCGCCCCGGTCGCTGGCCGGCCATCCGCTCTTCCAGGTGGCGCTGGTTCTGCAGAACACCGCCGAACCCGAACTCGACCTGCCGGGCCTGCGCGCCGCACCAGAGCCGGTCGACGACGTGGGCGCGAAGTTCGACCTCACCGTCAACCTGAGCGAGGACGGCGACGGCATCGAGGGCGCCCTGGTCTACCGGGCGGACCTGTTCGACGCGTCCACCGCGGCGGCGCTGGCCGACCGGTTCATCCGGGTGCTGACCGCGGCCACCGCCGACCCGGACACGCCGATCAGCACGTACGAGCTGCTCTCGGCCGCCGAGCGGCGGGCGGTGCTGCCGGCCGGGACCGGCACGCCGGTGGAGCCGCGCACGTTCCCCGCGATGTTCGAGGCGGCGGCCGCCGCGCACCCGGACGCCGTCGCGGTGTCCGACGACGAGGTCACCTGGACGTACGCCGAGCTGAACGCGCGGGCCGACGAGCTGGCCCGGACGTTCGCCGCGCGCGGCGTCGGCCCGGAGGACGTGGTCGCACTGGCCCTGCCGCGCTCGGCCGGCCTGGTCGCCGCGATCCTCGCCGTGCAGAAGGCCGGCGCGGCCTACCTGCCGGTGGACCCGGAGTACCCCGGCGAGCGGATCGCCTACCTGCTGGAGGACGCTCGGCCGGTCCTGCTGGTCAGCACCGGGCCGATCGCACCGGCGCTGCCCACGCACGACTGCCCGGTCATCCTGCTCGACGCCGCCCCACCGGCCGCCCCACCGGACACCGCCGTGCGCCGGCCGGACCCGCGCAACCCGGCCTACCTGATCTACACGTCCGGCTCGACCGGCCGGCCGAAGGGCGCGGTGGTCTCGCACTCCGGCCTGGCCGCGCTCGCCGCGCACCAGGCGGAGCGGTTCGGCGCCGGGCCCGGCGACGCGGTCCTGCAGTTCGCCTCGCCGAGTTTCGACGCGTCGGTGTGGGACGTGTGCCTGGCGCTGCTGACCGGGGCCCGGCTGGTGCTGGCGCCGCCGGAGCAGCTGCTGCCCGGTCCCGCGCTGGCCGAGCTGGTGACCCGGCGCGGCATCACCCACCTGAACCTGCCGCCGTCATCGCTGGCCGCGCTGGATCCGGGCGACCTCCCGCCAACGGTCACCGTGCTGGTCGGCGGCGAGGCCTGCCCGGCGGACCTGGCGGCTCGGTGGTCGTCCGGACGCACGTTCGTCAACGCCTACGGCCCCACGGAGGCGACCGTCGTCGCTACGATCAGCGACCCGCTCACCGGGACCGGCATCCCGCCCATCGGGCGGGCGGTCCGGGACATGCGCCTCTACGTGCTGGACGCCGCGCTGCGGCCGGTGCCACCCGGCATCCCCGGCGAGCTGTACCTCGCGGGTCCCGGTCTCGCCCGGGGCTACCTGCGCCGGCCGGGCGTCACCGCGGAACGGTTCGTGGCGAACCCGCTCGGCGGTCCCGGCGATCGGATGTACCGCACCGGCGACCTGGTGCGCTGGCGGAACGGGAACCTGGAGTTCCTGGGCCGGGCGGACGGCCAGGTGAAGCTGCGCGGGTTCCGGATCGAACTCGGCGAGGTCGAGGCCGTCCTGACCGAACATCCCCAGGTGGCGCAGGCCGTGGCCGTGGTGCGCGAGGACCGGCCGGGCGACCCGCGCCTCGTCGCGTACCTGATCCCGGAGTCCGAGGCGCCGGAGCCGGTCGAGCTGCGGGACTGGTTCCGCGACCGCGTGCCGGCCCACCTGGTCCCGTCGGCCTTCGTAGCACTGGACGCCTTCCCGGTCACCCCGAGCCGCAAGATCGACCGGAAGGCGCTACCAGCCCCCGAGGCCACGACGACCGACCGCGCCCCGCGGACCGCTCGCGAGGTGGCCCTGTGCGGCCTGTTCGCCGAGACGCTCGGGCTTGAACGCGTCGGGCTCGGCGACGGCTTCTTCGAACTCGGCGGCCACTCGCTGCTGGCGGTCAAGCTGATGGGCCGCATCCGCTCGGCGCTGGGCGTGGACCTGGGCATGCGTACGCTCTTCGCCGCGCCGACTCCCGAGGCGCTGGCGCAGCGGCTCGACCAGGCCGCCCCGCCGGACGCCGCGGTCGACGTGCTGCTGCCCATCCGGGCCACCGGTACCGCGCCGGCGCTGTTCTGCGTGCACCCGGTCTCCGGGCTCAGCTGGTGCTACGCGGGCTTGCTGCCCTATCTGCCGGACCGGCCCGTGTACGGCCTGCAGGCTCGGCGCAGCTCCCCGCCGCAGGATCTGGACGCGCTGGTCGACGACTACCTGGCCGAGCTTCGGGCGATCCAGCCCACCGGCCCGTACCACCTGCTGGGCTGGTCGGCCGGCGGAACCATCGCGCACGCGCTCGCCTGCCGGTTGCAGCGCGACGGCGATCAGGTCCGGTTCCTCGCCCTGCTGGACTCCGTCCCGCGGGCCGGCAGCGCGGACCGCGCGGCGATCACGCTGGCCATCGGCGACGACGTGGGCGCCACCGGCGAGGACCTGGACGCGCTCGTGGAAAGCGGCCTGCACACCCAGCGGATCCTCGAGCGGACCCCGCCCGGGCGGTTCCGCGGGAACGTCGTCTACCTCACCGCGGTCCGCGACGGCGACCGGGCGGCGGCCGCCTGGCACGAGCACGTCGACGGCACCGTCGACGAGTACCCGATCGACTGCCACCACACCACGATGATGCGCCAGGGTCCGCTCACCGAGATCGGCCCGGTCATCGCCGCCGAGCTGAAACGCGCCCGCTGATCCCCGAGGAGCGATGATGACGACGAACCCGTTCGAGAACGACGACAGCGAATACCTGGTGCTGGTCAACGACGAGGCGCAGTACTCGCTCTGGCCGGCCGCCGCGGAGGTGCCCGCCGGCTGGCGCTGCGTGCACCCGGCGGACAGCCGGCAGGACAGTCTCGACTTCGTCGAACGGACCTGGACCGACATGCGACCCGCCAGCCTCGCCCGGGCCATGGACGCGGACCGTCTCGCAGAGGGCCAGCCCTCCGCCGGCGGCTGACTGGCTCAGGTGCGGGAGCGCAGCATCCGGCGCAGCTCGTCGGCGCGCTCCCGCACCGCCTTGCGCACGACCGGCGCGGCCGCCTCGGCGGCCGCCTCGGCCCGGGCCGGGAAGTCGGCGCCGATGCCGAACACCGGGAACATCCGCTGGGAGTACGCCATCGCCGGGATCATCCCGGCGCGGTCCAGTTCGGGCAGGACCTTCAGGTACCGGTCGGCGTACTCGGCGAGCAGCGCGTCCTGCCCGGGGCGCCAGAACGCCGTGGTGACCGTGGTGAGCGAGCCGATCGGCACCGTCCGCTCGACCGCCATGGCCTGCCAGACGGCGGCCTTCCCGTCGGCGTCGGGCGCCGCCGCGCGCACCGCCAGCGCCTGGTACCGGGCGTCCGGGTCGGGATCGCGGGCGAGCAGCTCGCGCGCGGCGTCCCCGGTCGCACCGCCGAGCTCGGCGGTGCGGATGAGGGCGCGCCAGTGCAGGTGGACGTCGTCGCCGGCCAGCTCCCGCAGCCGGGCCACCTCGTCGAGGTCGCGGGCGACCCGGGCCAGCCCGCGCAGCGCCACCTGCCGGCGGCCGGGCTGCTCGGCGAGGGCCAGGCACGCCTCGGCCACCGCGGCCAGCAGCGCGTCGCGCCGGTCGTCGCCCGCCCACAGCTCGGCGGCGTTGCCGGCCAGCCGGAGGTACGGCTCGATCACCGCGTCGGACGTCTCGACCGCGAGCACGGCGGTGAGGCAGCGCACCGTTTGCTCCGGGGTCGCCTCGCCGGTGGTCAGCATGTCCCACAAGATGGCGACGACGACGCCCCGGGACACCGCGGTGGGCAGCTCGCCGGCGGCCGCCACCAGGGCCTCCGCCCCGCCCGCCGGCCGGGTCCTGGCGTAGGTCAGGTCCTCGTCGTTGACCAGGTAGAAGTCGGCTCCGGCCGGCAGGTCGACCGGGGTCCGCGGACCCTGCACGTCGACCTCGGCCAGCGCGGTGCGCGCCAGCCCGGCTGCGCCGCGCGTGTAGGCGCCCACCGCCAGGACCTGCGGTCGCGGCGGGCCGTCCGGCCCGACTCCGGCCAGCACCAGGCCGGCGCCGTCGGGCTCCAGTGTCAGCCGGTCGGTGCCGGCCGTGTCCAGCCAGCCGGCTCGCCACCGGTCCAGGTCCCGGCCCGAGGCCGCGGCGAGCGCGTCGATCAGGTCCTGCAGCGTGGTGTTGCCCCAGGCGTGCCGGGCGAAGTAGGCCTTCATGCCGGTGACGAAGTTCTCCTCACCGACATATGTCGCCAGCTGCCGGAGCACCGCGGCACCCTTGGGGTAGGTGATGGCATCGAAGATCGACGCGGCCTCGGCGACGTCCGGCACCGGCTGGCGGATCGGGTGCGACGTCGGCCCCTGGTCCGCCAGGTACGCCGACAGCTTGTCCCCAACAAGCAGGCCCGCCCACGCGTCGGTGTAGCGGGTGGCGCGCGACGCCGCCCAGTAGCACGCGAACTCGGCGAACGCCTCATTCAGCCAGAGGTCGTCCCACCAGCGCATGGTCACGATGTTGCCGAACCATATGTGCGCCATCTCGTGCAGCAGGACGGTGGCCAGCACCTCACGCTCGGCCGGGGTGGGCGCGGCGCGCCGCAGCGCCGCGTCGGACCAGGTGACACACCCGTAGTTCTCCATCGCGCCGCCGAACTCAGGCATGAACACCTGGTCGTACTTGCGCTGCGGGAACGGCATGCCGAAGACGTCACCGAAGAAGGCCAGGCCCTGCGTGGTGACGGTGAAGATCTCGTCGGCGTCGCGTTCGAGGACCGCAGCCAGCGAGCGGCGGGCGAAGATGCCGAGGTCGTGACCGGCGGCTTCGCGGCGGATCTCGTGCAGCGGGCCCGCGTTGACCACCGTGTTGTACGGCGACAGCGGTGGCGTGGCGGGAAAGGTCCAGCGCCGCACGCCGTCCAGGGTCTCCACCTTGGGATCGCCGCTGTTGCTGGTGACGACCCAGGCGGCGGGCGCGGTGACGGCGAACGTGTGCGGGGCCTTCAGGTCGGGCTGGTCGAAGCAGGCCCAGACCCGGTGCGCCGCGTCGGGCTCGAAGGTCATCCACACATACACCTCGCCGTCGGCCGGATCGACGACCTTGTGCACCCCGGCGCCGTCGGTCGTGTCGGCCTGCACGGTCTCCACCCGCAGGGTGTTCTCCGCGGCGAGGGCGGGCAGCGGGATCCGGCCGTCGGCCGCCGGCGGCAGTGGTTCGCCGTTCTGCGTGCCGGCCAGCACCCGGGCGGCGCAGTCGACGAACGTCTCCGCCCCCGGCTCGGCGCAGGTGAACGCCACGGTGGACACGCACCGCACCGCCGGCCCGGTGGGCAGGTCGGTGAAGTCGACGGTTATCTCATAGTGCCGCACCGACAGCAGGGCGGCACGGTGCTCGGCCTCCGCCTGGGTCAGGCTGCCCGTGCTCATCGGTCCTCCTCGGAGGTCGATCGGCGCGGCCGCCGCCGGGCGGAACACCCGGTCGTCGCGCAGGCTCCCGACCTCTTACGGCTACCCGTGCTCGGACGTGAAGTCCGGCGCAGGCAGCGCCGCACGGTCGAGTTCGCCGTCCACCGTCAACGGAAACTGATCGACGACGACGACGGGAACCATGGATCCGGGTACTCGCTCGGCGACGAACCGGCGCACATCGTCGGCCAACACCGAAGCGTGCGGATAGTTGGCGTATCGGGCCGCCCGCTCCAGCGGCTCCCGCGCCTCGTACAGGTCCGTCAACACCGCGCGGTCGCCCGTTTGCGACGCCTGGGCGAGGGCTCCGGGACCGAGAAAGACCGCGTCCATGCAGTCCGGCTGCACCGACCAGGTCACCGCGGCTTTCCAGCCCAGGCGCTCCGCGAGAAGGTGCAGGTCTTCCGGAAGCCACCCCGCCTCCGCCTGCGCGCCACCGTCCGGCGCGGCCAAGGTCGAGGCCGGTTGTCCGCGCCGGATGCGTTGTACTGCAGCGATTTCATTGACCAGCCCACCGTGCGGGATTCCCGTGACGCGCAGGCTCCCGCCGGGCTGCTCACCCATGATCCGTTCAAGGTGGTCGCCGAAGTCTCCGATGTCGCGGCACGCCAGGTCGGCGAACGCGACCCGAGGTACGTCGGCGAGCGAGTGCACCCGAGTCGGGCCCTTGTGCAACACCACGTCGTAGCGGTACCGGGTCAACTCGTTGACCGCGGCGCCACGCTTGAGCTGGATATCGACCCCCGCGACATCGGCCAACTCCCGGGCCGTCGCCACGAAGTACTCCGGAGCGAGCAGCAACTCGTCCTCCGCCGCCACCGCCCGGCGGGCCCGTTCGTGGATCGTCGCCGGCTCCGCGGACGGGTCCCGCGCGAGTTGCACCGCGGTGAAGAACTCCTCGAGCAGACTCAGGTTCCGGATGTCGCCCAGGAACAACGAGCCACCCGGTGCGAGCACCCGCAGCGCCTGCTCGATCACCCGGCGCAGATACCCGTGCCCGGGAAAGTGCATCGCCACCGAGTTGATGACCACCGTGTCGAAGTACCCTTCGGGCAGCCTGTCGGTCTCGATGGCTTCGGCCACCCGCAGGTGCACCCGGTCGGCCCAGGGCACACCTGTGGCCTTCAGGCGGGCCCGCAGCTTCGCGATGGTCACCGGGGAGAAGTCCGTAGCCCGGTACTCCACGCAGTCCGCGGCCAGGTGCGACATCAGCAACCCCGAACCGACCCCGATCTCGAGCAACCTGACGGGTTTCAAGCCTCGGATCCGGTCCACCGTGGCCGCCCGCCACAGCATCATCTCCTCGACCGGAATCGCCCCACCGGTGTAGCTGCTGTTCCAGCCGCTGAAATCCGAACCGAGCCGACCCAGCTGGGGGTCATCGACCGAAATCACCTCGGAGTACAGGTCGTCGTACACCCGGCGCCACTGCGCCACGAAGTCACCCGCGCTGGCATTCGCGGAGGGCCCGGAATCGCCGTGCGGCACAGTGTCTTCGGGGATGACATAGGTCACCAGGCGACGATCTCCGGGGCCGTCCTCGCGGGCGATCACCACGGCACGGTGTACCTGTGGATGCGCGTTGACGACGGCTTCGATCTCGTCGACCTGACCGGCGAACAACTGCGGAACAGACTTACCTGTCATCTCTCCACCAATCCATCCGGCTCCATCAGCAGCTGCTCCCTCGGCGAACGACAGCTGGTCCTACCCCTAGGCGACCGCGTGCTTGGCCAGGGCCTGCAGGTCCACCTTCGCGTTGCTGGTCAACGGGAACGCATCGGTGAACGACCACAGCTCCGGTACCGCCCAGGACGGCAGCGCGTCTGCGATCCAGGCCCGCAGCTCCGCCACGGACGGGGCCGGGTCGGCGACGATGACGCCGGCAAGCAGGCGCCGGTCGGCGCCGGGATCACCGTCGCCGGCCACGACCGCGTCCCGTACCTGCGGGTGCTCGCGCAGCCGCCGCGCCACCGCGTCCGGCTCGACCCGGAACCCGCGTACCTTCATCTGGTGGTCGCGCCGGCCGATGAAGACCAGGCGCCCGCGCCCGTCCCAGCGCACCAGGTCCCCGGTGCGGTACAAGCGTTCGCCCGTGTCCGGCGCCCGCCCCCCGAACGCTCGGGCGGTCTCCTCGGGCGCGCCCAGGTAACCGTCGGCGAGACCGGCACCGCCGACGCACAGCTCACCGACCGCGCCCGGCGGCACCGGATGGCCGTCCTCGTCGAGCACGAACACCCGGGTACCCGGGACCGGCCGGCCGATCGGCAGCGGGTCGCTCACCTCGGCCGGCGAGTCGAGGTGGTGGACCGTGGTGAACGTGGTGCACTCGGTCGGTCCGTACCCGTTGGTGACCCGTAGCCCCGGGTACCGCTCGAGCAGCCGCCGTACCTGCTCCGGCGGGACCACGTCGCCGCCGGTGAGCACCTGCCGTACGGGCGCGAACGCCTCGGGCCGATGGTCGACCACGAGCCGGAACAGGCCGGCGGTCAGCCACAGCACGCTCACCCGACGTTCGACGAGGAACCGGGCCAGCTCGGTCGGCGCGACCGGCCCGTCGGGGAAGACCTGAAGGCTGGCGCCGGACAGCAGGGGCGCGAACAGCTCCAGCGTGGAGGCGTCGAACGCCAGCGGCGCGAGGCGCAGGTACCGCTCGTCCGGGCCGAGCCGGACGTAGCCGGCGTCGCGGACCAGGCGCACGACCGCGCGGTGCGGCACCGGTACCCCCTTGGGCCGACCGGTCGAGCCGGACGTGAAGGCGAGGTACGCGGTCCGGGCCGGGTCGGCCGGTGCCGGTTCGGGTCCGGGTACCAGCGGGTCGGTCGGCGCCCATGGTGGGATCGCCGGGCAGGAGGCCAACTCGGCCAGCTCGGGCGAGCCGATGACCGCACGTGGCGAGACCTGCCGCAGGATCTCGGCGAGCCATTCCCGCGGTGCGTCGGCGTCGATCCCCACGTACGCCGCGCCCCGGTGCAGAACGGCGAGCACGGCCACGACCTCGGCGACCCCGCGCGGCACGGCGAGGACGACCCGGTCACCCGGGCGGACATCGGCCAGTGCGGACGCGTGAGTACGTGCGGCGGCAAGGAGCTCGTCGTACGTCAGCGTCTCGACCGCGACCGCGTCCGGGTGCCGCGCGGCCGTCTCCTCGAACAACTGCCACAGCCCGGCCGCACAGTCGGTGGCCGGCCCGTCGGACAGCGCGGCGAGCCGCTCCCGCTGCCCCGCCGAGATCGCCCGTACCGACGACAGCGGCGCGTTCACGTCCGCGACCAGCTCTTCCAGCGCCGCCGTGAACCCTTCGACCAGATCGACCGCCTCGCCGGGGCCGAACACCGCCGGCTGGTACTCCAGCTGCAGCACCGGGCGCTCGCCCCAACTGGTCAGGAACATTGTGGTCTCCATGTGCGAGGCGCCGCCGTACCCCTCGTGCAGGGTCAGGTCCAGCTCGCCCTCCCGCACCCGCCCGCCCAGCAGCTCGTCGTGCGCCTCGAACACGGCCTGGATGACCGGCATCCGATCGATGACTTCGTCCTGGCCGAGCGCCGGGATGATGTGCTCCAGCGGCAGCTCGGCCCGCTCGGCGGCGGCCGCCCAGGCGGCGGCGCAGGCCCGCAGATGCTCGGCGACGGTACGAGTGTCGTCGAGCCGGCACCGCACCGGCACGATGCGCACGCACAGCCCGAGGACGTCGTGCAGCTCCGCGACCTGCCGACCGGACATGCCGACCCCGACAGCGAGGTCCCGGAGCCCGGCACGCCGCCCCACCGCCGTCGCCCAAGCGGTGAAGAGTACGACGGTGTGGGTCACCCCGAGCTGCCGCGCCGTCTTCATGACCCGGTCCCGCAGCTCGGCGCTGAGCCCGAACGGCAGGTGTGCCCCGCGGACGTCCGGGGTCTCCGGCCGGGCCCGGTCGACGGGCAGCAGGACGGTTCCGGGCAGGTTGGCAAGGTCGGCGACCGCGAGCTGGGTCAGCTCGGCGAGCCGGCCGCTCTCGGTGAGCTCCTGGTACCGGGACACGATCAGCTCCGGCGACGGGCCCGGCTCTGCGGTGCCGGCGGTGTACGCGCGGGCGAACGCGCGCCAGAACTGGGCCAGCGCCCATCCGTCCAGGATCGCGTGATGCACCAGGATCGACAGCAGGTCCGGCCCGCCGTCGACCTGGCTGTGCACGAACAGCACAGGCGGCTCGGTGAACGGCGCGAGCAGGTCGGGGCTGGCCGCGAGCTGGGCGTGCACGATCGTCACCGGATCCACGCCAGGCGGCGGGGCCAGCCGCTGTTCGATCAGCCGTGGCTGCCAGGTGGCCAGTACCCGCCTGGCATAGCCGGTATCGGTGCGGATGAAAGCGGTACGCAGCGCCTCGTGGCTTTTGGTCAGCTCGGCCAGCGTCGCCCGCAGCCGGTCAGGTTCGAACGGCGTGGCGCTCTCGGCGGTGAACAGCACCCGGACACCGCGACCGCCGTGCTGGCCCTCGGCCATCAGCATGCCATCCTGGCTGGGCAGCAACGGCCGGTACGCCGAGGTCGTCGGCGCGCTGGCCGGCACCGGCCGGTATTCGCCCGCCTGAGCCATGGCCTGCGCGAGGGGCACCGACCCGCGCAGGGCGCGCAGCGGCGGCGAGATTCCGAGGCGACGCTCAACCCTGGCCGCGAAGTCGGCCGCGCGCAACGAGGTACCACCCAGGTCGATGAAGGACGCGGTGTCCGCCCGGTCCTGCACCGTCTCGACCGGGCACCCGATTACCTCCGCCGCCAGTGCGGTCCATTCGTCGCGCACGGCGCCATCCGGGCCGGTCACCGCGCGGTTGAGCTCGTCCGTCGTCATCCCGCCTCCTACTGGTTTCGCCATCTCGGGTCGACACTGGGCGCTACATCTGGATTCATGCTCGTCGTCGCCGTCGACGGGTCGCATCTCCCCGCTTGCTATCGCCGTCGCCTGCCCGCCGGCGCACTCGGATCCCAGGTCCTGCGCCCGCGACGCGTCAGCAGGCCTGGACCCTCGACGACCTCCGCTGATAACCCTTCTCACCACGCTTTGGGGCTAGTGTCGGAGCCGTGGACGTCGACTGGGGCTTCGAGTTGGTCGATCAGCTTGAGTGGCACTGGCAGCATCGACTTCGGCCGCGATTGAACGGCCTGACCGACGATGAGTACTTCTGGCAGCCGGTGCCTGGCTGCTGGACGATCAGCCGCCGCGGCGAGAGCTCGGCGCCGATGTCGATCGGCGGGGGCGAGTTCACCATGGACTACGCCAGGCCGCCGCACGATCGCGAACCGGTCACGACGATCGCGTGGAGGCTTGCCCACCTCACCGACGTCTTCGGGCCACCGGCCGCACCCCACTTCGACGGCCCGTCGGCCGATCACTCGGCGGTCAGCTACTCAGGCACCGCACAAGGGGCGCTGCGTCAACTCGATGAAGGGCACGATGCCTGGATCCGGGACGTGCGCCGCCTCGGCACGGCAGGCCTCGCCCGGCCGCAAGGCGCCATCTCACCACCGGCCTACGCGGATGCGCCGATGGCCAGGCTCATCCTGTACACCCATGTGGAGATCGTCCACCACGGCGCAGAGATCTGCTTGCTTCGGGACCTTTACGGGTGGAAAGGTATTCGCGGCGCGACACTCAGTGAATCGCGTTCCAGAACCCGCATCGGTGGGCCCGGCTGAAGTGCGTCGAGGTGATGCCCGCGGTGCCGGCGACCAGCGACAGTAGGCGCCCGTCGCCCCGGTATGCGGACCAGTGGGGTAGCCCCGTTCTGTTGGGATCGCCGGTGGCGGCAAAGTTGGACCAGTACGCGATCATCTCGCGGGACAGCCGCTGTTGCTGCCGGTTGAGGACTGGGGAGCCGCCGGGAGCGTTGTACGCCCCGTCGAACAGATACGGCAGTTCGGCCCCGTGGCCGACACCCATCGCGAAGCCGCCAACAATCTGGCCCGGGTCCTCGGCGAACTCGTAGGCGTAGACCGGGGCCCGCCTCGACGCCGCCTGGTCGGCGGACAGCACCGTACAACCGCCGAACTTGTGTCCCCAGTCGGTGAGCACGGTGGCAAGCGCGACGCCGGGGCTGGCGTAGGCGCTGGCCGGGTACCGGGCCAGCACTCCGGCTGCGTCGGCACCGAACACCTGGGCGAGGACACCCGGGTACTGGTCGGCTGTCAGCGGGTGGCCTTGGAAGTCGTAGTTGACCCCGACGAAGGTACGCATCTCGTCCCGCGTGCTGCCCTGAATCAGCGGTACGCGGGCGGCCAGGCCTCGTCGCATCGCCTCCAGCGGCTGGTACGGCAGCATGGGGGTGCCGGCCACGGGCAGCCAGGGCAGATCGGCGATGCGGGCGGTGGCGGTGAAGACCCGGTCGCCGCCGATACCGACCAGCCGGCTGGCCGCAACGCCGCGCAGGCAGGCCGGTACGTCGTTCGCCGCTGAACACCCGAGGTCGCGGGCCAGCTGGTCACCTCGGGTCTGGGCCACCGGCCGCGTCACCATCGAATTGCCGCACGGGCCGCTCTGCACGATCGCCTTCTGGAACAAGCCGGCTGCCGGCGGTGACGCCAGCTGTGTGCAGGTGCTGTATGCGCCGGCCGACTGGCCGGCGAGGGTGATGTTGTGAGCGTCGCCGCCGAACCGGGCGATGTTGCGTCCCACCCAGCGCAGTGCTGCCTGCTGGTCGGCGATGCCGAAGTTGCCGGCGGCCGGTTCGGTCGAGGCGAGCGCCGGGTGGTCGAGGAAGCCGAGCGCGCCGAGGCGATAGTTGACGGTCACCACCACCACGCGCCCGGATACCGCGAGTCGGGTCGGGTCGTAGTCGCTGCCGGACCCGGACACGAAGCCCCCACCGGGTAGCCACACCATGACGGGTAGGTGCCGGGTGTTCCTACCGGCCGGCGTGGTGATGTTCAGGTACAGGCAGTCCTCGCTGCCGACCACGCTGGATCCGGCCGGCCCGCCCATCTGTAGACACGGACTAGCGGGCCGGGTCGCGTCACGCACCGTCTGCCACGGGTGTGGCGGCAGCGGGGCGCGCCAGCGCCGGCCACCGACCGGAGGTGCCGCGTAGGGAATGCCGGAGAACGTCCGGTGGTCGGTGGCGACCGTACCCCGTAGGGCGCCGGAGTCGGTGACGACGACGGCCTGATCCGACGACGGTTCGGCGCTGGCCGCGCCGGTCTGGGCCGTGAATGCGGTGACCACCGCGGCTAGCGTGGCGCCGATACGAACTGCTGATCTCATGGCCTCGACGCTATGAGCCATCCCGTTGGTGCCTCATCCGCGCCACGGCGACACCTGGCCTACGTCGGCGAACGCAGCAGACCCGGAGCCGCGGTACGCGCCACGGCGTATGCTCGTCACCCTCCGTGTGCCGGCGGACGCACGTCAACATTCGCTTCTCGTCTGGTCTCGACGCGGCTGCCAGATCGCATCATGGCGGACATCGTCGGAAGCAGCGCCACGAGGAGATTCCGTCATGCCCGATCGTCCACTCGGCGGTAGGCTGGCGGCGGATCCGGCCGACTCGTGGCCGCCCGCCGTGGTCGACATCTCGTTGGAGCCGTCCATGACTGCCCAGCTCCGGGGCGTCGCGGCGTCCAGTCGTCCGCCCGCACGCTGAATGCCGTGTACGTCAGCCGATGTACACGCTCTGGTCAGCCGAGCGCCCGCCAACGCCCGCCGATCCCTCGCTAGGCCACGTTGAGGGCGGCCGCCCCGCTGATGGGCTGTGGCGCGCCGAGGGCCGCCGCCAGCATGCGGCCTACTCGCCCGGTCTGGTTGGCCGTTGCGACTGCGAAGACGAACCGGTCCGGCCGCAGCACGACCGCCCCAGCGCGATGCCGGCGCAGCCAGGCGCTGATGATTCCGTCCACATCGATGAGATCCACTTGTGATGCCCGGCCGTACTGGCGGACTGGTGGCAGATCTTCCGGCGCGGTGCCTGCGGGATGCACGACGACGAAACGCACCGACAACCCCTGCCACTCCCCTGGCCTGAACACCGCACTGTTCGCGAGTCCGAGCACGGCGAACCCGGCGCCGAGCGCTTCGTCAAGGAGGTGCGGCGTGGGTGAGGCCCCAGTGCAAATCCGCGGCTGGGGAAACATCGTCCCCACGCCGCCGGTACGTCGATCGCCCGCCATCAGCCCACTTGGGTGAGCGGGCACCGGCTTGAACTCGAAGTGTCGGACGAACCTGCGTACCCGGGGGACGGTCTGGACAGCCTGCAGGGACTTGTCACGCAACCACGCCGCCGACCGGCTCCGCGCCAGGAAGACCCGCCCCAGGCGTACGCTCGTCCGCGCCATCGCCGCGGCGTGTGGGCGCCGCTCGACCTCGTATGTCTCCAGCAGCGTTGGGTCAGCGTCACCGGCGAGGACCAGGGCGAGCTTCCAGGCAAGGTTTGCCGCGTCTCGCAGTCCGCTACAGAGTCCTTGTCCCATGAACGGAGGCATCTGATGGGCGGCGTCGCCGAGCAGGAAGACCCGGCCGGCGCGCCACTGCCGGGCGACGAGGTGGTGGAAGGTATAGACCACCGCGCGGGTCGTGGTGAAGCGCGCCGGATCGACGTACGGCTCCATCAGCGCGTCCACGTTCTGCGGCTGGCATACTTCGTCGGCGGTCTCACCGGGGCGCAGCATGAACTCCATGCGATAGCTTCCCTTCGCCCCCGGTGACACGAAGGCTGGACGCCACCAGTCACAGACGAAGGTCGTCCGCTCGACGCGGATTCCGCCGGGTGCCACTTTCCCCGAAATGGCGAGCCAGGGCTCGGCGTAGCTGGACCCCGTCAGGGCGATGCCGGCGGCGGCCCGGGTGGTGCTGCGGGCGCCGTCGCAGCCGAGCACGTAGCGGGCTCGCACCGTCCAGGTGTGGCGGGTGGCCATGTCCCGCAGGGTCAGCGTCACGTCCTCGGTGTCCTGCCGCAGCGCCACCAGCTCGGTGCCGAGGCGGAGGTCGACGTGGTCGAAACGGTCCAGGCCGGCGCGCAGCGTCTGTTCCAGCGACGGCTGATCGAAGAAGCTCAACGGCGGGTGGCCGAGGCCGAAGTCCACCTCCGACAGCGCGATGCTCGCGAAGGTCTTTCCCTTGCGGTTGACATACTCGGCATCCGCTACCGGGTACATGTCGCGGCCCACCTGCTCGAGGAGGCCGGCCTGCTGGTAGATGCGCAATGCCTCGTCGTCGCACGAGAACGCGCGCGGTTGGCCGTGCGGCAGCCGGCTCCGCTCGACGACCAGGGTACGGACCCCGTGGATGCCGAGCAGGTTGGCGGTCAGCGCACCGACGGGTCCGCAGCCGATCACCGCAACGTCGACGGTGTGGACCGCATCAGTCGGGGACATGGGGTGGTCCTTCCGGGAAAACTCCGCGACGGCCGTCGTCGCTCCTGCCCGTAGACGACACCAGCCGGGTGCGGAGGTCGTGTGGAGGCCGTGTGGAGGCCAGGTGGAGGTTGGGCGCGCGGGTCGGTACCGACCCGCGCGGTCCGTCCCCGTCGGTGCAGGTCAGTGCGAGTGTGCCGGCAGCATGTCGTCCGGAAAGCGGGTCAGCAGCAGCCGCGCGTCCTGCTCGACGGCGAGCCGGGCCCCGGCACGCAACTCCCCGGCGTCGTGCCGGGCGTCGCCGCGGATCCGGCGCAGATCGGCCTCGCAGACCCGCTCTCCCAGCTGCTCCGCCACGGATAACGCCTGCTCGGCCAGCTCCGCGGCGGTGGCTCGCTCTCCCGCCACCAGATACGCGTCGGCGACGGCACAGAGCGTGATGGTGCGGGTGGAGCGCAGCCCGGGATGGTAGATCGCCTCGCCGGCGGCCCGCGCCGCCGCCAGCCGGCCCCGTTCCCCGCTGTAGGCGGCGGCCCACTGCGTGAGGAATTCGCCCGTCGTCACCACGTGCGGCAGCCCGTTCGCCGCTCCGAGTTCCCGGCACCGCTCCGCCGCGAGTCGTACCGCGATGACGTCGCGTTCCTGCAGCGCCCGCCAGCCGTCGAAGAGTGCGGCGTTGGCGCGGCCGTACGGATCGTCGATCTGGTCGGCGAGAACCTCGGCGGCGAGGATGTCCTCCCGAGCCGGTGCGCCCTCGCCGCGCAGCGAGCGGACCAGCGCCCGAAAGTTGTGGACGGCCAGGACCGGCCGACGGCCGACCTGCCGGCCGAGCAGCCGCAGGTCGACCTCGCGCAGCCGGTCGATTGCGGCGGTGAGATGCCGCTCCGCGTCCGGCAGGTGCCCGGTGAAGTAGCCGACCACGCCCAACAGATACTCGCCCGCCGCACTGATCAGGCCGGTGCCGTCGTCCTCGGCGGTGACAAGCCGCCGGGCGAGGTCACCGCAGACCGCGAAGTCGGCGCGGTTGGCGGCGAGCTCGCCCAGCGCCCACAGCGCCGGTCGCAGGTCCACCTCCGGTCCGACCATCCCCAGCAGTTGCCTCGCCCGGGAACAGACCTCGTCGACCGCGTCGCTGCCGACTCCCACTGTCATCTGGAGCAGGGACGCCCGGTGCAGCTGGACCGCCAGCTCGGTACGCGCCGCGTCCGGCGAGATCGCCGAGTTCAGGGCGAGGCCCCGCGCGACGCGGCCGAGGTGCCCGAGGGCGTCCTCGTACGCCACGCGCCGGGTCGCGTCGTCGGCGGCGACCAGCGACCAGCGCAGCTGGTTTTCGTGGTGGCCGAGTCCGATCGCCTGGCCGTAGTGGTAGGCCAGCTCGGCGGGAGTGAGGCCGCCGGTCCGCTCGCCCGCGGCGGCGAGCCGGGCGTGCAGCGCGGCCCGGCGGGGAGGGGGCAGCTCGGCGTAGGCGACCTCGGCGAAGAGCGGATGGCGGAACCGCGTCTGGCCCGGCCCCGCCTCGACGACGAGCGCGGCTGCGTACGCGGGAACGAGGCGCTCGCCCACCTCCCCCGCCGGCGCGCCGAGAACCGCCGCCATCACGAGCAGTTCGAGATCGTGCCCGGCGACGCTGAGCAGGTCCAGGCACTCCCGCGCCGGCTGCGGCAGCTCGGCGAGCCGCAGCCGGACGGTGTCCCGAACGGTTGGCGGCAGCTCTCCGGTCACCGGATCGGCTCCCGACCGGAGCAGCTCGGTGATGAAGAACGGGTTCCCGCCGGTCCGGGTCACCAGGCTCGCCACCGCTTCGTTCCGCGGACGCACCCCGGTACCGGACGCCACCAGGCTCGCCACCGACGACGCGTCCAGGCCGGTGAGCTGAAGCCGCATGAAGTTCCGCCCACGGGCCAGTTCGGCAACGGTCGACAGGAGCTCGGCACTCCGGTCGTACGGCCGCATCGTGACCACGACGAGGGCGCGGGTGCCCGTCAGAAGCGGGGAGAGAAACCGCAGCAGCAGCAACGAATCCGGGTCCGCGGCGTGCAGGTCGTCCAGCACGACGAGCAGCCCCCGCTGCCCGGCCACGGCGCGGATCAGGTCCGCCACCGCCTCATACACCCGGAACCGCGCCATCGGCTCCACGTCGGCGTCGCCCGGCCCGGTCAGCGGCCCGGCGGCGAAACCGTCCAGCGGCAGCGCCGACGCGGCATCACCCGCCTGCGGCATCGCCCGTAGGTTCCGGATCACCTGGGTCCACAGCCAGAACGGAGGCGTCTGCCCCAGATCCGGACACCGCCCCCACACCACCGGAGTGCCGGACGTCGCGGCCTGAGCGCTGAGCGCAGCAGCGAGGCTGGTCTTGCCGATCCCCGCCTCGCCCACGACGGCTACCACTCGGCCGTCGCCGCCGGTCGCCGCGGCCAGCGCCTCGCCGAGCCGCGCCAGCTCCGTGTCACGCCCCGCGAGAGCCTGCGGCGCCTCGACCGTTGCCGCCCCGCCACCCACGAGTGCCGGCCCGGTCGCAGCAGCGGGTTTCCGCACGACCGTTGGCGGGTCGGGCACGACCGCCGCCGCTACGGCCACGGCATGTCCCAGGACCAGCCGGTGCGCCTCGCGTAGCTGCTCGCCCGGGTCGAGCCCGTACTCGTCGGCCAGCAGCCGCCGGCCCTCCTCGTAGACGGCGAGTGCGTCGGTCTGCCGCCCGGATCGGTAGAGGGCCAGCATGAGCCGGGCCCGGGCAGCCTCCCGCAGCGGATGGGCACCCACGAATCTGCGCAGCGCGGGCAGGACCGCCTCGTGCCGGTTGGCGGCAAGGCCGGCGGTGAGGCATCCCTCCTCCGCGTCGAGACGCAGCTCGGCCAGCCGCGCCGCCTCCGGGCGTACCGCGTCCAGATCTGCCGCGGCGGCCAACGGCTCGCCACGCCACAGCGCCAACCCGGCGCGGTAGCACTGCTCGGACCCTGCGGCGTCACCCGCCGCGAGCAGTGCCGCCGCACGATCCACCAGACGCTCGAACCGGACCGCGTCGACGGCGTCGGGCGCGGCTCGCAGCTCGTATCCCCTGGTGTGGCCGACGACGACCACCCCCTGCCCGCGAGGGGCACGGTCCGGCTCCAGGGCCCGGCGCAACCCGGCGACGTACGTGCGCAGCGTCATCTGACCGCTGACCGGCGGCCGGCCGTCCCACAACGCGTCGACCAGCCAGTCGGAGGCGACGAACCGGTTCAGCCGTAACAGCAGCAGGACCAGCAACGCTTGCTGCTTGGGTCCGCCGGCCGGCACCCGTTGTCCGTTCCGGACTACCTCGAGCTGGCCCAGGACATGAAACTGCACACCAACACCACAACGCCCGCGCACATCCCGGTCAAGACACCGGGTGTGCCGGATTAGTGTCACCGCGTCGGCGACCGTGCGGTCGCCGAGGACGCCTACCGGACGCTGCTGCCGTGCGAGGGCTCGTCGTGGGCGGGGTAACCGCCAACCTCACGCGGCTAGACGGCGGCGGCCAACAGCAGGGTCGGGAACGCGGCCACCCAATCCTGACGCAGCAGACGACAGAGCGCCCGGAATCCGGCCCATCGCCGGCGGTCCGCTGGCAGACTCGATCGGTGAGCGGCTTCGGGTGGCGGGGGCGCCTCGGGCCGGCCGTGCCGGTGGCCCCCGGCGCCCGGGTGGACCGGTTCGAGATCTTCTTCGACCTGGTCTTCGTCTTCTCGTTCTTCATCATCACCCGCGCCACCGCGGCGAACATCACCGTCAGCTCGCTGTTCCACGCCCTGCTGGTGCTCGCCGTGCTCTGGTGGTCATGGGTGGTGCACAGTGTGATCGCCACCCGCGTCCGCCTCGGCGAGGGCTTCGTCCCGGTACTCATGACGATCGGCATGGCAGCGCTGTTCACCTTCGCACTCTCGCTGCCACAGGCGTTCCACGACGTACGAGGCACCGCCGCCGGGCCGGTCGTCGCGGCGGTCAGCTACATCGTGGTCCGCGCGGTGCACCTGCTGCTCTACCTGCACGTCGTACGGAACAGCCCGAACCAGCGCCGGCAGTTGATACGGTTCGCCCCGGATCTGGTGGGCAGCACCCTGCTGCTGCTGGCCGCCGCGCTGATCCCGCCGGCCATGCACGGCGCCGCTGCGGCGCCACTCGTCCGGGACGGGCTGTGGGTCCTGGTCGTGCTGATCGAATACTCCATCGGCTTCCGCGCTGGCACCTGGGGCTGGGGCGTCGCCTCGGCCGAGCACTGGACTGAACGGTACGACCTGATCCTGATCATCGCCCTGGGCGAGTCGGTCATCTCGGTCGGCGTCGGAAGCAACCTGATCGGGCAGCCGCCCACCCCAGCGGCCGTGGCGGCGGCGGTGTGCGGCATCTTCTTCACCACCGCGCTCTGGTGGGCGCACTACGACATGATCGGACCGGCCGCCCGGATCGCCCTGCACACGGCACAGGACGGACCCCGGGTCGCCATGGCCCGAGACGCGTACTGGTACTGCTACCTGCCGATGATCGCCGGGATCATCCTCTTCGCGCTCGGCGCCGAGGAGGTCGTACGTCAGATCACCAACCCGCACATCCCCAACTGGGAGCCGACGCGCGGCCCTGGCGACTCCCTCCTCTTCGGCGGGGTGATCCTCTACCTCTGCGGCAACATGCTGTTCCAGGCGCGGACCTTGCACACGCTGAGCTGGACCCGAGTCGGCACAGTGGGGCTGCTCGCCGTCTGCATCCCGCTGGCCGGGCGGCTGCCGGCGCTGGGGGCCCTCGCGCTGCTGACCGTGATCTGCGTGGGCCTGGTGGCCGCCGAGGTGGTGATCTTCGACCAGGGCCGGCGGGCGCTGCGCCAACTGATCTTCGAGGAACGGACGGCCCACGAGGCGCACGAGGCCGCCTACCGGGCCCGCTGGCACGAGCCGAACGAACCGGACGAGGGCGAGTGAAGCTGGACCGAGTCAGGATGCCGGCGGCGGTTGCCGGGTCCTGATAGGCGGCGACGAGGACGCCGAGACTGCGAGTCGATGAAGGCCACGGATAGCGGGCCCTGGTCAGCCGATTTGGTGGTGGAGCGGTCACTGCGGACCGCTGCTGCCGCTCCGGGCCGCTCGGAGGCAGTTTCGAAACCTATGTGCGCCTACGGTGGACCGTGCGGTACTGCGTCGGCGAGATGCCGAACCATGCGCTGAACGCCTGGCGCAGGGTTTCGCCGGAGCGAAACCCGGTCGCCTTGGCGATCGACGAGACGGCCTGATCGGTGGTGACCAGGGCGGTGGCCGCTGCTTCCAGCCTCACTTGACGGACGAGCCGGGCCGGGGTCTGCCCAGCGTGGGTGACCAGCAGCCGGGTGAGGTGCCGTTCGCTCACACCGGCCACTGCGGCGAGCCGGGCGGTGGAGAGCTCCGTATCGGGATTGGCCGTGACGTGGTCGAGGACGCGCCGCACCACGGCGTGCTCGGGGCGTCGGGCACGGACGAACATGCTCATTTGCGCCTGGTTACCCGGTCGCTGCAGGTAGGTGACCATGCCCATGGCCACCCATCGGGCCAACTCGGCGCCGTGGTCGGCCTCCACGAACGCCAGGGTAAGGTCGAGTGCCGCGGTGACGCCGCCGGACGTCCACACGTGATCGTCTCGCACGAAAATCGGCGCAGGGTCGAATCGCACCGCCGGATACGCGGCGGCCAACTCGGCGGTATGGTGCCAGTGGGTGGTTGCCCGCCGGCCGTCCAGCAGCCCGGCCGCGGCGAGCACGCTCGCACCGGTGCACACCGACGCCACGCGGCTTGAGCTCCGGGCCAGCCTCTGGACCTGAGCAAGCAGGCTGCGGTCCGCGGCGGCCGCGGCGTGCCCCAGACCGCCGGAGACGATGAGGGTGTGCGTGCGGCTCACGTCCTGCAGCGCCACTTGGCTGGACAGCTCCAGCCCCGAGTCACAGCGGACCGCGCCCCCGGACAGCGTGGCAAACCGCACGGCGTACGTGGGCGTCGCGCCGAGCCGGTTGGCCATGGCGAGACAGCTGGTGACGCTCGCAACGTCCACCAGCTCGATGCCGTCATAGCCGACGACGACCACACGCCGCTCGTGCACGCTGCCATCGTAGAAGCGCACGAAGCGGTCCGGCAGGACATGTTTTCCAGAATCTCGGACATGATGGCCGCCGCACCTGTCCCCGCAGGGTGCGCGGCGAATACGGTTCCACCTCGTGGAGCTACATCGAACTCGCGCCCTGCCAGAGCTGGCCGGGCAATGGGCTCGACCGCTTCAACGCTTTCGCTGACGGATCGCCCGGCTTCGCGTGGCGTCTTTTCAACACCACCCACGCGTTCTATTGAAAGGGGCCACACCGAATGGGCAGGCTGGTAGTGACCGAATACATCTCCGTCGACGGCGTCGTGGAGGCACCCAGCGGCAGTGAGCATTTCGCACGCACGGGCTGGACCGATCACTTCTCCCGCGGCCAAGAGGGCGAACAGTTCAAGGTGGACGAGACCATGGCCGCAGACGCCCAGCTGCTCGGACGCGTCACATACGAGCTGTTCGCGGCATCCTGGCCGCAATACGAGGGCGAGTTCGCCGACAGATTCAACGGGATGCCGAAGTTCGTCGTCTCTGCCACGCTGAATGACCCGAAGTGGAAGAACACGACGGTTCTCAAAGGCGAACTGGTCGAAGAGGTCAACTGGCTCAAGGGACAGTATGACGGGGACATCCTCGTGCACGGCAGCCCGCAGCTCGCTCAGGCGCTCATCGAGCACGACCTGGTCGATGCCCTGCACCTTCTCGTGTATCCGATCATCGTCGGCGCGGGCAAGCGCCTGTTCGGCGGTACGAGCGAGACGAAGCGCCTGCGGCTCGCCTCGGAACGAACCTTCGGCGACGGCGTTCACCTTCTCGTCTACGAACGCGTCGGCTGAGGGTCGACCCGTAGGGAGCGTGCCTACATGCAGATCGCGATCCTGCTGTACCCCGGCACCACCGCCCTCGACGCGGTCGGTCCGTACGAGGTGCTCAGCCGCATGCCGGGCGCCGATGTCCGCTTCGTGGGCAAGGAAACCGGCCCGCTGCTCGCCGAAGGGGGTGCCCTGCTGCTCGGCGTGACGCACACCCTCGCCGAGACGCCCGCACCGGATCTCGTGCTGGTGCCGGGCGGTACGACGACGCCAACCACGATGGTGGACAGGGAGATCCTCGCCTGGCTGCGGTCGGTGCACCAGGCCACGACGTGGACGGCCTCCGTGTGCAGCGGCGCGGTGATCCTGGCCGCCGCGGGAATCCTCAAGGGTCAGCCTGCGACCACGCACTGGGTCGCGATGGGGCCGTTGCGGATGATGGGCGCAATGCCCCGGCCGGACGAGCGGATCGTGCAAACCGGCAAGATCGTCACGGCGGCGGGGGTGTCCGCCGGCATCGACCTGGGGCTCTGGTTGGTCGGCGAGATCGCCGGACGGGAGCTGGCCGAGGCGATCCAACTGACCATCGAATACGACCCGCAGCCGCCGTTCGACGCCGGCCACCTGAGCAAGGCGTCCGAACCGGTCCGAAAGCGCGCCAAGCAGCTGCTCGACGATCGGACGGACCTCAGACAGACGCTGGTCAAGCCGAGGATCGCCTGGAACCGGCTGATCGACTTCGTGCGTACCGGCAGGTAATGCCTGGATGCGGCCACAGCGAAAGGAGATGTCATGACCGATCCGATCACTACCGAAATCCTCGAGCTCGGGCGGCGCTGGGCCGAAGCCGAGCAGCGCGCGGACGTCGAGACGCTCGACGCGCTCGCCGTCGCCGACTTCGCGATGGTCGGGCCGTTGGGCTTCGTCCTGGACAAGCAGCAGTGGCTGGACCGGTACCGCACCGGCGACCTGATCACCGCGTCGCTGGCCTGGGACGAGGTCGCGGTGCGCCCGTACGGCGATGCGGCCGTCACAATCGGACGTCACACTCAGCAGGCCAGCTACCGTGGGCAGCCGTCGGACGGGCAGTTCCGTGCGACGCACATCGCCGTCCGCGCGGGCGATCGGTGGCAGCTCGCCGGCATTCAGCTCAGCCCGATCGGTGCCTTCCGACCCCCGGTAGGAACCTGACGCCATGGCCGTACAGCTCAACCATACGATCGTCCATGCGCACGACGCCGCCGCGTCGGCGAGGTTTTTGGCCGACATCCTGGGCCTGCCAGAGCCGGCCCCGTTCAGCCACTTCATGGTCGTCCAACTCGACAACGACGTCTCGCTGGACTTCCTGGCCGTCACCGACGTGCGGCCGCAGCACTACGCGTTCCTCGTCGGCGAGTCCGACTTCGACGCGATCTTCGGCCGGATCCGCGAGCGCCGCTTGCCGTACTGGGCTGATCCTTTCCACCGGCACGCCGGCCAGATCAACACCAACGACGGCGGTCGCGGCGTGTATTGGGAAGATCCGAACGGCCACAGCCTGGAGATCATCACCCGTCCCTACGGCAACGGAGGTTGACGTGGCCTACCCCGAGCTCAGGTACCACCGCGACATCGCGAACTGAGCGGCCCGGTTCACCACCTGGCCACCGGCACCCGGCGGCTTCCTGTTCGTTCCCGAGCGTGACGTGTACGCGTTCGGCAACGAGTCAGGCGAGCGCGCGTGTCAGGAGGCGGCGAGGTTGCGGCCTCCTTCGTGACCCGCTGCGCGACGTTCGCCGACCTGGGCATCGATCACGTCAGCGTCATCACGACCGGGCCATGGACGACCGAGGGCGTCGCCACGCTCGTCGAGGCCGCAGACCAGGTCGCCGCGTTCGATGCTGTGCGGTAACGCAAGAGTTCCCAAACCGTCAGCGCGCGCCCGTAGAGGAGAGAGCAATGAGCAAAGTGATCTGCGACCTGTCGATCTCGGCCGATGGTTACTCCGCCGGGCGCAACCAAACCGAGGAGCGCCCGTTCGGTGACGACGGCGGAGACGGCTGGGGCAACAAGCTGCACGCCTGGATCTTCGAAACCCCCGAGGAGAACCGGGCCGAGGTCGACCAGAGGGCGGTACCCAGCGCATTCATCATGGGACGCAACATGTTCGGCCCCTTGCGTGGCGAGTGGGATCGGAAGTGGACGGGCTGGTGGGGCGACAAGCCGCCGTTCCACGCTCCGGTCTTCGTGCTCACCCACTACCCGCGCGACTCGCAGCCGATGGACGGCGGCACCACGTTCCACTTCGTCACCGACGGAATCGAATTCGCCTTGCGACAGGCCCGCGAGGCGGCCGGGGACGGCGACGTATCGATCCTGGGTGGCGCGACCACGATCAACCAGTACCTCGCCGCCGGCCTGATCGACGAGCTGCGGTTGCACATTGTGCCGTTGACGCTCGGCGGCGGCACGCGGCTCTTCGACGGCGTCCCGCCGCTCAATCTCGAGCAGGTGGAGTCGCGGGCGGCCAGCTCGGTCACGCACGTGACCTATCGCTTGCCACGAGACACCCGGAGGACATCGTGACGACCACGCCGGACCGACCATCGCGCTGCCCGGCCGCCCGCCCGTGGTCGACCTGACCACCTGGCAGCCGACTCGCGACTCGCTTCTGGTCCGCGAGCAGGCCCACACCCGCGAGGGCGTTGCCATCGCCGCGGCCCGCCGCCGCCTGCCGATAGCCACCTGGGGCCCGACCAGCCGGCCCGTACCGCAGTGGACCTGCCCCGGCGCAGCCCTCGGGGAGTCCCTCGGCCGGCACGGCCACCATTTCTGAAGGGCCTTCGTCGACGGCGTCGGCAAGGTGTTTGGTGCCGGGCCGAGCCCACGGTGCCGTCCCCACAATCAACGGTTTGGAGACCACGGTGCAACCCGTCTTCCGGTTCTGCGTCCATCTCCTCGAGATGGTCGTGGCCATGCTGGCCGGCATGTTCGCGCTCGGACCACTGTGGGCATTTGCGCTGCCTGGCGCGATCGAGCAGACGGACGTGCACACGCTGACGATGGCGACCGACATGGCCATCGGCATGGCGGTGTGGATGCGCGTACGCGGCCACGGTTGGGCCGGCATCGGCGAGATGACCACCGCGATGTACGCGCCGTTCATCGTGCTGCTCGTGCCGTACTGGTTCGGCGCCGTCTCTGCCGGTGTCGTCATGACCGGAGGCCACGTGCTGATGGTGATCGCGATGGTCGCGGTCATGCTGCGGCGGCGGTCGCAGTACACGCACGGCGGGCACCGGCTGCCGCGCGTCTTGGTACGGATCGGCTCGGTGGCCGTGCCGCGGACGTGGTTGTGGTGCCTGCCATGCCGCGCACCGACGAGCCGGCGGTACTCGACTTCCTCCGGCGGCAGGCCGGCGGCGGCGCGTTGATACTCAGCGTGTGCGTGGGCGGCGGTGTCGCCGCGGCAGCCGGGGTGCTCGACGGGCACACCGCGACGTCGCACTGGTACTACCTGGACGGCCTGGAGAAGGACTTCCCTGAGGTGCGGTGGCAGCGCGGCGTCCGCTACGTCGACGACGGTCAAGTGATCAGCACGGCCGGCGTGCTCTCCGGCATCGACGGCACGCTGCGGGTGATCGAGCGCCTGGCCGGCACGAACGTGGCCGCCGTCGCGGCAGAGGCCGTGGGCTGGCGCCACTACTCACCCGGAACGCCGCTGCCGATTCCCGTGCAGCGCTTCGGTGCCGGCGACGCGATCGCCGCACTGAACCGGTCGTACCGCTGGGACGCGCCGACGGCCGGAGTCCTGCTGACGGAGGGCGTCGGTGAGCTCGAGCTCGCCTCGGTGTTCGTCACCTACACCGAGGCCGTCTACGCCGCCCGGACGCTCGCCGTGTCGTCAGGGGCCACAACCGTCCGCTCCCGGCACGGGCTGACGTTCGTGCCCCGCGCGACGCTCGCGGACGCAGCGCAGCTGGACCGGCTGCTGGTCCCCGGCGCAGCGACCGCCGCCCGGCATGACGCGCCCACGACGCACGACCTCCGGCCGACGTATCTGCACGCGGCGCCCGGGTTCGCCTCCGACGGGCCGCTGCGCGACATCGCGGCGAACGTCGATGTCGCCTCGACGGCGTGGCGGGCCAAACTGCTGGAGTATCCCGCCGGAGACATCACGCTCATTGGCCGGGGCTGGCCCTGGGAGCGCACCCTCCGCCCGGTCGTCCTGGCACTGGCCGGCCTGGCCCTGCTCGCCGGTGGGCTGGCCGTCCGGCGGCGCTGGGCACGCCGGCCGGCGCAGCTGGACGGCCACCGCGCTCCGGCGGAGGTGGCGTGATCAGTAGTTCGAACCGTCGGGGATGCGCCGCGGACCGAGCCAACGCCGACGTGACGGCGGCTGAGATTCGCCCGCTGGGATTCGCCCTGTGGGGTCGATACCAGAAATAGGGGCCGCAAAGGTCACCGGGATTGGCGAGCGACGCGGCGAGGCACTCACACCAGAGCGCATCGGCGTGGCCACGAAGCGTGGTGTGCGGATACGGTTGCGGCCCACCCCAGCGGGCTCCCGCCCCACCCCGACCCCGGAGTTCCGGATGCACCGGTCGCTGTCCAACCTGACGGAACGGATCGAACGCACTCTCCACGAACGGCTCATCCCGGCGCTATACCGGGACGCCGAACCCGTACACGTCGAGGCGGCACACCTGCCCGGCGAGCCGGTGCCGGCAAGTGAGGGACTGGCGATGGCGTACGCGCCCTTCGCGGTGGGCCAGCCGTGGGGGCGCGCCTGGAGCACCACGTGGTTCCGGTTCACCGGAGAGGTGCCGGCGCGGATGCGCGGCGGCCGGGTCGAACTCCTCGTCGATCTCGGGTTCGAGCGGGCCGGGCCGGGATTCCGGTCCGAGGGCCTCGCGTACACGGCCGACGGAACGCCGATCAAGGGCATCGAGCCACGGACGGCGTATGTACCGATCGCCCGGCCCGCCGCCGGTGGCGAGCGGGTCGAGGTGTACGTCGAGGCGGCTGCCAACCCCCGGTTCGACGGCAATGTCTCCCCGCTCGGTGACCCGGAGACGGTTCCCGACCGCCCGCTCTATCGGCTGGACCGGGCGGAGCTCGCGGTGCTGGACGAGGAGGTGCACGCGCTCGTCCTGGACGTACAGGTGTTGCACCAGTTGGCGCTGCAACTGGCCGAGACGGACCCCCGGCACCACGAGATCCGCCGGGCCCTGGAACTGATGCTCGACGAGCTCGACGTCGCCGATGTCTCCGGCGGGGCCGCCGCCGCCCGCGCCCGCCTGTCCGGCGCGCTCGCGTCCCCCGCCGTGCCGAGCGCCCACCGGGTCACCGCCGTCGGGCACGCCCACATCGACTCGGCCTGGCTCTGGCCGGTACGCGAGACCATCCGCAAGTGCTCCCGGACCTTCTCCAACGTCGTGGCGCTCGCCGACGAGTACCCGGAACTGGTCTTCGCCTGCTCCTCCGCGCAGCAGTACGCGTGGCTGCGGGAGCACCACCCGAAGGTGTACCGCCGCGTCGCGGAGAAGGTGGTCACCGGACAATTCCTCCCCGTCGGCGGCATGTGGGTGGAGGCCGACACCAACATGCCGGGCGGCGAGGCGATGGTGCGCCAGTTCACCCAGGGCAAGCGCTTCTTCGCCGCCGAGTTCGGCGTCGAGCCGCAGGAGGTCTGGCTCCCCGACTCGTTCGGCTACTCGGCGGCGCTGCCGCAGCTCGCCCGGCTGGCCGGGTTCCGCTGGTTCCTCAGCCAGAAGATGTCCTGGAACCAGACCAACCGCTTCCCGCACCACACCTTCTGGTGGGAGGGCATAGACGGAAGCCGGGTCTTCACCCACTTCCCGCCCGCCGACACGTACAGCTCGGAGCTGTCCGGAAAGGATCTGGCGTACGGGGTGAGCAACTTTGCCGAACACGGGCGCTCCTCCGTGTCCCTGCTGCCGTTCGGCTACGGGGACGGCGGGGGCGGCCCGACCAGGGAGATGCTCGAAACGGCCCGGCGGGTGGCCGACCTCGAAGGCTCACCCAGGGTCGCCATTCGCACCCCCGCGGAGTTCTTCGCCGAGGCGGAGCGGGAATACCCGGACGCCCCGGTGTGGAGCGGCGAGATGTACCTCGAACACCACCGGGGCACGTACACCAGCCAGTCGGCGATGAAACGCGGCAACCGGCGCACCGAGCACCTGCTACGGGAGGCCGAGTTGTGGTCGTCCGTCGCGGCGCTGCGGACCGGCCGTCCGTACCCGTACGCCGAACTCGACGCCATCTGGCAGGAAACGCTGCTGCTGCAGTTCCACGACATCCTGCCCGGCAGCTCGATCGCCTGGGTGCACCGCGAGGCGCGGCAGACGTACGCGAAGCTGGCGGACCGGCTGGAAGGGATGATCGACGCGGCGCTGACCGCCCTGACCGGCCCCGGGTCGGTGCCGTTGATCGCGAACGCCGCGCCACAGGAGCGGGACGGCGTACCGGCGCTCGGGGTCTCAGCGGGCCGCGACGGCGGCGCCCCAGAGGTGTCGGTGCGGTCCGGACCGGACGGCACGGTGCTGGACAACGGCCTGCTCCGGGTGCGCCTCGACCCCGACGGGACGGTGTCCGCGATCCGCGACCTGGTCGCCGACCGCGACGTGCTTCGGCCCGGCGCCGCAGCCAACGTCCTGCAACTGCACCCGGACACACCCAACAAGTTCGACGCCTGGGACATCGACGACTTCTATCGCAACCGACGCCGCGACCTGACCGAGGTCACGAAAATCGTGGTCGAGGCGGACGATCCCCGGCAGGCCCGGGTCCGGGTGACCCGCGACGACCGGAACTCCGCGTACGTCCAGACCGTGTCGCTCGCGGCCGGCGAGCGCGTGCTGCGCTTCACCACCGAGGTGGACTGGCACGAGCGGGACACGCTGCTCAAGGTCGCATTCCCGATCGACGTCCAGGCCGCGCAGTCCAGTTCGGAGATCCAGTTCGGCCACGTACAGCGACCGACCCACACCAACACATCGTGGGACGCGGCGAGGTTCGAGATCTGCGCACATCGGTGGCTGCACGTCGGGGAGCCCGGTTACGGCGTGGCGCTGGTCAACGACGGCACGTACGGCCACGACGTGACTCGCCAACCACCCGGTGACGTACTGGGGGCGCAGCCGACCACGGTACGACTCTCCCTGCTGCGCGGTCCCCGCTACCCCGACCCGAACACCGACCAGGGCTCGCACCATTTCGGGTACGCGCTGGTCTGCGGCGCAGAGATCGCCGACGCCGTGCGCGAGGGCTACCGGGCGAACCTGCCGATCCGCCGGCACCTGGGCGCGCGACCGGCCGCTCCGCTGATCGAGATGACCAACCCCGCTGTCGTGGTGGAGGCCGTGAAGCTGGCCGACGACCGGTCCGGTGACGTGATCATCCGGCTCTACGAGGCGCACGGCGGCCGCGCCCGTACCCGGCTCACCGCATCGTTCGATCTCGCCGAGGTGCGGGTCTGTGACCTGCTCGAACGGGACGACGCCGAGGTCAGCGCGCTCGCCCCGGTCTCGGTCGAGGGCAACGTGGTGGATCTCGCCCTGGGACCGTTCCAGGTCGTCACCCTCCGGCTTCGCCCGGCACAAGGCTGATCCCGACCCCCGTCTGACCGTCTCACCGGGGTCGGCGCGATGACGTCCAGCCTTGCTGGTGCAGCCATTCGGCGTCCAGCAGCAGGTCCAGCGCGAACTCGAGCTCGAACTGGTCGTCGCAGCCCTGCCCCACGACCGAGGCGTTGTCATGGGACGCCGCTGTGGCGATCTCCGCGAGGTGCGGGAACCGGGCCGCGGGCATCTGACCTGCCAAGCACCACCCCGACCAGGGCCAGATCGTCCCCCGAAGGGCAACCCGGGAGGACGTGCGCGCCGTGGTCAGGTACGGCCGCCGAGGCAGGCTCGGTGGCCGTACCTTCCAGTCGGCGCTAGCGGAGGACGACCCTGCCGGCACCGGCCCAAGCGGCCCACTGGGACGGGTCGCCGACGCTGGCGCCCCACTGGGACGGGTCGCCGGCGCTGGCGGCGTTGGCTGCCAGGACCAGGCTGATGGCCGTCATCAGCGCCACGATCAGGACGCGAATCGACTGCTTCACGCTGCTACCTCTCGCACTCTGCGCCCGGTCCGTCCGGGGTCGCCCTCAGGTTCGCCCAGACGACTTGACCGACAGTTACCGCCGGCTTGCGCCGGTGGTCATGGCGGGTGGCTCGGGTGCTAGTCGCGTCCAAGTCCTCGGCAAGTGCCGGCGGCGACTCTCTCCCTGGCTCGGTCGGCCCTGGCCCGACCGGCGACGAGAGAAAAGGGTTGATGTGAACAGGTGGCGACGGGCGGCAGCGGCCGCCCTGGTAGCGGCGACGGCGGTGACGGGCCTGGTGGCTGTCGGGTCACCGGCGTACGCCAACAGCAACGCGTTGTGGGTCGGGAAGATCGGCGAGACGCACGGGACGTTCGGTGCCAACGCGGCGATCCGGGTCTGGGGCGACCTGGCATTCAAGAATTCCGGGTGCCCGGAGGACGGGGTGCCGGACTTCGTCTACCCGACCAGCGATGTCTACATCGTGGTGCCCGGGACGGCCATGGGGCACCTGGTCGACGTGACCGGCGGCAAGCCGAACACGGTCGTGCAGTACGGCTCGGTGTTCGACGACGAGATCATCGGGATCACCACGCCAGCCGGCCGCCTTCCCGCCGGCGAGTTCGACGTGGTGTTCGACACCTGCCAGGACGGCGTGTTCCAGCCCGAGGACGACGCGGTGTTCTCCCGGGCCATCAAAGTGGAGATTCCCGCCGAGCTGCCACCGCCCGATGCGGCGTTGACGTCGCTGAAGGCTGCGGCGTACCAGGAGTACGAGTCCTGGAAGAACACCCAGCGGATCATGAACGGGGTGTGGAAGCTGGTCCAGAAGGCGCTCAAGAACGGCTGCAAGGCCGGCAACCCCACCGCCTGCGCGCTCAAGTACGGCAACTACTTCAATCCGATCCAGGAGCAGTTCAACGGGCTGCTGCTCAACCAGGGCCAGCACTACCTGGGCATCTACGAAGATCCGCCAAACCCGGACTTCGACCAGCCGGTGGTGCCGGGCAAGGCGGGCGCGTCGAGCGACGCGATCGCTGGTGAAGGCGCGCTCGTCGAGGCGCTGCTGCGCTCGGTCGAGGCGTACAAGGGTGCCCAACACGCGGGCAGCGGGGAATGGGCCCTGGTGCACGCCCGCGAGGTCCGCGACCTGCACCACGCCCTGGCAGGGCAGCTCGCGGCGACATCGCGCCAGCTCGGCGACCTCAAGGCGCGCTACGCCGACGAGAACGCCAAGGATGGTCTCGCCTTCGGGCACCAGTTCCTGAGCCGGATCCGGCAGCAGGGCTTCACTCCCGACGAGCGGCGCACGCTGCGCCACAACGGGATGACCCCACCCCAGATCACCGCGCTCGAGGTGGACATCCGCAACGCGTACGTGCCCGCCTACACGCCGGCCAACGTCCGGGAGGTCCTGGACGCGCAGGTGGCCACCCACGGCAAGACGGTGGCGGCGGTCAACGCGGGCCGCACCGCCTGGAGCGCCATCGTGGACGCGTTGGCGGGCGACCCGCGCGTGCCGGACACCCGCCCGGTCGGCAACGCCGGTGGCCCGTACACCTCGAACGAAGGCGCCTCCGTCACGCTGGACGCCTCCGCCTCGACGGGGACGAAGCCGCTGGCGTACGCCTGGGATCTGGACGGCGACCGTGACTTCGACGACGCGACCGGCGACAAGCCGGCCGTGGTCTTCGACGAGCCAGGTACGGCGTTGGTGGGCCTCCGGGTGACCGACAGCGCCGGCCGCGAGGCGTACGGCTGGACCAGCGCGACCGTGCAGCGCAAGGGGGCCGACCCGCAGCTGCCGGGCGCCACGCCGGACACCGTCCAGCGAATGGTCGAGACCGGCGAAGCGGCCGAATTCAAGGTCACCGCGACCGACGACGGTGGGACGCCCGCCGTGACGTGGACGGTGGACGGCAAGGCGGCCGGAGACGGCAGATCCCTGTCCTGGACCGCTCCGGGCACGCCTGGTGCACACGAGGTGGTCGCCACGGCGACGGACGAGGACGGCCACACGGCGACGCGAGGCTGGGACGTCCTCGTACACAAGGCCGACGGGGACGGCGACGGGTGGACGTTGACCACCGACTGCAACGACACCGACGCGGCCGTGCATCCCGGCCAGATCGAGTTCCTCGGCAACGGCGTGGACGACGACTGCGATGCCGGCTCCCCGGACGCGCCGCCCGGCGGCCTGACCGGCGACATGTACGGCTGGGGCAGCAACACGCAGGGCCAGATCGGCAACGGCAAGATCGGCACCAACTACACCAAGCCGACCAAGTCGGTGTTGCCGGCGAACGTCGTCCAGGTCGAGATGGGCTCGGCCACCGGTTACGCCGTGCTCGCCGACAGCACCGTCCGGGCTTGGGGCTATCAGCACGCCGGCGAAATCGGCGATGGGACGACCAACGCCCGGCTCCAGCCGGTCCAGCCGCTCGGTCCGGGCGGGCAGGGCCTGCTGTCCGGTGTGCGCCAGCTCTCCGCGACGTCCGACCACGTCGCCGCGGTCCGCACCGACGGGAAGGTGCTGACCTGGGGCCGCAACGCCGCGGGCAACCTCGGCAACGGGGCCAGCAGCGGGAATCGCTCCTTCCCGGACTACGTCCTCGCCGACGCCCAGGGCAACCACCTCACGGGCGTACGCGACGTGCAGACCGGCGTCTCGTCCGACTACGCCCTCATGGAGGACGGCACCGTCATGGCGTGGGGCCGGGTCAACTGTGACGGCTCAGGCGCCCTGGAGGACACCCTCTATCCGGCGCGTATCCCGGACCTCACCGACGTCCGGCAGATCGCCGTGTCTCCGGCGATCGTGCTGTTCCTGAAGAAGGACGGCACGGTGCTCTCCTGCGGCGGGACCGACGTACAGCTGGGCCGCAAGTGGAACCAGTCGGATCCGGCGACGAGCCCGTGGCTTCCGCGGCCGGTTGACACCCTCGGCCGAGCCAGCAAGGTCGTGGACATCACGATCTCGGGCGATCAGGCCGTGGTGTTGAAGGAGAACGGCGCGGTCTGGATGTGGGGCGAGAACACCAATGCCGGGCTCGCACCGATCCTCGGCGACCGGAAGGGCACGCTGCTGGTGCCGACCCAGGCGCCGATGCCAGCCGGTCCGCCGATCGTCGGGATCGACAACGGCGACTCACCTACCACGCTGGCCATCCGCGCGGACGGCTCGATGATCGTCTGGGGCGGTAACACGTTCGGTGCCGCCGGTACGGGGACCTCCGGGTTCGTCTTGGCACCGGCTGTGGTCCCGATCGACGGCCAGGCGGTCCTGCAGGTCTCCGCCAGCGGCTGGAACGGCCTCGCGCTCACCCGACCGAAGGCAGATCCGGACCTGGAACTGCCCGCGTCGTGGGTGAACGCGACGGTGGACGACGCGACGCTGTCCGAGGCGAACGGCGGAGCCTTCACCGTCAAGCTCGACCAGGCGCTCAGCGACGACGTCGCGCTGAACTGGGCGCTGCAGCCCGGCACCGCCGGCGAGGACGACGTGACGCTGGGCACCGGCACCGTGGTGGTGCCGGCCGGGCAGATGCAGGCGTCGATACCGGTCGAGGTCGCCGACGACGCCATCGACGAGGACGACGAGACGATCACCTTGGCGTTGACCGGAGCCCGGCTAGGCCTCACGATCACTCGGGCCCAGGCCACGGGCACCATCGCCGACAACGACGAACCGCCGGTGGTCACCGTGCAGCACGCGTCCGTCGTGGAGGGTGGCACCAGCCTGACCGACACACCCGTCACCTTCCGGCTGTCAAAGCCGAGCGGCAAGGAGGTCGTGGCCGCGTACGCCACCGCCGACGGCACCGCCAAGGCCGGCGACGACTACGTCGCATCGGCGGCGATGATCCGATTCGCACCCGGTGAGGCGGAGGACGTGGTCCACCTGGCGGTGAACGGCGACGCGATCCAGGAGCCGGACGAGACCTTCACGGTCTCCGTCGGCGAGGTCACCAACGGCACGGCCGGCGAGTCCGGCACGGTCACCGTGAAGGACGACGAGGTACTCACCGTATCGGTGGCCGCACCCATCATCACGGAAGGCGAGACCGGGGACTTCGTCGTCACCGTCGACCCAGCCCCGCTCCCCGGCACGACCGTGTCGGTGCCGTGGACCCTGGTAGAGCCCGAGCCGAAGGCCGGGTCCGGCGACAAGCCGGGCGACATCGTCGCCGCCGGCGGGACGCTGCGCCTCACCGCGCAGCAGCCGGTCGGAGTGGTCACCGCAACGACGGTCGACGACACGGAGGTTGAGCCGCCGGAGCCGTTCCTGCTCAAGCTGGGCGACCTCACCGCCTCCGATGGGCGAACGGTGCACCGCGGCGAGAGCGCTGCGGCCTGGATCACCGACAACGACAAGGCGAACCAGCCGCCCGTCGTCGATGCTGGCGACAGCGTGACCGCCGTGGAGGGGTCGGCGGTGGCGCTGGCCGGTTCGGTCAGCGACGACGCGGCAGGCGTCACCTCGTCGTGGGCGGTTGACGGGCCGTGCACCGTCACCGGCGAGGGCGTTCAAGCGACGGTGACATGTCGTGACGAGGGCACGTTCGTGGCGACCCTCACCGCGACGGATGTGGCGGGGGCCGCGGCGTCCGACAGCACCACCGTGACCGTCACCAACGCCTCCCCCGTGCTCGGTGCGGTGTCTGTCGACGCCGCCGGCGCGCGAATCGAGTTCACCGACGCCGGCGTGGACGACCAGCACACCTGCACGGTGCAGTGGGGCGACGAGACGACCCCCGGCGTGCTCGCCGGGGCGCTGTCGCCGTGCTACCTGCCGCACCAGTACCGCCCGGGCACGTTCACCGCGACGGTGACCGTCAGCGACAATGACGGTGGTTCGGCATCGGTAACCCGTACCGTCACGGTCCAGGCGCCTGCCTGGCCCTTCCGTGGGTTCCTGCCTCCGGTGGACAACCCACCGGCGGTCAACGTGGTCAACGCCGGCCGGGCCATCCCGATCAAGTTCGGGCTCGGCGGATACCGCGGCATGGACATCCTGGCGCCGGGGTCGCCCGCCTCGGGCCCCGTCAGCTGCGGTGGCGGCGAACCCAACTCCCTCGAGGAGGCCGACGCCGCCAATGGATCGTCCGTGTCGTACGACGCGAACGGCGACCACTACACCTACGTCTGGAAGACCGACAAGACGTGGGCAGGACAGTGTCGCCGGTTGATCGTCACCCTCGCAGACGGCACCCAGCACTGGGCCGAATTCCGGTTCCGCTGAACACCCCAGGAAGGTTGACGTCGTGTCCGTCGAACGGCCGGTCGGGAGACCGAGCTAGTCCGTGAGGCGCGACCGCGCAGACAGGAGCCCGGCACCGAGGGTGGTGCCGGGCTTCTGCCTACCCCACGTTCAGTGGTTTCGATATCCCGCGCAGGCGACTACGGGTGACCATCGTGGTAGCTCAACCAGGCCCGCGAACTCGGGCAGCAGCCCCGGCAGCAGGCTCAAGGCAACCCACTGGCGGCCGGCCTGGTCGCCTTCGGCGCCGGCCTGCTGGTCTCCGCGCTGATCCCACCCAGCCGCTCCGAGCGGCAGTGGGCCGGCCAGGCCAAGGAAATGGCCCGCCAGCACTCCGGCGAACTGCGCGAGCAGGCCAGCCAGGTCGGCCACCAGATGCGGGACAACCTGCGCGAGCCCGCGAAGCACGCGGCCCAGTCGATCGGATCCACCGCCGTACGCGGCGCGTCCGCCGTTCAGGGCCAGGCCAAGTCGGCTGCCCAGCAGGTACAGGGGCAGGCACAGGGAGCTGCGGGTGAGCTTCGGCAGGGCTGAGCCAGGTGCGGCGACGGGGCGGGCCGGCATCAGCAGGCCCGCCCCGCCGCCAAGCCTGGTTGGCTTGGCGGCCACCGCTAGGCCCAACTCCGCGACAGCAGAAACTAGCGGCGGACTCGGATCGGACGGTAGTAGATGTAGGTCTGGATCCAGGTCAGGTATCCGCCGAACTTCGGGACCGGTATGGGGATCCAGGGCGTCGTCTTGCAGCGCCACACGCAGTGCTTGGTCTTGAAGGAGAACGACCGCTTGGTGAGGATCTGGTAACCGACGATCCAGGTGCGACGCTTGCTGGTGTATATCCAGCGGAACAGGCGCATGTCGCGCTGCCGGAACTTGATATACACGCGGTAGATGCCCCGCTTGATCTGTTTCCAGCCGCTCTGCCACACCTTGTTGGGGAGCCACTGCCACTTCCCCGTGGCGTACTGCCCGTTGAGGTCGGTGCAGTTGACCGGGTCGCCGACGCAGTACTCGTAGTTGTTCGCACTGCCACCCGGCACCGGATCGACCTGCAGGAACCGGCCGGTGGTGGGGTTGTAGAGGCGGACACCCATCAACAGGATCCCGCCCGGCGTGTCGGCGGCGCGTTGTTCGGCGCCGAGCCAGCCGTACCGCTGGTTGCCCACGTTCGTCGAGTCGAGCGGGGTGCCGTACTCGGTGGCCTCGCTGGTCCTGCTCAGGCCGGCGTCGTTGCCGCTGATGGCGGCGACGATGTCACCGTGCAGGTTGGCGATCTGCCAGTCGACCACGCCGGTGTCGCTGTTCCAGGTCCCAGCCACGCCGGCCAGCCCGCTGACCGTGCGGGTGTAGGTGCTCGGCGTCTCCTGCGTCCAGACCGGGCTGTCCTCGTCGTCCGCGTAGTGGTGGATTGACGTGGCGGCCGCACCCGAGACGTTGTCGGTCCACGACCGGACCCGCTCGCCCTCGACGTCGATCAGGTAGTCGGTCGTGCGTCCGCCCTGGGTGATGGTGTCGACCAGGTCGGTGGCGTGGTAGGTGACGGTCACGTTGCCGCCGGCCGGGTTCGCGGTGTCGGCCGCCGGGACGGTGGTGGTGCGGGCGAGCGTGTCGTAGGTGTACCCGGCGGTGTTGACCCGGTCCGCGGTGTCGTAGGTCCAGGCCCGGGTGGCCGCCGCCGTCGTGGTCTGGCACGACCCGTCCGAGGCCGGGGCGTACTCCGTCGACGACTTGCGGTTGGTGGCCGCGTCGAAGGCGTACGCCCGAGTGGTGCAGCGATCTCCCAGGATGTTGCGGACCTGGGTCAGCCGACCGGCCGGGTCGTAGGCGTACTCCTGGTTGGAGAGGGTGGAGCTGTGCACCCGCACCTGGTCGCGGGGCGAGGTCTGGACGGACTCGCGGTAGAGGGTGCAGTCCGCGGCGCCGCAGCCGGTCCTGACGTACGACCGTCCGACCTCGGCGCCGGTCGCGTCGATGTCACGGCTGACCACGACGCCGTTGGGCCAGCTCTCCGACTTCAGTCGGCCGTCCCCGTCGTAGCTGCCGGCGAACACGCCGGCCTGGCTGTCGTTGACGGAGGTGAGCAGGCCGCGTCGTTCGCTGCCGCCGTCGTAGGTGTAGGTGCGGGTGGCCTTGCCGTCGGTGCTGGTGGCAACCCGGCCGAGCAGGTCGTACGTGGTGGTCGACACGTTCCCGTCGGCGTCGGTGTACGACGTCAGCCGGCCCAGACTGTCGTAGCCGCGGATGATCTGGGCGGTTACCGTGCCACCGCTGATCGACTGGGTACGCAAGAGCTGGCCGCTGGCCTGGTCGTAGATCCTACGCACGACCGGCACGGCCGTGCCGGGGCCGGTGACCGTGGTCTCGTAGGCCCGCCCCGCGCCGTCGTACGTCGTGGTGGTGGTGCGCAGCGTGGCGGCACTGGTCTTCTCGGTGACCACTCGGGGCTGGTTGAACATGTCGTAGGTGGTCACGGTGGCGGGCAGCTCCGGTCCGCCGGCCGCCTGGCCGCCCGGCTGCACCCGGCAGGGCAGGTTCGCCCATTCGGGCCGGAGGTCGCACTCGCTGTAGCCGGAGCCGGAGGTGGCCCGGTAGTTGATCGCGCGGGTGGTGGCCGGGGTGTTCGTGCTGGTGCCGCCCGCCGGGGTGGTGTTCAGCACCTCCAGCCCGGTGCCCGGGTCGTAGGTGCTGCGGGTGGTCTGGCCAAGGCCGCCGGGGTCCACGGTGGTCACCGTCGGCTCGCGCAGGGACCAGTCGTACTTCGTCGTGGTGGTGCGCAGCTCGGCGTCGGTCTCGGTGCCGGTCGGTCCCCAGTAACGCACCAGCTCTTCCTGCTTGGTGACCAGGTTGTACGGGCCGCCCGTGAGCGGCGCACCCTCGTCGTAGGTGCTCCGGGTCATCGGTCGGCCGCGTACCGTGCTGCCGTCGGCCAGCATCACGTCCCGCTCGGGATTGAGGGTGTAGAGCAGCCGCTGCCCGTCGCTGCTGAAGACATTGCGGGTGGAGTAGCTCTGCGCCAGCATCGTCTCCCGTGCCGCATCGTCGGTGGACGAGTCGGCCAGTGCCCGGGCCCGGTTGGCCGCCGTCAGCGAACGCACGGTGTTGCCGAACTCGTCGTACCAGGTGGCGGCGAGGTATCCGCCCGGCGCGGCGGCGTTGACCTCGCGGGCGTTGGCGTCCAGGTACGTCAACGATGCGCGCTCCCAGGACGAGGGCATGGTGCCGGTGGCCGGGTTGCCGTTCGGTATCTGGTTGGCCGGGAAGATGGCCGTCGCGTCGGTCGGCGCTTCCGGCTGACCCCACCGGGCGGTCTGCCCGGGCGACAGGTCGTACGGCGCACCGGCGCCCGAAAGCGGCACCTGGTAGACCACGGCGCTCGTCGCAGTACCCGCGGCGAGGGCCGTGCGGGTCACCTTGTGCAGCCGTCCCGCGCCCGGGTCACCCGGGACCGTGGTGTAGCTGAACTGCCACGACTCCTCGCCCACCGGCTTGGTCGCGGTGAGCACACCGGTGGCGTCGTAGTCGTACGTCTTCCACAGGTGCCGGGTCGTGCCGGCGTCGGTCCAGTCCAGCCGCGGATCCCAGGCGGCACGGAGCCGGCCGGTGTTGTCGTATGCGTACCGGGCCAGTGGCACGGTACGCATGGCCGGGGTGGGCAGATCCGGGTCCCAGGCGGTGAAGGAGATCTCCTTGACCCGGCCCGGGTGGTCACCCCAGGTGGCCTCGGTGGTGCCGGTCGCGGTGGCGGTGGTGGCGTAGGTGAAGGTCAGCGCTCGGCAGCCCCGGGTCAGGGTGGCGCAGTTGACCCCGTCCGGCACCGGTGCCAGCATCCGGGTCGGCCGGACCACCTCCGCTCCGGCAACGGTGACCCGCTCCCAGCTGTACGTGGTGGTCTGGTTGCTGGCTGACTCGGCCACCAGGGTCGGGAAGTACTTGCCGGTCGCGGTGCCCGCGACGCGGGTGAAGCTCACGGTGTCGCCGTCCTCGTCGGTGAGGGCGTAGGAGTCGGTCGCGCTGTCGTACGTCAACGTCATCGACTCCAGCCCGATCTCCGGGTCGAAGGCGGTGCTGGTGCGTTTGGTGAAGCCGATGGTGTCGCCGTCCGGCAGACCCACCTGCACCAGCGACCCGAACACGGTCAGCGACGTGTAGTTGGCCTCAGCCCCGTCCACCGTCGCACCGGACACCCAGCCCGGGCCGAACATGTTCGCCGAGTCGGTCTCCGTCGCCCGTCGGCTGTGGTACGAACGCTCCACGGTCAGTTCGGTGCCGTACGAGGCCACCGACACATCGCTGTCCGACAGGGTGTAGTTGCCGGTGATCAGGTTCACCTCACCCGGACCGATCTTCTCGGCCGCCGCGGACGCCTGGTTCCGGTCAAAGGTGATCTTCACTGCGCCCGAGGAGGCGGCCGTACCGCCGGTGAAGCTGCCCCGTACCTGCAGGGGGCCGTCCCGGGGCACCTGCTGGACGTCCACCGCGGCGAGGGTGGCCTCGACGTCCCAGTTCAGCTTCGGGAACTGGCCCCCGCCGCTGGTCGGCAGCGGCCAGATCACCGCCCCGCCCCCGGCCGCGACCGTCACGTGCCCGGCCGGGATGTTGGTCCACGTGTCGCTGTCGCCACGCCGCCACTGGTATGTCACCCCGGTCGCATCCGGCCGTCCCACCCCGCTGATCGCGGTCTTCGCCGCGGTGATGTCACCGGTCTTCGGTGCGGTCACCGCGCCGCCGCCGACCGAGAACGCGTAGGAGCGGATCGGCGACAGGTTACCCGCCCGGTCGCGGGTGCGTACGTACAGCGTGTGTGGGCCGTCCGAGGTCGGCGTGATCGAAATGGTGGTGGCGGCACCGAGACTGGGCGCGTTCACGGTCTGGTTCGGCGGGTTGACGTCCACGCCGTACTCGTAGGCCGACACGTCGGCGATGCCGCCGGCGCCGAACGTGAAACCACCGGCAGTGCCCGCCGCGCCGGACCACGCGCCCGAGGGGTAAGCCGTCGATGACACCGACGGCGCCACCCCGGGCGCCTCCGTGTCCACCGTGAACTCACACCACTGCGACCACGAACCCGCCTTCGTGCCGTCACTGCCCTGTACCCGCCACGCGTACGAGCCGTCCTCCACGAACGCGCCAGGCGGCACGTTCGTCGCCAACCACGACCCGGACGCGCCCGGCCCCTCCGTGGCCGAACCGATCAGCGACCCGCCCGCGACGGACCACTCGAACGTGGCGTAGACCGACGCCGCCGCGGAATCGGTGATCTGTGCCCGCAACTGCGGAGTCAAACTCGCGATGTACGGCCGCTGCGCCCCGGTGGCGCACACCGTCGTCGGCGCGGTCGCCATCGCGGTCACCTGCGCCCCCGACTGGTAGGTGATGGTCACCGACGGCGGGTAGGTGCCCTCCTTGGAGTTGAACCGCTTCCAGGTGTAGCTGTCGGTCTCACTCGTCGCCCGGATACCGATGGTCGTTTTGGCCAGATGCCCGGTCGCGGTGCTCTGAAACACGCCGGTGACCGGGATCGTCACCCAGCCGCCACCGCAGGCGCTGCTGTAGCCCTTCGTCTGCGTCGACGTGCCCACCTGCTGCAACCAGGCCGGCTGCGCCGTCCACCGCACCGTGCTGGTGACATCACCGACCCGCCACGCCTGCCACTCCCGCGCCGTACACGAGTACGAGTGGTGATTCCACAGGCTCAGCGTCGCCGACTGCACCTGCTTGTCCCACAACCAGCTCATGTTGTCGAACCGCAGGAACGACCGTGCCTTGTCCGTTCCACCGTTGTAGGTACCCAGCTTCAGCTCGGTCGCCGTCGACTGGTCCGACGTGTACGTGTTCTGCACGAACGCGTCGAAGTTCGGCCCGATCGACTGCGACGGGTCGATCGTCACCGGATACACCGTCGACTCGTCGGCCAGGAACGTCGCGTCCGGCGTCAACACCAGCCCGGTCCGCTCGCCCAGGCCGTCCAGTCGCGTGCCCACCGGCGCGCGCCGCACGTGCTCACCCGAGGCCGGGTCCACCCGCGCGTCCCACATCAGCGCCGGCAACTCACCGACCCGCGCCGCGGTCGCCTTCCCGCCCGACGGGCGCCACGGCATCCGGAACTGCCGCACGTGCGCGGCAGCCTTGCGGTCCTTCACCACCAGCAGCTGCTCAAACCCGGTACGCGTCGCCGACACGACCAGGTCGACACCTGGACGCACCTCCGGGTACGTCGCCTTCGCGCCTTCCAGCACCGGCGCCGGCAACGCGCCCGTCCAACCCAACGTCGAACGCCGCCCCGCCGTACCCAGCGACACCAGGTCGTGCTCGCCGGGGCCGGCCGGCCCGGACAGCGTCAACCCGGCCGGGTGTGCCTTCGGCACCACCGAGCCGTCCGCCTTCCGCTGCAGGGTCAGGTCGACGTCCACCCAGCCGCCCTGGTCATCGCGCATCCGCACCGGCCCGGCGCTGACCTTCGCCTCCACCGACCCCGACGGCAACGCCCAGAACTCCGTGGTCTCCGTCGTCAGCCCGCTGATCAGCACCCGTTTGCCGGTCATCCGCGCCGTCACCACGGCCGCCGCCTCGTCGGGGCGCTCCAACGGCTCAGCCGGTTGCTGTGCCTGGGTCACCGCCGGCTTTGCCTGCGCCGGGCGCGAGACCACGCCGGCCAGCAGCGAGGCCACCAGCGTCGTGGACAGGCCGACAGCCAGCCCGTAGCCGACCTTCCCCGTGGGTAACTGATCGAGCCGAACGCCTGATCTCCGTCCGCGTGCGCGACCTCTCATCACGACCTCCCTCGGGCGCAGCCGATGGCAAATCACTGCCATCAATGGGGTTCTCGCCCACGCGGACCGTAGGGCACGTGCCGGCCGGACGTCGTGTCCCCGATTTACGGGACACGGGACGCGATCAACGTCAGGGACGCCGCGCGGCGCCCTCCCCCCGTCGCAATCGACGGGCTTGCCTGAGTATCGCCAGGGTCCGGATCTTCGCCCGCCGCTGGCCCGACCTCCGCTGCGTCTGCAGGGCCTCCTGGCAGTGGCTGATGCATTGATCGGGATCACCCAGGCCGAGGTAGACCGCGGCCAGGGCGGCGTGTGCGGCGGCTACCTCGGCCATCGCCCCCGATTCCGAGGCCAGGCTCAAGGCCCGGGATGCATAGCGGTGCGCGGATCGGTACTCGACGAGCGCGCAGTGCGCCTCGGCGAGCGTGAGCAGGACCTTGACGTGACCGCCGCGGTGGCCGGTACGCGCCGCTACCTCCAGTGCGGTGTCGAGCCGTGCCACCGCGGTCGAGACCCGGCCGGCCCGGATCTCGATGCTGGCCAGTCCGTTGAGGGCAAGCATCTGGAGTCGCGGGTTGCCGGTTTGCTGCGCGATGTCCAGCGCCTCGTCCAGCGCCTGCTGAGCCTCTCGGTGCCTGCCGGCATCGCGATGGACCTCTGCCGCGGTAATCAACGCCTCCGCCGCCTCGTGACGCAGCCCGACTTCCCGGCAGATCGCCAGCGACTCACGGACCGCGGCCAGGGCCTCGTCGAGGCGGCCCTGTTCGCGCCGGAGCTCCCCCAGATTGATGAGGGCAATCGCTTCGCCGGGCCGGCGACCGACCCGACGCAGCAACGGGATCGCCACGCTGAGGTAGCGTGCCGAGAGTTCCAGGTCACCGAGATCCTTGTAGGTTCCGGCGATGTTCTGGAGGCTGGCCGCCTCGCCAGGTTCGTTGCCGATCTCGCGGTCGAGCGCCAGCGCCTGCGTGAACCGGTCCAGAGCCGGCCGCAGCTGCCCCAGGTGTGCCAGCGACACGCCCATGCTGCGCAGCGTCGTGGACTCGCCCGGCTTCCACCCCGCCTGCCGGTAGAGCTCCACGGCCCGCTCATGCTCGCGGATCGACTCGGCGAACTCCGCCGCCTGGTAACGCAGGAAGCCGAGACAGAAGCGCATGGCCGCCTCGCCGACCACATCGCCCTCCGCTGTCGCAGCAGCCAAGCCCGTCTCGGCGATGGCCAGCCACTGGGGCCGCGACGCCGTCAGATACAGGTGACTGCGCAACGCGTCCGCGAGATGCCAGGCCAGCTGGCGCAGCCCCCGCGCCGCCGCGTGGCGCAGCCCGGCGACCACGTTGTCCCACTCTGCGATCATCCACTCCCTGGCACCGGCCACGTGGGGGAACGCCAACGGCACTACGCCGGCCGGCAAAGGTGGACGCGGCAGTCGGGAGACGGCCGGGGCGGTGGCGGCGGCAGCCTGATCGGTGGTGTGCAGGTAGAAGGCGAGCAGGCGGTCCACGGCAGCGTCCCGCTGTGCGGGCGGATCGCCGGCGGCGAGTTCCGCGGCGTACTCCAGCAGCAGGTCGTGGCAGACGTACCGACCGGCCGCGGTGGCCGTGATCAGGTGCAGCCGGGCCAGGATGTCGAGCAGTTGGCCGGCTTCGTCCACCGCCAGCCCGGCGAGCGCGGCGCCCGCTTCGGCCGACCACCCGGCTGGCGCCGGCACGAGGCCCAGCAGCCGGAAGAGCCGCTGCGCCGGGCGCGGAAGCGCCCGGTAGGAGAGGTCGAAGGCACCTCTGACCGACGCCCGTCCGTCACCGGAGACCCGCAGGCCGGCCATCCGCCCGCGCCGGGTCAGCTCGTCCACCTGCCGGCGGATCGAATGGTGCGGCTGGTCAGCAAGCCGGCCGGCGGCGATCCGCAACGCCAGCGGAAGGTGGCCGCACAGCCTCGCCAGCTCGGCCGCGGCGTCCGGATCCGCCTCAATCAGCTCGCCGCCGGCCGCGTGAGCCAGCACCTCGATCGCGTCCAGCGGCGGCAGCACGTCGACCGTCATGCGGCACGCACCGTTCAACGCCACCAGGCCACCAAGCCGATCCCGACTGGTGACCAGGGCGAGACAGCCAGGGCCGCCGGGCAGCAGTGGTCTCACCTGGTTCGGCTCGGCCACGTTGTCGAGGATGACCAGCAGCCGCCGCCCGGCGAGGGCCGAGCGGTACTGGGCGATCTGCGCATCGCCCCCGACCGGAATCTCCCCAGTCGCCACCCCGAGCGCATGCAGCAACTGCGGCAGTGCGTCCATGGGCGACATACGGGCACCGGGATCGAAGCCACGCATGTCCACGAAGAGCTGACCATCCGGGAACCGATCCATCGCGGTGTGGGCCCAGTGCACGGCCAGGGTGGTCTTGCCGGCGCCGGCTGGACCCACCACCAGTACCGGGCCGTCACCCCGCGCGGCGAGCGCGTCGAGCTGCTCCAACTCCCGCACGCGGCCGACGAGCCGTCCAGGGGCCGGCGGCAGCTGGCGCGCCGGCATCCTGGCCGGCGGCGACGACTGGCGGACGGTCGACGCGGCCGACCGCACCACGGGGACCGGCGGGTTCAGCGCTGGGTCGCCGGCGAGAATCTGTTGCTGCAGCCGCTGCAGCTGTGGCGTCGGTTCGAGCCCCAGCTCTTCGACCAGGCGCTCCCGCAGGCGGGCGTAGAGTTCGAGTGCATCACCGCGCCGGCCCGACCGGTACAAGGCCATCATCAGCTGGGCATGGGGCCTCTCCCGCAGCGAATGCTCAGCGACCAGATGCCCCAACTCGGAGACGAGTTCGGCGTGACGCCCCACCGTCATCATGACCTCGGTACGGTCTTCTGCGACCCGCTCCCGCAGCTCGGTCAGGCGTGCCGCCTCGGTCTCGACGAACCCGCCGCTCACGCCGCCCAGCGCCACGCCACGCCACACCGCGAGCGCCTTGTCGTACTGCTCGACCGCGATCTCCGGCCGGCCCTGGGCCGCCGCCTCCTGGGCCTGGTCGACCGCGTGCCGGAACATGTCCACGTCGATCTGGCCGGGGCGCGCGCGCACCAGGTATCCGGGCTGCCGGGTCAGAATGAGCCCTTGACCGTCACTGGCGAACGCTCTGCGCAGCTCGGATATCAGCAGCCGCACCCGCGCCTCGGGTGACGCCGGCAGCCGCTGACCCCAGACCGCCTCCGCGAGCTGCCTGGTGGCGACCACCCGATTGGCATTGAGCAGCAGGACTGCCAGCAGCGAGCGCTGCTTTCCGTTGAGCGGGAGCTGAATACCTCCCCGGTACGCCTCAACCGGGCCGAGCAGGCGGAACTCCCACTCACCGTCGCCGCCCACGATGGTCACATTGTTTGATCCTGCCCCACCCGATCCCGGACAACAAGATCATAGATTTGTGACCGCACGTCGGCCGATTGTTCACCCCGTTTCTCCGGCTGGCCCGCGAACGGCCCGAATCTGGCAGACGTCGCTTTGTGCATTCAGTCGGCACGGCCCGGTCCGTTATCCCCGCGGGTACCAAGGCGCGGCCGGTAGCACGACCGGTCAGGAGGCGTCGGCGGCCGCCTCGGGGAACGCACCGACCAGCGCCGCCCGCGTCAGCTGGGCCTTGTTGCCGAGGTCGAGCTTGGACCTGATCCGCTTGACGTAGGTGTCCACGGTGTGTCGGCTGATACCCAGCACCCGGGCGATCTGAGTGTGCGTCAATCCTCGCGCGATCTGCCGGAGCACCTGCCGTTCCCGCATCGAGAGCGGAACGGATTCGACGCCGCGCTGATTCGGCTGGCCCGCCGGCTCCGCCCTGCCGAAGAACCGTCCACCGTCGACCACCGCCCGGACCGCCCGCACCACGACGTCGGCGGGCGCGTAGCGGTCCACGTAGCTCACCTTGCCCGAGCCGGGGCAGCGCTCGCCGGGCGTCCGGTGACCACCAAAGGGAGCGAGCACCAACACGGGTGCCACCAACGACACCTCCGCGACGAAGGCCCAGAGGGTGCCCACCCGGACCGCTGCCGGGTCGACCAGAAAGATGTCTGCCTGCCGGCAGTAGTCCCCCTCCGTGCTGGATCTGACCTCAATCACCTCGAAACCCTCCACCGCCAGCAACCCGGCGAGCCCACGGGCGAAGACCGGGCTCGTATCGAAGATGCTGACTTTATCCATCCCGCCTCCTCCTGACCTTCCGCCACCGCCATCCGGTCCGCCGCGGCCGGATCATCGGCTCGCCCGCCATGAAGCGGCGCACGGTGGACATTCGGGCATTCCGATGAATCGCTACGGCGAGTCTCGCCAGCGCCTGCATAAAGGGCGCATGCTCGCCGCATACCAGGCGCTTCGCGCCACCTTGAGGGCGACCTGATCTGCCAACGTCACTTGGCTCTGCGGTTGGGCGTGGCGGGGCATGAGGGCGGGTGAGGCGGTCTCCCCGACGAGTTGGCCTTCTCCCAGGTGATCCCCGTGATCAGGGTACGGCGCTCCGGGCGTCCCGGCGGCGTGATCGACCCGGATCACGGGGATCGTGACGGTGCACCGGCTCAGCGGATCGCCCCGCCGTTGGCCCGGCAGGTGTCCCGGACGTGCCAGAAGTCGCTGAGGTAGTCGTCGTGGATGCCCCGGCCCATGACGCGCAGCATCGCCTCGTCGGCCTGGCGCAGCGCCGAGACGTTGTAGTTGTGGCTGCCGGTGAAGACCCGGGGCACGATGTCGTCGTCGTACGCGCCGTCGATCAGCATGTACTTGTTGTGCGTGCGGATGTCCCGGCCCGGCCCGACGTTGTAGTTGCACTTGGTGAGCTGGACGTTGCTGCCCAGCGCGTTCAGCACCTGCGCGTTCGCCTCGCTGTAGACGACGTCGACCCAGCAGCCGGCGTTGCGCAGCGCGGTGAGCCGCTTGGCCACCTCGGGCCGGTTGAACGAGAACATGTTGACCCGTACGTCGGTCTGCCGGCGGGTGCCGTTGTCGTCGTACCAGCAGGAGGCGACCGAGTTGAGCACGCTGACGATGGTGTCGGTGGCCGGGTCGCTGACCGGCTGCCCGGAGCGCTCCCGCCGCGGAAAGAAGTACGCCCGGAACGTCGTACCTGTCGGGGTGCCCCAGTAGTAGTCGTTGTTCCCGGCCGAGCTGTAGCGGTACGACCGCAGGTCCGCGAAGTACTGCCGGTACGCCTGGTAGGTGGTGGCGTCGCTGAACGTCAGCCCGTTGTTGTACGCCTCGTTCGCGTCCCACCAGCCCAGGTTCGCCGAGCCTTGGAAGACCACGTTGGACACGATCGAGCCGTTGTTGAGCACGATGCTGGACGCGATCAGAAACTTGTTGTGGTTGTAGGCGGTCACCGACGAGTCGGTGTAGTCGATCCGGCGGGTGCCGATGCAGCCACGGTCGGCGCCGGGAAACTTGTCGGCGCAGTGCACGATGTACGACCCGGCGGTGTCGTTGCTACCGAGAACCGGCAGCAGCCGTTGGTACGGCCGCTGGCTGACCTGCTCGTGATCCAGGATGATTTTGACACGTACCCCCCGCCGGTGCGCGTTCAGCAGCCGTCCGGGCAGGTCGGGGGTGGTCTCCGAGTCGACGACGTCGGTGACGTCGAACCCGAACCAGGACATCTGGATCTCGCCGCCGGCCGGCACGCGGTCGATGATCCGCGCGAGCTGGATGAAGATCGCGTTCTGCTGGGCGGCCGTCCCGGTCGGCCGGCTGAAGACCGCGTCGTTCATCGTCGGATCCGGCTCGGCGGCGCTGGCCGGCCCGGCGCCCAACGCCGGTACCCCGAGCGCGCCGGCGGTGAGCATGAAGACGAGCGCCAATCGTGCGGCCAAGCGTGGAGGAAATCTACGTATCCGCATGGCTAGATGGTCCCATCGAACCCCTGACCGGCGGAACCTCCGTTGCCGGTACGGATCGGCCACGCGGCACGGTCCGCTCGGAGGTGAGCGCTCGGAACGTGGATGTGCCCACAACAGGGGTTGGCCTACCTCGTTGGGTCTTCAGATCACTGATTCCAAGGGGGCGCAGTGGTCGTCTCGGCAGATGAGTGATCCGCGCGAGGCCAGGCTGCCGCGTGTCGAGGTCAGCACCCAACGCGCTGGCCGCAGGCGACGTCGCCACCGCCGTGCTCTTCGGGGTTGTCGTCCTGGCCGAACTCCGCGCCCACGGCGAAGCACCCGAGAAGCCCAACCCACCGATCTGACCTGCGACCCGGCGTCGGGATGCCTTACCAGTACACCTTCCAGCAGAAACTCCTCACCCGGTCGTGAAATCGGGTTTGCTGGACAGTGCCTACCCCGACCATCGGCCTGCGCCGGTTCACGGTAGAAGCGCAGGGAACGCATCGCTGACGTGGTCGCCGCCGATGTCACCGGCACCGATGCGCCACCTGGCCCCGCATGCCCCCGCCCGACTCGCCCGCCGGATCGCCTGCCAACAAACCTGCTGCTCATTGAGAGGGCAACCGCAACGATGAACCCGAACTACGACTTCACCGGCCAGGTCGCCCTGATCACCGGCGCCAGCTCCGGCATGGGCCTGGCCACCGCCCGCGCTTTCGCCGAGGCCGGCGCCGCGGTCGCCCTCGCCGACATCAACCGGGCCGCTGTCCAGACCGCCACCGAGACTCTGGCCGCCGCCGGTCACCGGGTGCTCGGTGTGTCTTGCGACGTGACAGACGAGGCCAGCGTCGCCGCCGCCGTCCGCTCGACGGTCGAGGAGTTCGGCCGGCTCGACATGGCGTTCAACAACGCCGGCATTCAAGTTCCGCCCAGCGATGCCGCCGATGAGCCTGCCGAGGTCTTCGACCGGGTCAACGCCGTCAACCTGCGAGGCGTGTGGGCCTGCATGAAACACGAACTCGCCCAGATGCGCAGCCAAGGCAACGGCGCCATCGTCAACTGCTCCTCCCTCGGCGGGCTCGTGGGCCTGCCCGGCCGCGCCGCCTACCACGCGTCCAAGCACGGCGTGCTGGGCCTCACCCGCAGCGCCGCCCTCGAATACGCGCCGCACGGTATCCGGATCAACGCGGTCTGCCCCGGGACCATCGCCACCCCGATGGTCACCGAAATGATCGACAAGGGCGAGCTCGACCGCGCCGAGGCCATCGCCAACCAACCCATCAACCGGCTCGGCGAACCCGAAGAGATCGCCGCTGCGGTGTTGTGGCTGTGCAGCCCCGGTGCCAGCTTCGTCATCGGCGTCGCACTTCCTGTCGACGGCGGCTACACCGCCCGCTGACATCGCGCCTCTGAACAGCGCGACCTTCATGGCCTTCAAGTCCTGTGCCGGGCGGGCGTCAGAGGTGCCCTGCCAGTACGTCTCTCGACAGGGACTCCCTGCGGGCGGAGGAGGCACGTTGGATGGCAGCGGACTGTCCACGGCCTGAACGGGCGAGGCCTGACCGGAAGGGTTTCATCGCATGCGGAAGAAGATTCTCAGGGCGGCGGCAGCGCTCGTGCTGGCCCTTTCCCTCGCCGCGTGCGGTGCGCCTTCCGCCGGCGAGGCCACTCCCACAGCCGCGCCGTCCACGCCGGGTTCCTCGTCGGCACCCCAGAGCGGCCCAAGCCTGGCACCGCCCAGCACCGATCAGACCATCGTGGGCACCATTGTCCGGTTCACCGTGGGCTCCGAGTCAGTGGACGTGACCATCGGTGCAGACAGCCCCGCCACCCGTGACTTCCTGAGCATGCTGCCACTCACCCTCACGCTCGAGGAATTCAACGGCCGCGAAAAGATCGCCGATCTTCCGCGAGCTTTGAGGTACGAGGGATCGCCAGGTTCAGACCCGAAGGACGGCGACCTCATCTACTTCATTCCGTGGGGCAACATCGGCTTCTAATACAACACCGACGGCATCGGGTATTCCGATCAGACCCTTCACCTCGGCACGTACGACGCCACCGCCGAGGAACTCGAACGCCTCGAAGGTCACAAGGCGACCGCAGCGATCGTGCGCTGAACTCAACACTCCGCCCGCTCCTCCGCGCGAAGCACCGGCCGCTCGTCTCCGTAATCGCTTCCAGGATGACCGGGTGCAGATCCAGGAGCCCAGGAACGCCGGGACGCCGGGCCCGCACGGGCCCGGCGTCGTCGGGCGGGTCAGCCGGCTGCGGCCTGCCGAGCGAGCATCTTGACGTCCTCGGCGCGCCGGCGGCGCCAGCCGCGCCACAGGTTACGGCCCCACATCGCCAGGCCGCCGCCGTTGAGCAGCCCAGCCAGCACCGCCACTGTTGCGAAGTCGGCCGACGAGAACCGCGTCGGCTCTCCCATCGCCAGCAGCACGAACTGTTCGAGATAGACCCACAGCACCGGCAGGATCGTGAACACCAGGGCGAACAGTGAGAAGATCCGGCCGAACACCCAGATCGCTCCGTACACCCGCACCTTGCGCATTTCCTTGCGCGGGATACCCGCCTGCGAGACCACCTTGTCTCGACGGAAGGTCAACCGCTTGATCCCGTTGGACAGGAACCGCTCGGTGTCCGACATCAGGTTGCGGCAGTTCAGGGCAGTCGCGATCACGTAATAGATATCGGTCCGTAGGTAGAAGAAGAACTGGAATCCGATGCGCACCAGAAAGGTGAGCAGAGCCGCACTGGCCAGCAGGACCGACCAATTGGGCGCATCGAGGACGCCGTGCCGGGCGCCGAACAGGAACGCGATCAGCAGGGAACTGAAAAACGCGTCCACGAAGAACCCGGCGAGGAATGCCTTGTACCGCGCGCGCTTCGATGCCATCCAGATGCCGCTGATGTCCGTCTGGGCGACCAGGATGTACATCAGGTTGCTGATGCCGAGGGTCGCCGACACACCCACTGAACGAGCCGCCAGCGCGTGCGCGAATTCGTGCAGCGACAGCCCGATCATCGCCAGCGTGACGCTGACCACGGTGAGCACCGCGAAGTTTCCGCCCGTGAACAGCAGCGCCCGGGCGCCGGGCAGCAGGCCCGGATCGCTGGCCGCCATCACCACGCCGGCCAGGATGACCGCGAGGCCCGGCACGATCACGGCAGGACCGGTGAGTCGGCGCGCGGTGGCGGGCGAGATCCAGTCGAAGCTCCACCGCTTGATCGCCCGATGCCCGTGCTCGTGGGCGGGTTCGGTGGCGGGGGCGGGCTCACCGCCGCGAGTGATGAAACCCTCGTCGGCCAGCACGGCGACGAAATCCTCGATGTCCGCGCTCTCGCCGTGCTTACGCTCGTAGATCCGGGCGGTCTCGGCGATGGTCCGGCCCTCGGCGAGCGCATGCAGAATGTCCAGCCCCTCGGCCGGAATGGCGAGATAGACCTTGCGGTCGGTGTCGCCGATGATGACCTCCGCGCCGTCAGTGGTCGAGACGAACGGGCGGACGGTGACGACGGAGTCAGCCGTGTTGACGGCCATGGGGTGATCCCTTCACTTCTGCGGTGCAGACGGCGCTCGGCGGGAACCGGGCGATCGCTCGCGCCGGTTCCCGCCGATCATCGGGCCTTGTCAGGCGGCGGACGGAACGCAGTCCGCGGCGGCGCTGGTCTTGATCGGCTCCAGCTTGCGAACAACAAGCTTCTTCATGGCTAACCTCCCTTACGAGTGAGCTGTTGCAAGGCATCTTCTACCGTTGCCCGCCCGACAGTCTGCTCACTAATGAGCAGTCAATGCGCCGCGGTCGCAATCCACTCGGAAAGGCGCTCCTCGTGCACCGTCAAATGTGACCGAGGGGTGAAATCCACCATTTCTAGTTCGCGGAATCGCTTGAGGAACTGGCCGACTCGGGTCCGCGTGGTACCGACCATCTCGGACAGGTCCTCCTGGGTGAGAGCGATGTCCACCCGGGTGCCGAACGGGCCGCGCCGGCCGAAGCGCTCGGCCAGATCCTGCAGGCGCACCGCGAGGCGCAGCTCGCTTGGCATCGTCACCATGTCCGCCACCACCTTCTGCTGGTGCTGCAGACGGATGCTGAGGTGACGCGCGAGCACGCCGGCGGAGCCTTCGGCGGTCAGCACAGCGGCGGCGCGCGCTGCCGGGATCCGCCGCAGCACGGTTCGGGTCAACGCGATCGCGGACTCCAGCCGCTCCAGTCCGAGCAGGGCGGTCTCGCCGAACAGGTCACCCGCCACGTGCACCGAGAGCAGGCAGCGTTTGCCGCTCGCGGCTACCATCTGGGTCTTCACCTGGCCACGCTCGACGACGTAGACGTGGGCGTCGGGTGATCCAGCACGGTAGATGTGATCGTTGCGGGAGAGCTCGATCAGCGAGGTCCCGGGCACTCGCCCGGTCAGCGCCCGGAGATCCGAGATGTTGAGTCTCGGCAGGGGCTCGGCTTGTGTCACGTCGGCTCACCTTCCGCCCGGCACAGCACACGTAGAGGAAACCACATCCTCGCCCATAGATACTAGCTAAGCCTGCTAAACACTAGAGAACACGAGGAGGCGGCCCGCCTGATCGTCGGCCGGTTCTGTCTGCTCGGACACCGGCCCCGGAACTTGTGGAAACCCTTCGGGATGACGTAGGAAGGCTTGCACATACTCATACATACGATCTCGGGAGTGTCGTCGATGCGGCTGGGCATGCCTCTCAACTATCGCGCCGGCATCACCGACATCGCCGACGAGCTGGTCGACTTCGAGCAGGCGGGACTGGACCTGGTGCTGGTGGCCGAGCTGTACACGTTCGACGCCGTCAGCCAGCTGGGGTTCATCGCCGGACGGACCCGGCGGCTGGGGATCGCCTCCGGGGTGATGCAGCTGTACACGCGCACCCCGACGCTGATCGCCACCACGGCCGCCGGGCTCGACCACGTCTCATCGGGCCGGTTCACCCTCGGCCTGGGCACCTCCGGCCCGCAGGTCATCGAGGGGTTTCACGGCGTGCCGTTCGACGCGCCCGTCGCCCGTACGCGCGAGGTGATCGACGTCTGCCGACGGGTCTGGCGCCGGGAGCGGCTGGTCCACCAGGGCACCCACTACCGCATCCCGCTCCCCGCCGACCAGGGCACCGGCCTGGGCCGACCGCTCAAGCTGATCAACAAGCCGGTCCGGGAACGCATCCCGATCACCCTCGCCGCCATCGGGCCGCGCAACGTCGAGCTGGCCGCGGAGTTGGCGGAGGGCTGGCAGCCGGCCTTCTTCTACCCCGAGCGGTCCGCCGCTGTCTGGGGCGAGAGCCTGGCCCGCGGCGCCGGGCGGCGCGACCCGTCGCTCGGGCCGCTCGACGTGAACGTCAACGCCCTGCTGGCGATCGGCGACGACGTCACCCACCTGCGCCGGCTGGCCCGGCAGGAACTGGCGCTCTATCTCGGGGGCATGGGCGCGGTGGGCGCAAACTTCTACAACACCCTCGCGGCGCGGTACGGGTTCGGCGCGGCGGCCCGCACCGTGCAGGAGTTGTACCTGGCCGGGCGACGAGACGCGGCGGCCGAGGCGGTGCCCGAGGAGTTGGTGGAGGGCACCTGCCTGATCGGGCCCGCCTCCTGGGTGGCCGAGCGGCTGGCCGCGTACCGAGAGGCGGGGGTGAGCACCCTCAACGTGACCCCGCTGGCCCGCACGCACCGGGACAGGCTGCGCCTCGTCGAGCGGCTGCGCGACCTGCTCGCCGAGCCGTCTACGACTGGCGGCCCCCGTTGACCACGAACGACTGGCTACCCGCGCCCTGAAGGACCAGGTCGAGCGGACGCTCAGTAGTCCTTGTCGTCAGGCCTCCGGGCCGAAGTAGCGCTGCCGCAGCGTCTCGCCCTCCCGGTAGGCGGTGCGGAACATGCCGCGTCGTTGCAGCTCGGGGACGAGCAGGTCGCAGATGTCGCCAAGGCCGTCCGAGGGGCTGCACGGGATCAGGTTGAACCCGTCGACGTCGGCGACCTCCAGCCACTGCTCCATCCGGTCGGCGATCTCCTCGGCCGTGCCGAACAGGGTCATCGGCGCGTCCCGGCGGGCCCGCCGGGGGCGGGACACCAGGTACCGCACGTCGCCGATGGTCCACGACCGCTCGGGGCTCAGCCCGCGCAGGAAGCCCAGGAACGACTGGCTGCCCTGGTTCTTCACCTCGTCGACCGGGGTTTCATCCGGATACGCGGCCAGGTCGATGTCCATCCAGCCGCACCACTTCGCCAGTTGCCCCTCCGGGCTCCACAGGTCGTGGTACTGCGCCGCCTTGCGCTTCGCGTCCGCCCGGTCGGCGCCGACCATCACCATTGTGCCCTGTAGGGCGCGCACGCCGCGCGGGTCGCGCCCCGCGTCGGCCACCCGCTGGCGCAGCCGCCGGACCGTCTCGGCCCCGCTCTCGGGATCGGCCATGGTCAGGAAGATCACCTCCGCGTGCCGGGCGGCGAACGCCATCCCCCGGCCCGACGCGCCCGCCTGGTACAGCACGGGTGTGCGCTGCGGGGACGGCTCGCACTGGTGCGGCCCGCGCACGGTGAACCAGTCGCCCCGGTGGTCGATCGCGTGCACCCGCGACGGGTCGGTGAAGACGTCGGCGTCGGTGTCGCGGACCACCGCGCCGTCGTCCCAGCTGCGCTCCCAGAGCGCGCGGACCACCTCGAGGTACTCGTCGGCCCGGTCGTAGCGCAGGTCGTGGTCCAGATATTCGCCGAGCCCGTTGTCGGTGGCCGAGCGCAGATACGAGGTGACGATGTTCCAACCGATCCGGCCCCGGGTGAGGTGGTCGAGCGTGGAGAAGAGCCGGGCGCACTCGTACGGCTGGTGGTAGGTGGTGGAGTACGTGACGGCGAAGCCCAGGTCGGTGGTCGCCATCGCCGCCGCGGCGACGACCGGCACCGGGTCGATCGAGGGGATCTGCACGGCGTGCCGGACCGCGGTCGCCCACGACCCCTGGTAGACGTCGTAGGTGCCGTGGATGTCGGCGAAGAACAGCGCGTCGACGCAGGCGGCCTCCAGCCGCCGGGCGACCGCCGCCCAGTAGTCCAGCGACCGGTAGCCGGTGCCGGTGGCGTCGCCGGGCGCGCGCCACATGCCGACGAACTGGGGCGACGGCGAGCATTCGGTGAACACGTTGAGATGCATGTTTCCCCCTTCGCGAGGGTCGCGCCGCCACCCGGCGCAAGGTGGCGACGCGACCGTTGACGCTGGTCAGGACCGGACCGAGCGGTCCGGGCTCAGGCGTTCGATGGCCGCGAGCAGGTCGGCCGGCTCCGTTCGCTCCCAGTGGCGCGCGTACGCCGTTGCGAAGCGCAGCACGCCGTCGGTGTCGGCGAGGAACACCCCGGGCATCGTCATGCTGTTGCTGTCGTCGCCGTTGATCTTCGAGAAGTCCATCCCGAAGCTGCCCCACACGTCGAGCAGGTCCTGGTTCATCGTGTAGGTCAGGTTGAACCGCGCGGCGTAGATGTTGCCCCGGTCGCTGAGGATTCGGTACGAGAGATTGTTGCGGCGGATGGCCGCGCGCAGCATGGGCATGGTGACGGGCGAGATGGCCACCAGGTCGGCGCCGAGTTCCTTGATCCGCGGGTAGACCTCCTCCAGCGCCTCCAGCTCGAAGTTGCAGTAGTCGCACCAGACGCCCCGGTAGAAGACCACCGCGAGCGGTCCCCGGGACAACAGGTCGGCGGAGGAGATCAGCTCGCCGTTTTCGTCGGGCAGCTCGAAGGACGGGAACGGCGCGCCCACTTTCAGCACCCGGTCCTCGGCGCCCGAGGCGGCCAGTGCGTGCGCCTCCCGGTAGATCACCTCGAGGTGGGCCGGCGTAATCGGTGGCACCTCGCCCGCCTCCTGGCGGGACTTGTACTCTCGCAGCCGTTCGTTGAGGGACATCGAGCTCTCCTCTCCGCTGGTCCGGCCCTGGATCTCAGGTCCAGCCCACAGGCATCGACTTGATGCCGTTGACAAAGTTGGACTCCAGTCGGACGACCGGGCCCGTGGTAGCAAGTCGGGGAAGGTGCGGGACGACGGCGTCGAGCAGCGCGGCCATCTCCATCCGCGCCAGGTGGGCGCCCAGGCAGAAGTGCGGGCCCATGCCGAAGCTGAGGTGCGGGTTGGGTGCCCGCTCCAGGTCCACCCGATGGGGGTCGGCGAAGACCGCGGCGTCGCGGTTGGCGGAGACGTAGAACATGACGACCTTGTCGCCCTCGGCGATCTTGGTGCCGGCCAGGGTGGTGTCCTGGGTGGCGGTCCGGCGGAACTGCATGATCGGGGTCACCACCCGGAGGAACTCGTCGACGGCGGTGGCGGTGGACAGCGGCGCGCCGAGCCAGCGCCGGCGTAGCGCTTCGTCGTGCAGCAGCAGGTGCAGGGCGCCGGAGATCAGGTGGCGGGTCGTCTCGTTGCCGGCGACCACCAGCAGCAGCCAGAACTGGCAGAACTCCCGGTCGGTCAGCCGCCGCCCGTCGACCTCGGCGGCGGCGAGCAGGCTGATCAGGTCGTCGCGGGGCGCGGCCCGCCGCCGTACGGCTACGGCCAGCGCGTACTGGAACGCCTCCGCGAACGTCTGCCGGTAGACCTCGACGTCGCCGCCGCCGTACTCCGGGTCGTCGAAGCCGACCAGGTTGTTGCTCCAGCGGTACAGCAGATGCCGGTCGCCGCGGGGCAGGCCCAGCAGGTCGGCGAGCACGAGCAGGGGCAGTTCCGCCGCCAGGTCGGTGACCGCGTCGAACGTGTCCCGCCGGCGCACGGCCTCGACGAGGTCCCGGGCGTGCCGGGTGACGGTGTCGGCGAGCGAGCGCACGGCGCGCGGGGTGAACACCGAGGTCACCAGGCGGCGGATCCGCACGTGCTGCGGGGCGTCCATGTTCACCAGCAGCTGCCGCATGAATTCCAGGTCCGCCGGGGTGCGCGGGTCGTGCAGGAACGCCCCGCGCAGCGCGGAAGAGAACACCTCGGGCTGCCGGGACACCTCCACGACCGCCTCGTGGGTCGTCGCCGCCCAGAACCCGGCGCCCCGCTGCTGGATGCGGCCGGCGGCGCTGTGCCGCCAGAGCGCCGGCTCCGGCACCCACCCGACCGGCTCCTCGCGGCGGCGCCGGTCGAACTCCTCGTGCGGCACCCCGCCGGCGTAGGTCGCGGGGTGGGCGATGTCGACCGGGGCCGGTCGCGTGGCTGGCATGTCCTTCAGCGCTCCCATCGGTCGTCCCCGCAGAGCGTGCGCAACTGGTCGAGGCGGACCTTGCCGGTCGGCTCGCGCGGGACGGCGTCGACCGACCGCCAGCAGCGGGGCACCTTGAACCCGGCCAGGTGGCGCCGGCAGTGGGCGTCGAGCGCCGACCAGGACCGTTGCCCGCCGCCCGGTTTCCACTCGACGACGGCGGCCACCCGCTCGCCGTACTCGTCGTCGGGGACGCCGAGCACGACGGCGTCGTGAACCTCCGGGTGCCGCAGCAGCACCTGCTCGACCTCGGCCGGGTAGACGTTCACGCCCCCCGAAACGATCATGTTCTGGGCGCGGCCGGTGAGGTACAGGTAGCCGTCGTCGTCGAGGTGCCCCACCTCGCCGTACGTGAACACCCCCGGCGCGAGGTGCGCGGCGCGCGTCTTCTCCGCGGCGTTGTGGTAGCGGAAGCCGCGGCCGGGCCGACGGATGAAGATGCGGCCCCGCTGGTGCGGGCCGAGCTCGCGGCCGTCGTCGTCGATGACGAGGATCTGGTTCGGCGGCACGGCCCGCCCGACGCTGCCGGGGTGGGCGAGCCAGTCGGCCGAGTCGATGAGGGTGACCACTCCCCCCTCGGTGGCCGCGTAATATTCGACCAGCACCGGGCCCCACCAGTCGATCATGCGGCGCTTGACGTCGGGCGGGCAGGCGCCCCCGCCGTGCCAGATCCGGCGCAGGCTGGCTCCCGAGAAGCCGGCCCGGCTGGCCTCGTCGAGGCGCAGCATCCGCACGAACTGGGTCGGCACGAGATGACACTCGGTGATCCGCTCGGCGTCGATGGCGGCCAGCGTCGCGACGGGGTCGAACCGTTCCCGCAGCACCAGTGCGGCCCCGTTGAGCAGCGGCAGCAGCGCGAAGAACAGTTGGGCGGAGTGGTACCAGGGCCCGACCAGCAGGACCCGGCCATCGGTGGGCACGCCGAGCGTGCCGGTGGCGTAGTCGAGCAGGCGGGTGACCCGCTCGAACGGCGCCCCGGTGACGAACAGCCCGTTCAGCACGCCCTTGGGTCGTCCAGTGGTGCCCGACGTGTAGATCATCAGCTGCCCGCACTTCTGCGCCAGCGGTGGGGCGTGCGGGTCGAGCGCCGCGAGCGCCGGCTCCGCCGCGGCAAGGCCGTACGCGTCGCGGTCGCCGGTGACCAGAGCTCGCACGGTGCCCGCCTCGGCCGCCGCCTTGGCGCCCACCTCTGCCCGGGGCGGGTCGACCAGGAGCAGCCGGGCGCCGGAGTCCTCCAGCAGGTACGTCACCTCCGGCGCGGTGAGGTGCCAGTTCACCGGCACCGCGGTAACGCCCGCGTGCAGGCAGGCCAGCAGCGCCTCCACGGCCTCCCGGCGGTTGCCGAGCATCAGCGCGACCGCGTCGCCGGCGACGACCCCTACCCCGGCGAGCAGGCCCGTCCACCGGTTGACCCGGCGGGCCAGCCCGTCCCAGCTGAGGGCGCCGGCCTCGTCGGCGAGCGCCGGCGCGTCGGGGGCGGCGGCGACGCGGGCGGCGAGCAGGGCGGGCGGTAGCTCCACGCGCGGCATCCTCAGTCCAGCAGGTCCGGGTGGCGGCGCAGGACACCCTCGTACAGCGGCTTGAAGTTGTACCGGCCGATGCCGGGCGAGCCGATCACCTCGCGGGTCCGCTCGGCCTCCTCGTGGTCGATGAGCACCGGCTTGCCGGCGGCCTCGGCGGCGAGCTGCACCTGGCAGGACCGTTCCATGGCGACGAACCACCAGGCGGCCTCCTCCACGGTCCCACCCACGGTCAGCAGGCCGTGGTTGCGCAGGATCGCGGCCTTGGCCGAGCCCAGCGCGTCGGCGAGGCGTTTGCCCTCGCGCTCGTCGAGCACCACCCCGCTGTAGTCGTCGAAGAGGGCGTGGTCGCCGTAGAACGCGCAGGCGTCCTGCGTGATCGGGTCGAGCAGGCGGCCCAGGGTGGCGAACGCCCGGCCGTACACCGAGTGGGTGTGCACGGCGCAGATGACGTCGGGCCGCGCGGCGTGCACCGCCGAGTGGATGACGAACCCGGCGGGGTTGATCCGCCCGTTGCCGGCGAGCACCTGCCCGTCGCTGTCGACGAGCAGCAGGTCCTTGACTTTGACGTGGCCGAAGTACATGCCGAACGGATTGATCCAGAAGCAGTCGGGCCGCTCGGGGTCGCGGGCGGTGATGTGCCCGCCGGCACCCTCGTCGTAGCCGAGTTCGGCGAACAACCGCAGCGTCGCGGCCAGCCGTTGCATGCGCTGCTGCCGGATGGCCTGTGTGTCGAGGGGGAACATCATCCACACCCGCCCGTCGTGTCGGTGTCGTAGCCGCCGGAGGTCACGATGGCCTCCGCCCGGTCAGGAAGCCCCGCGTCGTCCGTTCCGGCGTCGGCGGGAACGGGAAAGGGGGGCGCGTCGGGCCGCCACAGCCGCAGGAACCCGTCGAGGCGGTCCAGTCCCCAGAACCGGTGCCGCCCCCACTTCAGGTACGGGATCCCGAAGACGTCGTCGAGGTAGGCGCGTTCGAGGCAGGCCGCGCCCTCCGCCCGCAGCTGTGGGTCGTCGACCGCGCCCGTGACGAGTTCCGGGTCCAGGCCGCTGCGCTCGGCGCACCCGGCCACCACCTTCGGCTCGCAGATGTTCTCGCCGCGTTCCCATCGGGCGGCGACCACCTCGTCGTAGAACGCCTCCGCGCGGCCCGCGCGGCGGGCCGCCAGCCAGCCCAGGTGCGGCACCTCCCAGTGCGGGTCGACGTCGATCGGCCACGCCATCGGCACACCTTCGCGCTGCACCAGCCGTTTCGTGTCCATCAGCAGATAGAGGTGCTTGGCCCGGCTCATCTGCACGTAGTGGAACTCCGCGCCGCGCTCGTCGAGGGCGGCACAGGTGCGCGCGTCGGGGTCCCAGTAAGGGAACCAGTCCAGCTCCGTGAACGCCTGGGGCACCGCTGCGCGCAGCCGGCGGATGGTGAGCCAGCTGTACGGGCTGCGGAAGGAGAAGAAGAGCCGGGGGCGGGCGGGCGCGCGGGTCACTGGTGCCCCCCGGTGAGGATCGCGCACACCTCGGGGTCGAGCTGGGCGAGCTGACCGGCGTTCGGTCCCCGGCTGATCGCGTACCCGTGCAGGATGCTCGCCGTGGCGACCAGCACCAGCCGGTCGTCGCGCTGGACGTAGCAGTCCATCCGGCCGGTGAACATCATCGACCGCAGGACGTCGTCGACCTGGAAGACGGTGTGCACCGTCTCCTCCATGTGGGCCGGCTCGGCCAGGCGTACCCGGGCCCGCGACACCACCGGGATCCACGCGCGTTCCCGCAGCATGCGCCCCACAGAGATGCCCCGGTCGGCGAGGAACCGGTCGACGACCTCCTCCAGGGCGCGCACGAAGCCGGAGTGCTGCACCCGGTCGGAGAAGTGACAGTAGAAGTACGGCGCCCGCCAGGACCACAGGAAGGCCGCCGAGCCGGCCGGGGTCAACACGGAGACGGGGTCGGCGCCGGCCGGCAATGGGAGCTCCGCGCGCAGGCCGGTCGCCGCGCCGAGTCCCGGCGCCTCCCATGTCGCGATGGCGGCCGGGGCGGGCCGGTGCACCGACGCGTCGGTCTCGGGCACCAGGGCGACCGTGACGTGTCCCCGCAGCACCACGACGTCCTGCCCGTCACGGCTCACCGACAGCTGCACCCGCAGCCGGTTCCCGGTGCCGGCGACCACCTCCGCGCGGACCTCGTCGTCCACCTCCAGCACGGCGGGCAGCTGCACCGAGCAGTCGATGATCTCGGTGCCGAGGCCGTGCTCGTGGAAGAGCGCGCGGGCGCCGTGGCCCTGGTCGAGCAGCCACTGCAGGACCGCCTCCTCTACCAGGTACATGAAGTGCTTGAAACCGATCCAGGTGCGGATGTTGGCGCCTTCGTAGCGCGGCCGGCCGGACAGGACGCTCGAGGTGGGCGGGTGCGGGGCGAGGGTTGTCACGTGGCTGCTCCTTTGGGATGACCGGTGACGACGGGGATCGCGTCGACGAAGGCCCGCAGGCGGGACGCGACATCCTCGGGCTGGCGGGCGTAGCAGAAGTGGTCGTAGCCGTCGCCGACCGACAGCGACGCGTGCGGCATGCCGTCGGCGAGGGTCCGTGCGGCCTCCGGGGACAGGGTCGGGTCCGACCCGCCGGCGAGCACCAGCACCCGGGCCGTCACCCGGTCCAGCCGCAGTGACGCGCTGGCGCAGAACTGGTCGAACACGGTCAGGAAGCCAGCGGGGCCGATCCGGTCGACCGCCTTGGCGATCATCAGGTCCACCACCTCGGCCTCCATGGCTCGCAGCCGCTTGCCGAGCCGGCTGCGCAGCGAGTCGTGGATGTGCCGTTCGAAGGCCCGCCGGGCGCGTTCGAACACCCGCCAGGTCACGGCGACGTCCGGCGGCCGGTACAGCGGGCAGATCAGCATGACGGTGTCGGGCACCCGCTGGTCGCGGACGCAGAGCAGTTCGAGCAGGGCGTTGGCGCCGAAGGAATGGGCCACGAGGAGGTCCGGGCGCCGGCCCAGCCGGTCGAGGCCGTCGGCCAGCCACTGGGCGGAGGGGCGGCGCCGCCACTGGTAGTCGTTGCCGGGCCGCCACGGCAGGTCGAGGGCGACCGGGGACCACGCGGGCGGCAGCGCGTGGCTCAACGGCAGCCAGCTCTCCCAGGAGTCCTCCAGCCCGTGGACGAAGGCCACGAGCGGGCCGCCCGGCGTGGGCCGGCGCAGCTCCCGTACGGCCGGCGTCGTCACGGCTGCCTCCCGGTTGTGGTGGCCGGGGTGAGCAGGGCGGTACGCCAGCCGTCGTCGTCGCCGCCGCAGAGCACCGCGACGCCGTCCGCGCCCTCGGCGACGAGCCGCGCGGCCAGCGCCGTCTGGAGCACTCCCTGCGCGCCGTAGCAGTCGCCCCAGGCGGCCGCGGGGTCGAGGTGGCCGGGGCCGACCACGACCCGGGGCCCGGCCGGCCACGGGGGTACGTCCGCGCGACGGCGGACGGCCGGCCCGACCGTCAGGGTGGCCAGCGGGACGGCGGCCCGCGCGGCGGGTTCGAGGACCACGCAGGCGGCCCCGGCGCGCAGCGGCGGCGCGGCGGCGCCGGCGGCGGGGCCCCGGCGCACCGCGACGGCCGTCTCGTCGTCGGGTTCCGCGCCGACGACCAGCACCCGGTCGGCCCGGCCGGCACGCAGGAGCAGGGCGCCCAGGGCGAGCGCGTCCAGGCCGGCGGTCTCGCCGGAGCAGACCATCAGGTTCGGCCCGCCGAACCGGAACCACAGCGCGACACTGCTGGCGATGACGTTGCTGGACGCGTTGGGCGCCGCCATCGGGCTGACCCCCCGGCTGCCCTCGCGGGCGACGGCGCGGGTCACGTCGATGATCGTGCCGACGTTGCCGAGGTTGCTGGCGGCCACGACAGCGGTGCCGGGATCGAGGGTGGCATCGGGGCGGACGCCGTCGGGCAGGCCCAGGGCACGGTGCACGGCGCACAGCGCGAGCCGGGTGGCCGGCTCCTTGTACAGCAGCCCCTTGCGGCCGAGCAGGGTGTGCGCGCGATCGGGCGGGCAGGCGGGGTCCACCGGCGGCAGGCCGGCGACGGCCGCGCCGGGTGCCGAGGTCGCGCTGACGCGCCCGCCGGGTGAGGTCGGCGCCGCAGAGCACGGCGTAGTCGTGGACGCCGGCGGCGCGGGCAGGTGGATGCTCCAGGAGGTGACCGCGACGGCGGTGGCCGGGGCGGATCCCGGTGCGGCGCCGACGGCGAGCGAGGCCGGCGCCGCACCGGCGGCCGGCGGGGCCGGCGTGCTGGTCACGGCGCCTCCACCAGGGTCACCGCGTTCACGCCGCCGAAGCCGAAGGCGTTGACCTGGGCCAGGGTGACGCCGCGGCGGGCGCGGACGTCCCGGACGAAGGTGAGCCCGTCGCCCTCGGGCAGGGGGTCCACCAGCCCGACGACCGGCGGCACCATGCCGCTCGCCAGGCACCGCAGCGCCACGTCGAGGTTGGCCAGGGCGGCGGCGCCCGACAGGTGGCCGACGGCGCCCTTGACGGCGGTGATCAGGGGCGCTCCGGGCCGGGGCAGGCACCGCAGCAACGCGGCGCACTCCGTGGGGTCGTTCAGGGCCGTGCCGGTGCCGTGGGCCACCACCAGGTCCACCTCTTCCGGGCCGCGGCCGCTCCGCGCCCAGGCATCGCGCATCGCCCGGCAGATGCCGTCCAGATCGGGGGCTGTCTCGTGCACGGCGTCGCAAGACAGCCCGGTGGCGAGCAGCCGGCCGACGGCCGGCCCGGTCCAGTCCTCGGGGACCACGACGAGCGCGGCGGCACCCTCTCCGAGCAGCACGCCGGTGCGGCCGCGGTCGAACGGGCGGACCTGCGCGGTGGGCGTCGGGGCGACCTTGCCGATCATCGCGAGCATGGAGGCGGTCATCGTGTCGGCGGCGCCGACAACGACCGCGTCGGCCTCGCCGGCGTCGACCAGGTCCTGGGCGAGCGCGAGGGCGTGCCCGCCCGCGCTGCACGCGTTGGCGATGGTCACCACCTCGGCCAGGCCGGGCGCGGCGTCCCGGACGGCGGGCCCGAAGTGCAGGCGGGACGGGGCCGTGGCGGCGCCGGTGAGCGCCAACTCCTCGACCGCGGCGAGTTCCCGCAGCCCGGTGCCGACGAGCGCCACCACCCGGCCCCGCCGAGGGTCGACGGCTGCCCGCGCCAGCGCCTCGGCGACGCACTCCCGCAGCCAGGCGCCGGCCCGCAGCGCGGCCCCGGGGGCGGGCTCGTCGATCTGGTAGCCGGCCGTCACGTTGAGCCGGCCGGCCAGCGGGTGCCGCAGCTCGCGCACCCCCGTACGGCCGTCCAGCAGCGCTGCGAAGGTGCGCGCGCCGTCGCCGAGACAGGTGCGCAGGCTGCTGGCCGCGATCAGCGCCGGCACGGGCTACCGCCGGACCAGGGCGGCGCCGACGCCGCCGTCGGTGCCCTGGGCCGTGAGCAGGACCAGGCCGGACGGGGGCCGGTCGCCGTGGCCGGGCAGGCGTAGCGCGACGGCCAGGGCGAGGGCGGGGGTGGCGGCCCCGCAGTCCCCCGCCGCCCGGCTGACGACGAGGCCGGCGGGCCGATGCCCGTCGAGCGCCCGCAGCGCGGCGGCGTGCTGCGGGCGGCGGCCGGAACTGGTGGTCTCGCTGGTAACCAGGAGAGTGACGTCGGTCGGGGCAGCTCCCGCGACGTGCAGGGCACGGGCGACACAGTCGGTGAGGGCCTGCTCCGCCGTGCCGTCGGGGCCGTACCCGGTCGCCACGGCGCAAACCGCGGCGCGCCCGGCGGAGCCGGCGTCGCTGCCGATCACGAACACGGCGGCGCCCTCGCCCGCGGCGACCTCGCCGCCCGCGGGGCTCAGCGCGGATGCCCAGGCCCGGTGCGCCGAGAACTCCTCCACCGCGCCGACGAGCATGGTGTCGACGTAGCCGCGGCGGATGGCGTTGCCGGCGTATCGCAGGGCGTTGAAGAAGGCCAGCGGCCCGCCGGTGACCGTGGCGTTGATCCCCTTGAGCCCGTGTCGGATGGCCGCCTGGCCGGCGGCGCAGTTCATCACGGTGTTGGGGAACAGCATCGGGTTGACCAGGTACGGCTTGTCCTGGACCAGGGTCTCGCGGGTGTAGTCGCTGGTGGACTTCAGGCTGCCGACGGTCGTGCCCAGCACCACGCCGACGCGGGCGCGGTTGGTGTCGTCCACCGTCAGCCCGCTGTCGGCGAGGGCGTCGCCGCAGGCCACCACGGCCAGGGCGGTGGCCCGGTCGTAGAAGCTCGTGCCGCGCCGGCCGAGCCGTGCCCGCACGTCGAAGTCGGTGAGGGCGTGGCCCTCGGCGCGCGGCAGCGGTTCGGTGACGATCCCGCCGACGGGAACGCCCGGATGGCGTTCCCCGGCGAGGGCGGCGACCCGTCGGGCGAGCGCCTCCGGCCGGTCACCGGCGGCGCTCAGCGCCGCGAGGCCGTTGATGGTCAGCGGGGTCATCGGGCGGCTCCGAGCAGCACGATCGCGTTGTTCCCGCCGAAGGCGAACCCGTTGTTCTGCACGAGCCGGACGGTGGCCGGCCTGGCCACGTTCGGCACGGGATCGATGTCGGCCAGCTGCGGGTCCGGGTGCGACCAGTTGATCGTGGGGGGCAGGAAGCCCTGGTCGATCGCCAGGGCGGAGGCGATCGCGCCGAACCCGCTGGCGGCGCCCATGGTGTGCCCGATCATCGACTTGATCGAGCTCATGGGCGGCGGTTTCGGCCCGAACACCTCCAGCACGGCCTGCGCCTCGACCAGGTCGTTGGCCGGGGTGCCGGTGCCGTGGGCGCAGATGTAGTCGACCTGGTCCGGGGTGACGCCGGCGTTGCGGTGGGCGATGCGGATGCACTCTGCGATGCTGTCCCGGTCCGGGGCCACCGGATGGTTGGCGTCGCAGTTGAGGCCGTAGCCGAGCACCTCCGCATAGATGTGCGCGCCCCGCGCCTCGGCGTGCTCCCGCGTCTCCAACGCCAGCACCGCGCCGCCCTCGCCGGTGAGGATGCCGGAGCGGTCCCGGTCGAACGGCGAGCAGGCGCTCTCGGTGAGGGCGCCGAGCCGGAAGAACCCGGCGTGCGCCCAGCGGCAGACCGAGTCGGCGCCGCCGGCAAACACCACGTCCGCCTCGCCGGTGACGAGCAGGTCGTAGGCGTACCCGATGGCGTAGTTGCTGGCGGAGCAGGCGGTGGCGAGGGTCAGCGACTCGCCGCGCAGGCCCAGCTCCTCACTGACCGCGTGCGCCAGCCGGCCGGCGGGCAGTTGCTCGACCAGCTGCGCCGGCACCGCGTCGAAGCCCGCCTCGACGAGGCGCGCGGTGAACGCCTCGACGACGACGGACTCCCCGCTGGTGGTGCCGATCACGGCGTGCGCCCGGCCCCGGTCCACCGTGTCCAGGTCCAGTTTGGCGTCGTCCGCCGCGAGCCGTGCGGCGGCCGCCGCGAACTGGCTGGACCGGCCCCACCGCTCGGGCGGCAGCCGGTGCAGCCAGGCGGCGGGGTCGAAGTCGCGGACCTCACCGCCGTTGCGGTGCGGGAACCCGGACGGGTCGAAGCTGGTGATCCGGGAGATGCCGGACCGGCCCGCCCGCAGGGCCGCGCCGAACGCGGTCACTCCCGTTCCGATGCTCGACACCGGGCCGAGGCCCGTCACGACCACGCGCCGCACCGTTCAGTCCTGCCAGCCGGCGTGCCGAGCGACGGCGTCGTAGGTGGCCTTGAGGTTGCGCAGCTCCGGAAGCTCCGACTGCGGGATCTCCACCTTGAACTCCTTGTCGATGCGGGCCAGGATCTCGATGGCGCGCAGCGAGTCCGCCTGGTATTCCTCGGCGAAGTCCCCGGTGTCGGTCAGCTCGTCGGTCTCGACCTCCAACACCTCGGCGATGATCTCCCGGAGCTGCTCGTACCGCTCGTTGTCACCGGACATGTCGGCCTCCTTGGGCACTGGTGTTAGCGGGGATGGTGCGGTCGGCGCCCGTGCCGGTGCGGCCGGGTGCGGGTTCGGCGACCGCGGCACGGGGGCGGCGGGCGGCGATGAGTGAGCCGACGGTGGCGATGCGCCGCTCGCCGGCCCAGCTCTCGCCCGTGGCGAAGGCGGTGTCGGCGACAACGCGTTCCAGGCGTACGACGTGCCGGACGACGTCGCCCGGGTACGCCCGGCCCTCGACGGTGTAGTCGCGGGCACCCACGAAGAGCAGCACGGCGTCGTCGGTGAGCCGGTGCGACGGGGCGGAGCCGTCCAGCCACAGCAGCGCGGCGCTCTGCCCGAACGATTCGATGAGCAGCGATGCCGGGTAGGCGTAGTCCTCGGCGGTGGCGTCGTCGTCGAGGTGGGCGTAGCAGGGCTCGGTCGCGGTGATCGCCTTGACCGTTTCGATGGCGACCCCGGGTTCCAGACTGGTCACCCGGTCCACCAGCAGCAGCGGGTGACGCTGTGGCAGGGCGGCCCGGATCTCGGCGGCGTTCACGCGCCCGCTCCGGCGTCGAAGACGGCGCGCAGCTGGGCGGTGACCGTGCCGTCGTGCCGCCGGCCGGTGCCGCGTACCGTCCAGCCGGGCTCCGCCGTGGAAGCGGCGCCCGCGGCGGGGGCCGCCGGATCCACGTCGAGGGTGAGCTCCATCTCGTCACCGCCGAGCAGCGCCGCGAGAAACCGGATCGAGGTGACCGCGCGCAGCCGGGGGGCGCCGGGCACGGCCTGGGCCATCGCCTGGCACAGGGTCTCGACCACGAACACGCCCGGGTAGATCGGCTGGCCGGGGAAGTGCCCGGCCAGGTTCGGGTCGCGGGGGTCGACGGCGACCCGGGCGGTGATCGTCCATCCGCCGGCGCGGGGAGCGACCCGGAGCCGGTCGACGGCCGGCAACGGGGCGGCGCAGGGGACGGGGGCAGCGGGCCGCCAGGCCGGCGCCGCGGTCGCGGCGGTCACAGGGTCATCCCCCCGTCCACCTGGAACACCTGGCCGGTGACGTATCCGGCCTGGTCGGCGAGGAGGAAGTCCACCATCGCCGCGACGTCCTCGGGGCGGCCGAACCGGCGCAGGCCGATCATGCCCAGTGCCCGGTCCCGGGCCTTGGCGTCCAGCGCGTCGGTCATGTCGGTCTCGATGAACCCGGGCGCGACCACGTTGACCCGTACGCCGTAGGGGGCGAGCTCCTTGGCCAGCGACCGGCTCAGCCCGATGATGCCCGCCTTGCTGGCCGCGTACGCGGTCTGGCCGGCGTTGCCGTGGATGCCGGCGATGGAGGAGAGGTTGACGATGGCCCCGGCGCGGCGCTTCATGAACCGGAAGGCCATGGCGCGGCAGAAGTTCCAGGTGCCGCCGAGGTTGGTGTCGATGACCGCTTCCCAGTCGGGGCGGCGGGCCAGCACCAGCGGGCTGTCCCGGGTGATGCCGGCGTTGTTGACCAGCCGGCTGATCGGGCCCAGCCGCCGCTCGGCCGCGGCGATGAACGCGTCCACGGCCGCGTCGTCGGCGACGTCGCAGGGGGCGAAGTAGCTGGGCACCCCGGTCGCGGCGACCTGCGCCTCGGTCTTCTCGGCGGCCTCACTCGGGTTGCTGTAGCAGCAGGCGAGGCCGTAGCCCTGCTCGGCGAGCCGGACGGCCACCGCGCGGCCGATACCCCGTGAGGCGCCGGTCACCAGTGCCAGCGGTTGCTCGCTCACACACGCCTCCTTCGCCCGCCGCGCCCCGGCCGGGTGCCCCCGATCGGCGACGGGAACTCGTATCCCGTGCTCCTATGTTGAAGCATCTTCGGCTCGACATCAATAGATGCAGCAGGAGACACGGAAGACACTCGTAGATACTATGCAGACAGCAGCGAAAAGCCTATGACCCGTCGGGGCGCGAGGCGGCCTCCCCCAGCACGTCGCGGCTGTCCGCGCCGGCAGCCGGCGCGCCCCGGCGGATCCGGGTCGGCGTGCGGGAGAACTTCACCGCCGGGCCGGTCAGCGGCGCGGTGGCACCGTTGTGCAGCACCGTCGGCTGGAGCATGTCCCGCTCCCGCACGTGCGGATCGGCCGCGACCTCGGCCAGCGTGCGCACCCGCTCGGCCACCAGGCCCGCGGCGCGGAAGGCCGCCATCACCTCGCCGACCGGGCGGGGCCGGCACCAGGCGGCCACGAGATCGTCGACCGCGCCCCGGTTCTGCCGGCGCTGCGCGCCCCGCCCGTAGCCCGGCGCGCGGGCCAGCTCCGGCCGGCCGATCGTCTCCGCCAGCGCCCGCCAGTGCTTGTCGAGGGCGACGGACAAGTAGATGTCGCCGTCGAGACAGCGGTAGACGTTCGACGGGACCGCGAAATCGGTCTGGTTGCCCCACCGCGCCGGCGGCGCGCCGGCCGCGGCCAGCGTCAACAGGCCGCAGCTGCTGGCGAGCAGGCTGTCGAGCATGGCCACGTCGACGTGCTGCCCCTCGCCGGTGCGGTCGCGGTGCGCCAGGGCGGCCAGGGCGCCGACGGCCGCGTGCAGGCCGGCCAGCTCGTCGGCGAGGAACGTCGGCGCCCGGACCGGGCGGCCCGCCGGTTCACCGTTGAGCGACATCCAGCCGCTCGCGGCCTGCACCACCGGGTCGTATGCCGGCCGGTCGACGTCCGGGCCGTATTGTCCCCAGCCGGTGATGGAGACGACCACGATGTCCGGCCGGACGCGGCGGCAGTCGGCGTAGCCGACGCCCCAGCCGTCCAGCGTGCCGGGCTTGTAGTTCTCCACCACGAGGTCCGCATCGCGCACCAACTCCAGGAACGCGTCCCGGCCGGCGGGGTGCCGCAGGTCCAGCCCCACGCTGCGCTTGTTCCGGTTCACCGTCTCACGGAACCAGGACAGCCCCGTGCCGGGGATCTCCGGCGGCACCTCGCCGTCGCGGCCGTGCGGCAGCTCGACCCGGACCACGTTCGCGCCCATGTCGGCGAGCAGGCTCGTGGCCAACGGGCCGGACCACACCTTGGTCACGTCCAGGACGGACAGGCCGTGCAGGGGGCCGTCCCGGTCGTCGCGGGCCTCCCGGTAGAACTCCTCGCGCCGCACGTCACACCCGGGCCAGGATCGTCGCGGTGCCCAGCGATCCCCCGCAGCACATCGTGACCAGCGCCGTCTGCGAGTCGCGGCGCTCCAGCTCGTGCAGCGCGGTGACGAGCAGCCGGGTGCCGCTGGAGCCGAGCGGATGGCCCAGCGCGATCGCCCCGCCGTTGACGTTGACCCGCTCCAGGTCGGTGTCGTGCTGCTGCGCCCAGTTGAGCACCACGCCCGCGAACGCCTCGTTGACCTCGACCAGGTCGAGGTCGGCCAGGGTCATGCCGGCGCGCTCCAGCGCCCGGCCGGTCGCCGCCACCGGCCCGTCGAGCAGGTAGTACGGATCGGCCCCCGTGACCACCTGGGCGACCAGCCTCGCCCGGGGCCGCAGCCCCAGCGCCCGGGCCCGGGCGCGGGACATCCACAGGATCGCCGCCGCCCCGTCCGACACCTGGGAGGTGGTGCCGGCGGTGTGCACGCCATCGGGCACGTTCGGCGCGAGCTTGGCCAGGCCCTCCATCGTGGTCTCGCGCAGCCCCTCGTCCCGGTCGACCCGGTGGCGCCCGGCGGAGCTGACGTCGTCCGACGCCGGCGCGTCGAGACCGACCACCTCCCGGTCGAAGCGCCCGGCCGCCCAGGCCGCCGCGGCGCGCGCCTGGGAGAGCACCCCGTACGCGTCGGCGTCGGCGCGGGTGATGCCCTGCCGGGCGGCGATCCGCTCGGCGCCGCCGAACTGCGCGCGCGGCGGGTCGTCCCACGGGTAGTCGGCGGTCTTGTAGTGGCCCGGTCCGTTGTAGAGGTTGACGCCGATCGGGACCCGACTCATGGACTCCACCCCGCAGGCGATGCCCACGCTGATCGCGCCGCTGCCGATGAGCGCGGCGACGAGGTGGTTGGCCTGCTGGGCGGAGCCGCACGAGACGTCCACGGTCGTGCAGCCGACCGCCGGATCCCACCCGGTGCTGAGCCACGCGTTGCGGGTGACGTTCAAACTCTGCTCGCCCGCCTGGGTGACACACCCGCCCACCACCTGCTCCACGGCGTCGGGCGCGACGCCCGCGGCGTTGACGACGGCTCTGAGCACATGCCGGAGCAGCTCGACGCCCTTCAGCCCGGCCAGCGCCCCGCCGCGCTTGCCGATGGGGGTGCGGACCGCCGCGACGACGACCGGCTCGCGGTCCTCCGCGATCACCGGTCCTCCAACGTGATGGCAAGCTTCGGACAGGCGTTGGCGGCCTGCGTCACCTCGTTCCACAGCTCCTGCGGCGGGTTCTCTTGCAGCACGTGGAGGAAGTCGTCGTCGCGCACCTCGAAGACCGCCGGCGCGGCGAGCTCGCAGAGGCCGTTGCTGTCGCACCTGTCGAAGTCCACCCGTACCCGCATCGCCGCCATCCCCTCTCGGTCACGGTGCTCGTGTTCCACCGTAGTGGAGTACTCGTATCTGGGAAATACGAGCATCGTCTTTGTGAAGGCTCTTGTGTGTCTTCGGGACCGTCGATACCGTGCGTACGGATACCAGCTGGCCGGCTCCAGCCGGTGATCGGCGTACGGGAGGCTCCGTGGCTGCTCGTAAAGGCTTCACCCCTTGGCCGGCGGAGTTCGCCGACCGCTACCGCAAGGCCGGTTACTGGCGCGGCGAGGTGCTCGGCGACCTGCTCCGCCCCTGGGCCGACTGGGACGCCGAGGCCCGCGATCCCGGGCGCACCGCCGTCGTCACCCGGCATGGTCGGCACACGTACGGCGAACTCGACGCACGCGCCGACGAGCTGGCTGCGGGCCTGATCGAGCTGGGCGTGCGACCCGGCGACGCCGTGGTCGTCCAGTTGCCCAACACCGTCGAGTTCGTGGTGACCTGCGTGGCGCTGTTCCGCGCTGGCGCCCTGCCGGTGCTGGCCCTGCCGGCCCACCGGCGGGCCGAGCTGACCTACCTGGCGCAGTACGTCGGGGCCGTCGCCCTCGTCACCTCCGACCGGGTGCCTGGGGTGGACCACCGCGCGGTGGCGCAGGAGGTTAGCGCCGCCTGCCCCACCCTGCGACACGTGCTCGTGGTCGGGGAACCCGGGCCGTTCCTGGCCTGGTCGGACGTGCGCGCCCCGGCCCGGGAACTGCCCCGGCCCGACCCGCAGGACGTGGCCTTCTTCCTGCTCTCCGGCGGGACGACCGGGCTGCCCAAGCTGATTCCCCGCACCCACGACGACTACGCCTTCCAGCTGCGCGCCACCGCCGAGGCGATGTCGTTCGACCACCGGCACGCCTACCTCGCCGCGGTGCCGGTGGCGCACAACGCCGCCCTGGGCTGCCCGGGCGTGCTCGGGGCGCTAAGGGTGGGCGGCCGAGCGGTACTGTCGTCCAGCCCCAGCCCGGACGAGGCGTTCCCGCTCATGGCTCAGGAGGGGGTCACCCTCACCACCGTCATGCCGGCCGTGCTGTCGCTGTGGGTGGAGACCGCCGGCCTGTTCGACGTTGACCTGTCCGAGCTGGTCATCGAGGTCGGTGGGGCCGTGCTGCACCCCGACCTCGCCCGCGCCGTGCGCCCGGCCCTGGGTGCCACGCTCACCCACTGGTTCGGCATGGCCGAGGGCATGCTCTGCTTCACCCGCCCCGGCGACGGCGACGAGGCCGCGGCGACCACCCAGGGCACCCCGATGTGCGCCGACGACGAACTTCTCGTGGTCGATGCCGATGGCACCGCCGTCCCGCCCGGCGAGGTCGGCGAGCTGCTGGTGCGCGGGCCGTGCGCGCTGCGCGGCTACTACGCCGTACCCGAGCACAACCGGACGGTCTTCACCCCCGACGGCTTTCTCCGCACGGGCGATTTGGCGCGGATCGACGATGCGGGCCGCCTGGTCATCTCCGGCCGGATCAAGGACGTCATCAACCGGGGCGGGGAGAAGGTGATGGCCGACGAGGTCGAGGGGCACCTGCTGGCCCACGACCGGGTCCGGGCGGCGGCCGTCGTCGGAATCCCCGATCAGCGGCTGGGCGAGAAGACCTGCGCGGTCGTCGTCGCCGACGACCCGGCGCCCAGCCTGATGGAGCTGCGCAAGCTGCTGTGGGATCGGGGGCTGGCCGACTACAAGCTGCCGGACCGGCTCGAGATCGTCGAGGCGTTGCCGCTGACCACCGTCGGCAAGGTCGACAAGCGGGCACTGGCCGCCGCGGTCCTCGGCGACCTGAGCGTCACCCGGTAGCGGCGGCGCGGCATGACGGCTTCCCCCGACCGGCGTCGGCGGCCGGTGAGCCTGTGGCTGGACACGCTGCCCGCGCCGCTGCGCGAGCGGCGGCCGGCCCTGTCCGGCGACGTGCGGACGGATGTGGTCGTCGTCGGCGCCGGATTCACCGGCCTGTGGACCGCCTACTACCTGACGGAACTGGTGCCGCAGGCCTCCGTGCTGGTCATCGACGCCGAGCGAGTGGCCTACGGGGCCAGTGGGCGCAACGGCGGCTGGTGCACCACCGAGATGCCCGCCCTGCTGGCCAACCTGGTGCAGCGCTACGGCCCGATGGACGCCATGCGCTTCTACCGTGCGGGCCGGCGCACCCTCGACGAGATCGAGCGGGTCCTCGCCGCCGAGGACATCGACTGCGGGTGGCGGCGCGACGGCTCGCTCTACGTCGCCCGCACCCAACCCCAGGTGGCGCGGCTGCGAAACTGGCAGGACATGCGGCTCAAGCTCGGCATCACCGACATGGCGCTGCTGTCGCCCGCCGAGACCGCCGACCGGGTCGGCGTCGCCGGGGCGCTGCTGTCCGGCTTCACGCCGCACTGCGCGGCCGTGCAACCCGCGGTCATCGCCGCCGGACTGGCGCGGGCCGTCGAGCGGCGCGGGGTGACCATCGTCGAGGGCACTCGCGCGGTCGGGCTGCGGCCGGGCGTCGTGGTCACTGACCGGGGCACGATCCGCGCCCGCAGTGTGCTGTGCACCACGGAGGCGTACACGGGGGGACTTCCCGGGCACGCCCGCCGGGTGCTGCCGGTGATCTCCCGCGTACTGGCCACCGAGCCGCTGCCGGAATGGCGGTGGCGCGAGGCCGGCTGGCGGGACCGGGTCACCGTCGCCGACTCCCGCTACCAGTTCGCCTACTTCCAGCGCACCGCCGACGGCCGCTTGCTGGTGGGCGGCCGGGGGGCCGGCTACCGCGCCGGGTCCCGGCCGGACGCGACCGCCCGCTCCGGCGCCCGGGTCTTCGCCCGGCTGCGCGAGTCCCTGGCGGAGAGCTTCCCCGCCCTGGCCGACGCGCGCGTGAGCCACCAGTGGAGCGGCGCGTACGGGATGCACCGCGACGGCGAGCCCGCCGTGGTGTACGACCGCGACAGCGGCCTCGGCCACGCCGGCGGCTACGGCGGCGAGGGCATCGCACTGAGCAACCTCGCCGGCCGCACGCTGGCTGCCCTGGTGGCCGGGGTGAACCGGCCCGAGACGCGGCTGTTCTGGGCCGGGCACCGGCCACGCCGCTGGGAGCCGGAACCGTTGCGGGTCGTCGGCGTCCGCACGGTCAGCGCGCTGGCCACCGCCGCGGACCGGTACGAGGACCGGCTCCGGCGTACGGCGCCCCTGGCGGCAGCCGTCATGCGAACCGTCCTGTGATCGTCTTCTGCGAGAGGAACCCCGTGGTCAACGACTCCGTACCCCCGCTCAACGGCGGTACCCACATCAACCTGACGGTCCGGGACCTCGACCGCAGCACCGAGTGGTACTGCCGGGCGCTGGGCTTCACCGTCGTCCGCGACGCCCGGCCGGCCGAATCGGGGTTCACGTTCCGGACGCTACTGCACTCCCGCGCCCTGACCTCCATCGTCCTCGGACAGGCCGAACGGCCGGTCGAGGAGCCGTTCGACGAGCACCGGGTGGGGCTGCACCACCTTGCCTTCCACGTTCCCGAGCGGGAGGACCTGCACACCTGGGTGGCGCACCTGGACTCCGTGGGCGTCAGCCACGGCGGGGTGCAGGAGCTGTTCCTGGAGGCCGGGCACGGCGTGTGGCTGCGCGACCCGGACAACATCTGGCTGGAGCTGTACTGGCTCAACGCCGACTACTTCATGCGGCAGATGCGGAAGCACCACCGGGCCCGGCGGGCCGAGCGCGTCGGCGGGCAGCCGTGACGCTCCCCGACGCCGTTGCCCGGCCCCGGATCGCCGCGGTCGACCTGGCCTGCGCCGACGATCCCTATCCGGAGTACGAGCGGCTGCGTGCGCAGGGCCCGGTCGTGCGGGGCGAGTTCGGACAGTGGCTGGTGGTCGACCACGCCGCGGTCAGCGCCCTGCTGCGGGACGGCCGGCTGGCCAGCCATTTCCCCCGGGAGTTCATCCGGCTGACCCTGGGCGACGGGCCCGCGGCCGAGTTTCCCTCCCGCATCGTCCTCACCCAGGACCCGCCGGAGCACACCCGCGCCCGCCGGTTTCTCGGGCAGGCGTTCGGCCTGCCCCGGGTGCGGGCGATGACCCCGGCGGTGACCGCGCTCGTCGCGGACCTGCTCGCCCCGGCCCGCGACGCCGGCCGCCTCGACCTCGTCGCGGAGCTGGCCGTGCCGCTGCCGGTCACGGTGATCTGCCGGCTGATCGGCATCCCTGACGCCGACCGGGCGGAGGTGCTGCCCCGGGTGATCGACCTGGCCCGGGTGTTCGACGCGGCGAACCTCCAGCCCGACGAGCGCGGCGGCGTCGACGCCGCCGTCGCCTGGCTGCGCGAGTACGTCACCGACCTGCTGCGGGACGCCCCCGCCGGCGACGCCACCCTGGCCGGCATGCTCGCGGCGGCTCCGGCCGAGGAACGCGGGGACGTCGCCGGGATCGTCGACAACCTGCTGTTCCTGTTCCACGCCGGGTTCGAGACGACCATGGGGCTGGTCTCCAACGGATGCATGGCGCTGCTGGAGCATCCCGACCAACTGGACCGGCTGCGCCGGGACCCCACGCTGGTCCGGTCGGCCGTCGACGAGTTCCTCCGGTTCGACTCGCCGATCCAGAACGCGATCCGGGTGGCCCGGGAGGCCGTCGAGATCGGCGGGCACAAGATCAGGGCGGGCCGGTCGGTGATGCTGCTGCTCGGCGCGGCCAACCGCGACCCGGCGGTCTTCGACCGGCCGGCCGAGCTGGACCTGTCCCGGGCCCCGAACCCGCACCTGGGCTTCGGCGGCGGCCTGCACCACTGCCTGGGCACCGCGCTGGCCCGGCTGATGGGCGAGCTGACGTTCACCGCGCTCGCGACGCGGTTCCGCGACCTCGCCGCCGACGGCGACGCCCGCCGCCGCCAGCACGGGAGCCTGCGCTCCTTCGAGCGCCTTCCGCTGGCCGTCCGCCCCGCGTGACGCCGCCACCCGCCCACCCCGCGACAGCCGTTCCTGCCCGCGACAGCCGTTAAGGAGAAACCCGTATGGCGCAGTTGTCCACAGAGATGTACTGGCACTCCACGCAACCGACCGACGTCGGCCCGCCGCTGGACGGGGATGCCTCCTGCGACGTGTGCATCGTCGGCGCGGGCTACACCGGCCTGTGGGCAGCCCACTTCCTCAAGCAGGCCGACCCGGGCATCTCGGTGCGGGTGGTGGAGGCGGAGTTCGCCGGTAGCGGCGCGTCCGGGATGAACGCTGGGTTCGTGCAGATGACCGCCGGCAAGGTGCTGCGCCGGATGCTCTGGTACTACGGGGCGGAGAAGGCAGGTGGGGTCTACCGGGCGGTCGCCCGGTCGATCCTGGAGATCGGCCGATTCTGCCGGCAGAACGGCATCGACGCCCAGTACGAGAACACCGGCATCCTCCAGGTCGCCACGGACACCAAGCAGCTCGCGCGACTGGAGCTGCAGATCAAGCGGGCTCAGCGGGCCGGGGTGACATCGTTCCGCCTGCTCGACCGGGCGCAGGCGCAGGAGCGGATCGGCTCGCCGACCGTCGTCGGGGCGCTGAAGGTCAGCGGCGCGCTGCTCAACCCGTACCGGCTGGTGCGCGGGCTCGCCCGGGTGGTGCAGGAACAGGGTGTGGTGCTGCACGAGCAGACCCCGGCGCAGACGATCCGGAAGGTCGACGGAAAGTGGCAGATCAGCACCCCGCACGGCACGATCACCGCGGACGAGGTGGTCGTGGCGACAGAGGCCATGCAGGGCGCGTTCCCCGAGCTGTACCCGCGCCAGATGCCGGTGTGGAACTACCTGCTGGTCACCGAGCCGCTGACGGAGGAGCAGTTGGGCCGGGTGGCCTGGCCGGGGCGCGAGGGGGTGGCGAACTCGCTGTCGTTCTCCACGGCGGCCCGACTGACGGCCGACAACCGGGTGCTCTGGGCGGGCGGCCTGTGGTACATGTTCGCCAACCGGGACACCGATCCCCGCCACCGCCGCAACGACGAGGCGTTCGACAAGCTGGGCGAGTCGTTCCGCGAGTTCTTCCCCCAGTGGCGGGACGTCCGGTTCAGCCACGGCAACGGCGGGCTCATCAGCTGGAGCCACAGCTTCATCCCGCAGTTCGGCCGAACCGACTCGGGCATGGTCTACGGGCACGGGTACACCGGCAGCGGGATCGCTGCGAGCCACACCGGCGGCAAGATCCTGCGCGACCTCGTGCTGGGCCGCAAGACCGAGTTCACCGAGCTGGCGTTCGTGACGGTCAACCAGCCCAAGTTCCTGCCCGCCCCGTTCGGTGACAAGGGCGGCGAGTTCTTCATCTGGCGGCAACGGGTCGGCGACCGGCTGCCGCTGCTGCTGCCGTACCGGGCGGCGCTGGCACCCAACCGGTTCTTTGCCCGCCGTACGGCGAGCCCCGGCCGGACCGTCGCGGAACGCGGCAGCGACTGACCCGCGACCGGCGACCGAGGCCCGCCCGGCGACGGCGCCCGCGTGCGGTGGGACCGCACCCGGGCGCCATCGCGAGCCGCTCTGGCCGGCGCCGGTCAGCCGGCGGCCGGCGTGGTCACGGCGCGGTGCAGGGTACGGCTCTCCCCCACCGCCAGGTCCCACAGGTCCTCGGCGGCCCGCCCGCTGGCCTGCCACGCCTGCCTGGCCTGCTCCAGCGGAGCCAACGGCGCCTCGGCGGAGAGCGCGAAGGTCCCCCAGTGCATGGTGGCCATCCGTCGGGCGCCCAGGTCGCCACAGGCGCGCACGGCCTCGGGTGGGCTCATGTGCAGCGGCTTCATAAACCAGCGGGGCAGGTAGGCGCCGACCGGCATCAGGGCGAGGTCGACCGGGCCGTGGCGGCGCCCGATCTCGGCGAAGTACGGCCCGTAGGCGGAGTCCCCGGCGAAGAAGACACGCAGGGGTCCGACCCCGGTGGTGGGGCCGGCACCGGCGTCGGCGGCCGGGTCCACCGGGTCGGCGCCGGCCCGGGCGGCGGGGCCGGCGTCGGCCGCCAGCATCCAGCCGCCCCACAGGCTCTGGCAGCCGTCGAAGAGCGTCCGGCGGCTCCAGTGGTGCACCGGGACGAACTGGAACTCCACCGCGCCGAGGCGGGCGCTCTCCCACCAGTCCAGCTCCACCACGGAGGTGAACCCCAGCCGGCGGAACCACCAGCCGAGGCCGCCGGGCACGAGCATCAGCACGCGGCGCGGCAGCCGGCGGATGGTGGGCGCGTCGAGATGGTCGAAGTGGTTGTGACTGATGACGACGGCGTCCACCGGGGGCAGGGCCTCCCAGCGCAGGCCGGGCGGAGTGAACCGCGGCCGCACCCCGGGGATGCGGCGCGACCACACCGGGTCGGTGAGCACCACGAGCCCGCCGATCTGGAGCACGAATGAGGCGTGGCCGACCCAGGTCGCCACCACCTCGCCCGCGCCGGCGGGCGGCAGTCGGTCGGCGGTGGGGTGGACGGGAATCCGGTCGACCTGGCTGAGGTCGGGCCGCATCCCGCCCTCGGTGATCAGCTTGCGGACCGCCCGGGAGTCGGGCACCGGATGGGTCAGCCGGTCGGCGAAGCTGGTCGGCCAGCTGCGCCCACCACGCTTCTTGGCAAGCATCCTGTCAAAGACGCGATAAACACTCCGCGGATACCTCATGCCCTACCCCGATGTTTTCGTCGGAAAGATTGAGTCTGGCGGCCTGTTACGCACATAGCTACGTCCGATTGACCGTATGCCGAGCGTGGTATTTGCGCTAGCGTGTCGTGCATGTCGGCGACCACAGACACCGACAGGCCACGTATGTCCTGTCTGGACGAATTACCTCGAGAGTTGTTCATCGGAGGCAAGTGGTCGCCCGCGAACGACGGTCGTCTGCTGACGTCCGTATGTCCGTCCACGGGAGAGACACTTGCGACGGTCGCCCACGCCCATGCCACGGACGTGGCCCGGGCCGTCGCCGCGGCGCGCGCCGCCGGCCAGCCCGGATCCCGGTGGCACCGGATGTCCCCAGCCGCCCGGGCCCGGCTGCTGCACCGGGTCGGCGACCTGATCCTCGCGCACGCCGACCGGCTGGCTCTGCTGGACTGCCTCGACAACGGCAAGCCGCTGCGGGTGGCCCGGGCGGGCGACGTCCCGGCCGCCGCCGCGGTGTTCCACTACATGGCCGGCTGGCCCGGCCGGCTGAACGGCGAGAACGCTTCGCTCTACACCGCCAGCCCGGAGCGGCATGTCGCCCTGACCATGCCCGAGCCGGTGGGTGTGGTGGCGGCCATCATCCCGTGGAACTTCCCGCTCTACATGGCCGCGGCGAAGGTGGCGCCCGCCCTGGCAGCGGGCTGCACCGTGGTGCTGAAGCCAGCCGAGCAGACGCCGCTGTCCGCGCTGCTGCTCGGACAGCTGGTGCGCGAGGCGGGCGTGCCGGCGGGCGTGCTGAACGTCGTCACCGGCGACGGTGACACCGGCGCAGCGCTCGCCGCGCAGCCGGGCGTCGACAAGGTCACGTTCACCGGGTCGACGGAGGTCGGGCGCAGCATCGTCCAGGCCGCGGCCGCCGACTTCCGCCGGGTGACCCTGGAGCTGGGCGGCAAGTCGCCGAGCATCGTGTTCGCCGACGTCGACCTGGCTCGGGCGATGGACGGCGCGGCCCATGCGATCTTCTACAACCAGGGCGAGACCTGCGTGGCGGGGTCCCGGCTGTACGTGCAGCGGCCGGTGTTCGACGAGGTCGTCGCGGGGATCCGGGAGCGGGCCGCGGCGATCAGGCTCGGCGACGGCCTGGACCAGGACACGGACATGGGGCCGTTGATATCCGCGGAGCACCGGGCGAGGGTGCTGTCGTACCTGCGCTCGGCGCGCGACGGCGGCGCGCGGGTCACCGGCGGCCAGGCGCCGGACTCGCCGGGCTTCTTCTGCACCCCGGCGGTGGTGACCGGGGCCGACCCGCAGGCGCCGGTGGCCCGCGAGGAGGTCTTCGGCCCGGTGCTGGTGGCGCAGGCCTTCGACACTGTGGAGGAGGCAGTGGCGCTGGCCAACGGCAGCCCGTACGGGCTGGCCGCCGGCGTCTTCACCCGCGACCTGGGGCTGGCGCACCAGGTCGGCCGCCGGCTGCGGGCCGGCACCGTGTGGGTCAACAGTTGGCACGTTCTCGATCCGGCACTGCCCTTCGGCGGAATGCGGGAATCGGGCTGGGGACGTGAAATGGGCAGGGCGGGCGTTGACGCCTTTCTGGAGACAAAGACACTGATCAATGACCTGGGCACCCGCCCATGGGGGGCGGTACCTGCTCCGAGGTGAGCACCGGCCGCATTCGGCGGCCGGGCACGTCATGGGGAGGCATCGTGACAAATGAACAGCAGATGGTCGACATCTGGGAGAACATCTTCGGCCGCCAGGTGCGCCCGGATACCGACTTCTTCGACGACCTCGAAGGCGACTCGATGGCGGCGGCGGCCATCGTGCACTGGGTGAACATCGTCTTCGGCGTACAACTGCCGATGATCGAGGTTTTCGACCGGCCCACCCCGGCGGAACTGACCGAGGCGGTGCACCAACTGCGGGCCGCCGCCGCGCGATAGCCCCCGCCGCTCGCCTCCCTGCGCCCTCTTGCCCGGTCGCCGGGCATCGCCGGTCGACCACATTCCACGGGACCGTCCGGAGCACATCTCCGGTCAGATTATTTGTACCACCTTGTCCACAATCGACCATCCTGGGGGGAACGTAATGGACATCACGGGACCGGAGCACCACCCATCGTCAGCCATCGTCCCACCGGCCCCGCGGTCGGCAGCGTCCCGCGCGGACGCCTCGGGCACCCGCTCGGCGCCCATGAGCGACCTGCAGTACGCGTACCTGCTCGGCGAGCTGGGCGACTTCCAGCTCGGCGGCCCCGCCCTGTTCTACGAGGAGTACGCCTGCCAGGAGCTGGATGTCCGCTCGTTCAGCGCGGCCCTGCACCAGCTCATGCGCCGGCACGAGATGCTCCGGGCGTCCTTCGACGAGACGGGCCTGCTGCACGTCCAGGACGAGCTTCCCGTACCGCTGATCTACCGGTCGCTACGCGGCCAGCCGGAGCATGTGTGGCGACGGATCCTCACCCGCAATCGGGAGCGCTGTTACGACGAGGGGCCACCGCGCGACGGGCACGCCCCGTTCGAGGTCTTCGTCTTCGCCCTGGACACCCACGTTGTGGTGCAGGTGTGCGCGCGGCTGCTGGCCATCGACGGATTCTCGGGCGAGATCTTCGCCCAGGAGCTGCGGGCGCTGCTGAACGGCGAGTCGCTGCCCCCGCTGCGGTACACCTTCCGGGAGTACCGCAGCGAGTTCGAGGGGCGCAAGGACAGCGACGAGCACGAGCGGGCCCGCCGCTACTGGCTCAACCGGCTGGACAGCCTGCCCGCGGCGCCGGAGCTGCCCCGCCGCCGGATGACCGGCGACCCCAGCCCCCGCCTCGTGCGCCGGGTCTTCAAGCTCACCCCCGAACAGTGGACCAGCCTGGCCGCGCGCATCAGGAAGAGTCGACTCACGGGCACCATGGTGCTCGGCGCGGCGTTCTGTGAGGTGCTGCGGCACTGGTCGAAAAACCCCGACTTCACCATCAACATCATGTACGGCGACCGGCTGCCGTTTCACCCGGACGCCGACAAGATCATCGGCAACTTCAGCAGCACCCTGCTGATGGAGTGCCGCCAGGGCGGCGCGGGCGACACCTTCCTCGACCGGGCCCGCGCCTGGCGCCGGCAACTGCTTCAGGACATGGAACACTCCTCCTTCAGCGGGGTCTCCGTCATCCGGCAGCTCAACCAGCGGCAGGGCAACGCCCGCAACGCGCTGATGCCGGTGGTGTTCACCAGCATGCTCGGCGTCGGGGAGGCGGACACCGGGGTCTTCCTGGAACACCTCGGCTGGCAGCGGCTGGAGGGCAAGGTCCGCACGCCGCAGGTCGCGTTGGACCACCAGGTGTTCGTGGCCGGCAACGCTCTGGTCACCACCTGGGACAGCGCGGACGACCTCTACCCGGCGGGCATGATCGACGACATGTTCGCCGCGTACCGGTCCCTGCTGATCCGGCTGGCCACCGAGGACGAGGCGTGGGGGACGGAATCGTTCGATCTCACCCCGGCGGCCCAGCTCAAGATCCGCGAGCAGGTCAACGACACGGCGGCGCCGGCCCGGGTGGTCACCATGCACGAGCTCTTCGAGGAGCAGGCCGAGCGACAGCCGGACCGGCTCGCGGTGATCGCCGGCGGCCGGGAGATCACCTACGCGCAGCTGCGCGACCAGGCCAGCGCCGTCGCGGCGGAACTCGTCGCCGCCGGGGTACGGCCCGGCGAGGTGGTCGGTGTGCAGGCGCTGCGCGGTGCGCACCAGATCATCGCGTTGATCGGGGTTCTGATGGCCGGGGCCGCGTACGTGCCGGTCTCGCCGCGGTGGCCGCGCCGACGCCGGGAGCAGGTGGCCGAGATCTGCGGACTACGGGTGCTGCTGGCCGACCGCAGCGTCCAGGGCGAGGAGCCGTACCCGGGAGCGCGGACCGTCGACATCGCCACCGCCATCGCCTGCCAGGACGGCGCGGCGCGGCCGGCGGTGGACGTCGACCCGGAGTCGCTGGCGTACGTAATCTTCACGTCCGGCACCTCCGGCACGCCGAAGGGGGTGATGATCTCGCACGGCAGCGTCGTCAACACGCTGGTCGACATCAACGAGCGGTTCGGCCTCGGCCCCCGCGACCGGGTGCTCGCCGTCTCCGACTACACATTCGACCTGTCGGTGTGGGACGTGTTCGGGATGCTGGCCGCGGGCGGGGCGGTGGTCGTGCCGACACCCGGGCAGGAACGGGAGGTCACCCACCTCTACGAGTTGTGCCTGGCCGCCGGGGTCACGGTGTGGAACAGCGTCCCGGCCTACTTGGCGATGTTCGTTGAGTTCGTACGCACGAGCGGCCGGCACTCGCTCACCGAGCTGCGGCTGGCCATGGTCAGCGGCGACTGGGTGCCGATCAACCTCGGCGCGGAGCTGGCGGAGATCGCGCCGCACGCCGCGTGCGTGAGCCTCGGGGGCGCGACGGAGGCGTCGATCTGGTCCAACTACCACCCGGTGCCGGTGCGGGTGCCCCCGCACTGGATTTCGATCCCGTACGGCCATCCGCTACGCAACCAGCGCTTCCAGGTGCTCGACGCCCGCCTGATGGACCGCCCCGACTGGGTGCCGGGCGAGTTGTTCATCGGCGGGCGTGGCCTCGCCCTGGGCTACCTGGGCGACGGGGACCTGACCGCCGCGTCGTTCCTCGTGCACCCCCGGCGGCAGGAACGGATCTACCGCACGGGCGACTGGGCCCGCTACTGGCCCGACGGCACGCTGGAGTTCCTGGGCCGGGAGGACCCACAGGTCAAGGTCAACGGCTTCCGGGTGGAACTCGGCGAGATCGAGGCGGCGCTGCTGGCTCATCCGGCGGTCGCTGACGCCGCCGTGGTCACCCGTACCGACGGACGGGCCGTGTCGCTGGTCGCCTTCGTGGCCTCGCAGACCCCGGCCGAGCAGCTGGTCGCGCAGCTGAAGGCCCACCTTGAGGCCCGGTTGCCGGACTACATGGTGCCGCGCAGCATCGACGTGCGGCTTCGGCTGCCGCTGACCGCCAACGGCAAGGTCGACCGGCGGCAGCTGGCCGAGCGGGCCGCCGCCGTGGGGGCCGCCCGGCAGGTCGGCGACGACGCGCCCCGCACCGCCACCGAGCGGGCCCTGGCCGCGCTGTGGCAGGAGCTGTTGGACGTGCCGGAGGTCGGCCGCGCCGTCGACTTCTTCGCCTACGGCGGCAGTTCGCTGCTCGCGGCGCGCCTGATGAACCGCATCGAGCAGCAGTTGGGGCGGCGGCTGCCGCTGGCCACGCTGTACACCTCGGGCACCGTCGGGGAGCTCGCCGCCCTGCTCGACGCCGCAGGCGGCACCGGGCCGGCGCGCAGCCTGGTCCCGCTGGCCGACAACGGGCACCGCCCGCTGATCCTGGTGCACCCGGTCGGCGGCGACCTGCTGTGTTACCGCCCGCTGGTGGCCGAGCTGGCGCAGCGGCACCGGGTGCTCGGCCTGTCCGCGCCGTCCCCGGCGCAGCCGGGCGTGACCATCGAGGAGTTGGCCACCCGCTACCTGGCGGAACTCGCGCCGGTCATCGCGAACGAGCCACCGGACCGGACGGTCCGGCTGGCCGGCTGGTCGCTGGGCGGCGTGGTGGCGTACGAGATGGCCCGGCGGCTGCGGTGGCAGGGACGGAATTGTGCGGTGGTGCTCATCGACCCCTGGGTCGGCTGCGGCACCGGCCGCCCGGTCGACGACGCCACCCTCGTGCAGGCGTTCCTGCACAACCTGGCTGGCGCGCCGGTGGAGGTGCCGAGCGACCCGTGCGCCACGGACACTGTCCAGGAGACGCTACGCCGGACGTGGGCGGCGCCGCCGCCGCAGCTCAAGGAGCTGAAGTCGGTGACGTACGCCGAGCTGCACGACATGTACCGGGTTTTCGAGGCCAACACCCGGGCGCTGCTGCGGTACTCGTTCGTCGCCGAGCAGGGTCTGGAGCTGGACGTGGTGGAGGCGGCGCGGGGGCTGACCGGGCCGGCGGCGGGCTACCTGTCGCCACTGCGGCACGCCGCGGCGGCGCTGCAGGCCCGCTTCCACGTGCTGGAGGGCGACCACTTCACGGTGGTGAACCGCGATCAGGCGCAGGCCGTGGCCCAGCTGGTCGACCGGATGCCGTAGGCCGGACGCGCGCAGGCCCGCGACGCCGGTCGTGCGCGTCGCGAGCCCAGCCCCGGGGCGGCGCCCGGCGACGCCGCCCCGGGGTGTCAGGCGACGCCGCCGGAGGTGACGAACGCCGTGTGCAGGGCATCGCGGATGCCCGGGCGGGAGCCGAAGACCAGCAGGAAGGTCGCCTCCCGCACCAGGCGCTGGGCGTGCTGATCGAGCAGAACCGCGCGGCTGCCGGCGGCCACGGCGAGGTTCGCGCTGGCCCGCAGCGCCAGCTCCGAGGCGGCAGCCCGGGCCGCGGGCATGGTGTCCGGGTCGGCGGCGTCGAGGCGGTCCCGGACGGCGTCGAGCTGCTGGCGCAGCCGCGGCTCATCGGCCAGCTCGATCGCCCGGTCGGCCACCCCGAGCGCGAGGGAACCGTTGAACCGCAGCGTCGCCGGGTCGCGTTGCCGCCACGCCTCGAGCGGCATCTGGTTGGCGACGCGGTCGGCGGGCACGAAGTGGTTGTCGAAGGTGACCGTCACCGTGCTGCTGGCGTTCACCGCCGACATCCGCAACGGCTCGACGGCCAGCGTGCCACTCGTCGCGGCGTCGACCAGGGCGAAGACCAGCGTGTCGTCGGGCAGCCGGGCGGCCACGTAGATCGTGTCGATCAGGCCCCAGCCGCTCACCCACGGCGCGGCGCCGGAGAACAGGAACCCGCCGTCGGCCGGCGTCGCCACCAGCGCTGACGGACCGGGCCGCACCGCCGCGCCGATCGCCAGTCCCGCCCGGCGCCGCCCCGTGGCCAGCGGCTCCAGCCAGGCCGCACGAAGCTGGGCGTTGCCGGTGTTGGCCGCCGCCATCACCGCGTTGTGGTGCTGGGCCCAGACGAACGTGGTGGTGAGGCAGCCGCTGGCGAGCGTCTCGATGACGCGGCACACCGCTGGGAAGCTCGGCAGGTCGAGGCGGTTGAACTCCGGGGGCGCGGCCAGTCCGTAAAAGCCCTGCTCGGCGAGCAGGTCCAGGTGGGAGATCGGGACGCGGTCGGCGCCGTCGACCGCAAGCGCGGCGGGGAAGAGCGCCTCGTCGGCGATCTCGCGCGCCTGCCGCAGGCTCGTGGACTCGTCGATGGAGACAGTCACAGCAGTGCCCTCCGTTCATGGGGCCCTGGGGGGCCGGTGGTGCGGGCCCACGGGCCCGGTGGCGCGTCGGCCGCCGCGGTGGCTGGCCCGCCAGCCACCGGAACTCGCCTTCACTAGTATCCTCGTGCGTCTGCGGAAGACGAGCCAATACCCGTTATGATGCTAGGACATCTCCCCTGACAGATCACGCACCGGAGGGCGCCGTGGCAGGAGAACCTTCGTTCATCGAGTTCGCAGTTCCGGTCCCCGAACGCACCCGGGAGTTCTACGAGGCGCTGTTCGGCTGGAAGTTCACGATGCTCACCCACGGGTCGTACATCGAGATGCCGGGCGCGGCCCCGGGCCTGGAGGCCGGCTCCCACCCGGACACCGACCCCCCGCACATCATCGTCTACTTCGGGGTGGACGACCTGGCCAAGGCCGTCGAGCGGGTCAAGGAGCTGGGCGGCGAGGTGGGCCCGCTGCGGCCGCCGAGCCCGCAGTACGGCGCTTTCGCCGAGTGCCGCGACAACCAGGGCGTGGCCTTCGGCCTGCGGGAGCTGCCCAAGGCCGGGTGACCGGCCGTCCGGATGCGACGGGGGTGGTCGGCGGCGCGCCGGCCGCCCGCCGGCCCCGATGCACCGCCGTGGCACGCATCGGCGCCTCAGGAAGGCGTGCCCGGCAGGCGGCCCGGGTCCGTCACCACCGCCGCGGCCAGCTCCACGTAGTCCTTGACGAGCTGCCGCGCCCAGTCCGGAGTGAACCGGTCGCGGTCGCACATGACGACGGCGGTGAGCGCGTCGCCCTGGGGTACGACGACGAACTCCAGCGCGAACCGGCTGCGCTCCAGCTGCGCTTCGAGGTCGTCCAGCTCGTCGCCGCTCATGTCGGCCCTCGGCACGAACGACCCGAGCAGCTGGAACATGACGTCGTCGGTACGGCCCTCCCCCGTGACCGTTCCGGGCGGCAGCAGCTGCGCCGGCAGCTCCTGGTGGCGCAGGCCCTCCATCACCACGTTGCGCACCTGCCGGAGCAGGTCGGTGAACGGCTCGGCGGCGACCACCCGGCCCCGCAGCAGCACCATGGACACGAAGAAGCCGACCGTGTCGCGGACCTCCGGCCGGCTGCGGTTGGCGAACAGCGACGCGACCGTCAGGTCCGACTGGCCGGTGGCCCGGTGCAGCACCAGGTAGAACAGGGAGAGCATCACCGGGAAGAGGGTGGTGCGTTGCTTGCGGGCGAGCTGGTGCAGCCCTTGCGCCACGTGCGGGTCGATGGTCAGCTCCACCGACACCCAGGCCGGCTCGCCGGGGCCCCGGGGGACCTCGGCGCGCTCCGGCAGGCGCACCAGCCGCGCCCCGTCGAGCTGCCCGCGCCAGTGGCCGAACAGGGCTCCCGAATCCGGCCCGGAGATCAGCTCCCGCTGCCATGCCGCCCACGTGGCGTACTGCCATCCGACCTCCGGCAGCTCCTCGCCGTGGTAGAGCGCGCGGACGTCGCGCGACAGCAGCGCGTTGGACCAGTCGTCGCTGACGTAGTGGTGCATGGTCAGCACGAAGATGTGGTGCTCGGGGCCGACGGTGATCAGCGTGGGCCGGGTGGACCACACGCCGATGTCCACGGCGGTGGTCAGCTCGGCGGCGATGTGCTCGCGGGCGGCCCGCCGGGGATCGGCGTGCCCGGACACGTCCACGCGAAGCAGCTCGACCGGGCGCGGCGGATTGATCACCTGGACGAGCTGGCGCCGCCGAGCGACGAACGTCGTCCGCAGCGACTCGTGCCGCTCGTGCAGCCGGTCCACGACGCGGCGCAGGGCGGCGATGTCGCAGTCCCCGCGCAGGTGCCACACCACCTGCTCGTTGAGTGAGTTCTGCTGCCCTCGATAGTGGTCCATCAGCCACAGGAGGCGTTGACCCACCGAAGCCGGATCCTCTCGCATGCCGGCGACGCTACCGCAGCAAGCGCGTGGTTACGAGTGTCCGGCAGATACTTCAACAGTCTCCGCAAACACTCCTTGACACGAGTTTCGGGGAGCCCGAATAATCGGCGGCGGACGCGGGTGGTGCACGCCGTACCGGTCCGCCGGGAGGCCCCTATGACAGCCGTTCGCGCGCCACGGGTCAGCTTCGACGTCTCGGACCCGCGGCTGCTGGCCGACCCGTTCCCGACGTACGAGCGGCTGCGCCGCACCGGTGCCGTGCTGAGCAACGGGCCAGGGCAGTGGGTGGTCCCCGGCTACCGCGAGGTGGCCGCCCTGCTCAGGGACCAGCGGCTGACCAAGACCCTGCCGGAGCAGTACTACCGCTTCACCGTCGGGGACCCGGACCTGAGCGGCTTCTTGTCCGGTCAGAACCTCGGCCAACGCAACCGGCTCGCCAGCCGGGTCCTGGTCAGCTCGTTCAGCCCCGGCCTGGTCCGGCGGCTCGGCGAACGCATGACCTCCCTCGTGGACGACCTGCTCGAACCCGTGCTGGCGACCGGCCGGATGGACCTGGTCGCCGACCTTGCGCTGCCCTTCCCACTGATGGTCATCTGCGATCTGCTCGGGGTGCCGGCGGCCGACCGGGCCCTGCTGTGGCCGCACGCGGCACAACTGGTCCGGGCCTTCAGCGACGTGGCGTTCCGCAGCGACCGCGACGTCGGCGAGGCGGTTCGCTCGCTGCGCTGGCTGCGCGCGTACCTCGGCGACCTCGTCGAGGACGGCCCCGGCGGCGACAACCTGCTGACCCGGATGGCCATGACCGAGTCGGACGGGCAGCGGCTGCGCCGCGAGGAGATCGTCGACAACGCCATCACGGTCTTCTACGCCGGCTTCGAGACGTCGATGGGCATGATCTCCAACGGCATGGTCGCCCTGCTGGAGCACCGCGACCAGCTTGCCCGGCTACGGGCGGGCGCCGCCAGCACCGCCACCGCGGTCGAGGAGATGCTGCGTTACGAGGCGCCGATCCAGGTGACCATGCGTAGCCCGGTGGAGCCGGTGGAGGTCGCCGGCCGAACGGTCCGCCCCGGCCGGGTCCTCTACCTGCTGGTCGGGTCGGCCAACCGGGACCCGGAGCAGTTCGGCGAGCCGGACCGCTTCGATGTCGGCCGCCGGCCCAACCAGCACCTCAGCTTCGGGGCCGGCGTCTACCACTGCCTGGGCGCCGCGCTGGCCCGCGCCGAGGGCGTCGCCGTGTTCGACCGGCTGCTGCGCCGCACCAGCGCCATCGAGTTCGACGGCGAGCCGGTACGCCGGCCCCGCTTCAACTTCCGCACGTACGACCACGTGCCGCTCACGGTGCGCGCGGCGTGACGGTGACCAGCACGAGGCGCCCGCACCCGGCCGCCAGGAAGCGAGGACGGCGTTGAACCTGCACGACGACCCGGCCGAGGCCGCGTTCCGCGCCGGGCTGCGCGAGTGGCTACGGTCCCGCCTGCCGGACGACGACCCGTCCCGTACGTGGAGCACCGCGCAGCTGCGCGAGTGGAGCCACGACCTGTCCGAGGCCGGCTACGCCGGCATCACCTGGCCGAAAGAGTACGGCGGCCAGGGCCTGACCGCCGCCCACCAGGCCATCTTCGCCGAGGAGACCGCCCGCGCCGGCGCGCCGGAGCACATCAACATCATCGGAATGAACATGGTCGGTCCGACGCTCATCGCGCACGGCACCGACGAGCAGAAGGCGCGCTACCTGCCCGGCATCCTGTCCGGTCGTACCCTGTTCTGCCAGGGGTTCTCGGAGCCGGAGGCCGGCTCGGACCTGGCCGCGGTGCGCACCACGGCCCGGCGGGCGGAGCCGGACGGCTACCTGCTCGACGGCGAGAAGGTCTGGTCCTCCTACGCCCACCTGGCCGACCACTGCCTGCTGCTGGCCCGCACCGGCCCCGCCGAGCCGAAGCACCAAGGGCTGACGTGCTTCCTGCTGGACATGCGGGCGCCGGGGTTGAAGGTGTCGCCCCTGCGGCAGCTCAACGGCGACACCGACTTCAACCAGATCATCCTGACCGATGCCCCGGTCGGCGACGCCGACGTCGTGGGCGAGGTCGGCAGGGGCTGGTCGGTGGCGCTGTCCACGCTGGCCCACGAGAGGGGAACGTTCGGGGTCACCCTCACCGCCCGGTTGGTCGCGCAGTTCGACCGGTTGCTGCGGCTGGTGCGAGAGGTCGGCGCCGACGGCGACCCGGCCGTCCGCCGCGAGCTGGCCACGCTGCACGCACGGTTGCAGGGGCTGCGGTACACGGGCTACCGGTCGCTGGCCGCGCTGCGCCGCTCCGGCGAGCCCGGCGCGGAGGCGTCCATCCTCAAGCTCGAATGGTCGCTGCTGCACCAGCGGGTCTGCGCGCTCGCGCTGCGCGTACAGGGCCCGGCGGCGCTGCTCGACAGCGGTGACGCCGCCTGGCACGGGTACTGGCAGCGGCAGCGGCTCCGCAGCCGGGCGAACACGATCGAGGGCGGCACCTCCGAGATCCTGCGCGGGATCGTCGCCGAGCGCGTGCTGGACCTGCCCAGATCCCGCCAGTGACCACCAGCCGGCGACGACACGGAGAAGACCATGGATTTTGCCCTCACCGATGAGCAGCGGGAGATCCGCCGGGCCGCCCGCGACCACCTGGAGCGACGCTACCCGGCGACGCGGGTGTGCGCGCTGGCGGAGGGCCCCGGCGGGAGCGAGGCGGGTGCCTGGCCCGAGCTGATCCGGCAGGGCTGGCTGGACGACGACCTGGGCATGGTCGAGCTGGCGCTGCTGGCCGAGGAGAGCGGGCGGTGCCTGCACCCGACGCCGTGGTGGACGACGGTCGCGCTGGCCGCGCCGTACGCGCGGGCCGCCGGAGAGCCCCTGACCGTGCCGGCGACGTTCGCCGACGGCGCCCCGGACGGCGCCGCGCCCACCGGCGCCGGGACCGTGCGGGCCACCCGCTCGCGTCGGGGCTGGTCCCTGACCGGGCAGGTGCCGGCGGTGCCGCAGGCGGGCGCGGTGCGCTGCGTCGTGGTACGGGCCCGTACCGAGGAGGGGCCGGCCGTGTTCGCCTGCGACACCGGGTCCCCAGGGCTGGTCGTGGAGGAGCTGTCCACGCTGGACACGCTGCGCCGGATGGCCCAGGTCCGGTGGGACGGCACGCCGGCGCGGCTGCTCACCGAGCCGGCCCGCACGCCGGAGGTGGCGCGTCTGGCCCGGCTGCGTGGCGGCGCGCTGCTGGCCGCCGAGGCGGTCGGGGTCGCGGCGGGCGCGCTGGACATGGCCGTCACCCACGCCCGCCAGCGGGAGCAGTTCGGGCGGCCGATCGGCAGCTTCCAGGCCGTGGCGCACCAACTGACCGACGCGTACGTCGGCACCGAGCTGGCCCGGTCGCTGGCGTACCGGGCCGCTTGGCTGGTGCAGAACGATCCCGAGGGGTCACTGGCGTGCGCGCAGGCGGTCGACGAGGCGGTGCTGGTGGCGCGCGACGCGGCGGTGCGCACCTGCGAGACCGCCGTGCAGATCACGGGCGGGATGGGGGTGACGTGGGAGTACCCGCTGCACCGGTGGCTGCGCCGGGCGCTGTGGCTGGACGCCTTCCCGGGGTTCGGCGACGATCCGCACGGTCGGGTGGCGGAGCGGCTGCTGCGGCGCGGCGACGCGGGCGGGATCACCCCGACCACGCTGGACGGGCGTTAGCGTGAAGCCGTCCGTCGATAACCGAGGAGGTCGGAGTGGTCAGCCCCGAAACCGTCAGCAGCATCGCCCTGTCGCTTCCCGGAGCGCACCAGTCGGCGCACTTCGACGTGACCGACTTCCGCGTCGGCAACAAGATCTTCTGCACCCTTCCCAAGCCCGGGGTGATGGGGATGCGCATCGACGTCGCCGAGCAGGCGGCGCTCATCAGCGAGGACCCGGCGACCTTCTCGGCGCCGAACAACAGGTACGGGCAGAACGGCTGGACCTTCGTCGAACTGGCGACGGTCGACCCCGCGCAGCTGCGAGAACTGATCACCGATGCGTGGCGCCGGCTCGCGTCCAAGAAGTTGCAGGCCGAGTTGGACGAGGCCGGCGCTTCCTGACGCCCCGTCACGCGATTCCGATGGCCCGGCGCCGCCGGAGCATCACGCGAAGGGACGGAGACACCCTTGGGCACCAGGCGCACCATTGACGCCGAGTCGATCTTCAAGCTCCTCGAACTCGGTGACTACCTCCTGCCGTACACCATCCGGGCAGTCTGCCTGCTCGGCGTGGCCGACCATCTGGTGGACGGGCCGGTGCCGATGTCCCGGCTGGCCCGGGTGACCGGGACCCACGAGCCCACCCTCCGCAAGACGCTGGAGTACCTGGCGACCCGGGAGCTGTTCGAGCTGGTGGAGCCGGATGGCGTGGCGCTGACCCCGCTGTCGGACCTGCTGCGCGAGGGGCACCCGTACTCGGCGCGGGACATCTTCCTGTCGCCCGTGGCGTGTACCCGGGCGATGGAGGGGCTCGCCGAGTCGATCCGCACCGGCGGGCCCGCGTTCGACGTGGTGCACGGCCGGTCCATGTGGGAGCACCTGAGCGCCCAACCCGAGGACGGGGAAGCGTTCGACAAGGTGATGAGCGGGGTCACCGGCATGGAGCTGCTGGCGGTGCTGCGGGCCTGCGACTGGCGGCGCTTCGCCAGCATCGTGGACGTCGGCGGCGGCAACGGCGGTTTCCTGGCCAGCCTGCTGCGCCGGGTCCGGGGCGCCCGGGGCGTGCTGTTCGACCTGCCGGGCGTCGTGGCCAACGCCCCCGAGGTCCTGGCCGCGGCAGGGGTCGCCGACCGGGTGGAGGTGGTGCCGGGCAGCTTCCTGGAGGGGCCGATTCCGCCCGGCGGCGACGCGTACGTGCTCAAGCGCATCCTCTACAGCTGGAGCGACGACGAGGTGGTGGGCATTCTCGGCCGGGTCCGGGCCGCGATGACGCCGCACAGCCGGCTGTTCGTCATGGAGGCCGGACGGCAGGACGCCGAGGTGCCGACCCTGGCGCGCCGCATGGACCTGCTCATGCACACCCTCACCGCGGGCGGCGCGCGGACCCTCGAGCAGCAGGGCGAACTGCTGGGCCGGGCCGGGCTACGGCTGGTCCGCAACGTCTCCACCCCCATGTTCCCGATCATCGAGGCGGCGCCCGCGTGACCGGTCCGCTCGGCTGGCTGGACCGGCCCGACGACCGGCGCGGCATCCGGTTCGCCGAGCCCGACGGGTCGTGGCGGCTGTGGTCGTACGCCGAGCTGGCGGACCTCGTGCGCCGGTATGCGGGGGTGTTGCGCGGCGCCGGGGTGGGCGCGGGCGACGTGGTGTCGATCGTGGAGACCACCGGCCCCCGGTTCGTGGGGCTGCTGTTCGGCACCATGCTGGCCGGCGCCGCCGCCTCGCCGGTGGCGCCACCGCCGCCCTTTGGGGACCGGGCACGCTGGGCCGAGCACCTGCGCGGCGTGCTGGGGGCCAGCACGCCGCGGCTGGTCGTGCACGACCCCGCGCTGTCCCTGGTGGCCGACGTGTGCGCCGAGGCGGGCGTGCCCGCGCACGACGGCGAGGAGTTGCTCGCCGCCGCCGACGGCCGCTGGGCGCCGACGCCCCGGCCGGCCGGGCTGGCGCTGGTGCAGTTCACCTCGGGCAGCAGCGGCCGGGTGCGCGGGGTGCGCGTGCCCCATCCGGCGCTGGCGGCCACCGTCGCCGGCATCCAGCGGTGGCTGCGGATGACGCCCGACGACCCGACCGCCTCCTGGTTGCCCGTGCACCACGACATGGGCCTGGTGGGCTGCCTCCTGGCGCCCGTGGCCACGGGGTCGGACCTGTGGCTGATGTCGCCGGGCGACTTCGTCCGCCGGCCGCTGCGCTACCTGGAGTGCTTCGGCCGGCGCGGCGCCCGGCTGACCGCGATGCCGGCCTTCGGACTGGACCACATCGTCCGGCGGGTGCCCCGCGAGGCGCTGGCCGGGATGGACTTCTCGGCCTGGCGGGCGGTGATCGTCGGCGCGGAGCGGATCCCGCCGGCGCTGCTGGCGGAGTTCGCCCGCTTCGCCGCTCCGCACGGACTACGCCGCGAGGCGCTGCTGCCCGCGTACGGGCTGGCCGAGGCAACGCTGTCGGTGACTGGCGTGCCGCTGGACACCGGCTGGCGCACCGCCACCGTCGACCGGGGCGAGGTGGTGGGCTGCGGACGCCCGCTCGCCGGCGCGCGGGTGACGGTGGTGGACGACGACGGCCGAGCCGTTCCCGACGGCGTGGTCGGCGAGATCGTGGTGCGCGGCCCGTCCGTGGCGGCGGGCTACCTGCCGGCGGTCGCGGACCGCACCGTCAGCGGCACCCGGCTGCTCGCTGGCGAGGTGCGCACCGGCGATGCGGGTTTCCTCGACAGCGGGGAGCTGTTCGTGCTGGGCCGCCTCGGCGACGGCGTCAAGGTGCGCGGCCGGATGCTGCTCGCCGAGGACGTCGAGGCGGCGGCGGTTTCGGCCTGCGGGGCGCCGGCCGGGCGGATCACGGCCCTGCTCGGGCAGGTCGGCGACACGCCTCGGGTGGTCCTGCTGCTGGCCCGGCCCGAGCCGGGCTGGCTGCCGGCGGCGTGCGACGCGGCCACCGCCGCCGCGGAGGGGGTGCCGGTGGAGCCGGTGGTCGTGCCGGTGGGCGCGGTGGCGCGCACGAGCAGCGGCAAGCCGCGCCGCCGGCTCATGTGGCAGGACTACCTCGCCGGCCGGCTCGGCCTCGGCGTGCCGGCGACGGATGCCCGACCGGCGGGGGTGCCGGCGGCGACGTGACCTGCGGTCAGCGGGGCTGGCCGGCGGGCAACCCGAGCGCCTCGCTGACGTGGTCGAGCACCTCGGCCTGCCGGTCGATCAGATAGAAGTGGTGCCCGGGAAGCACCCGGAGCTGGAATTCCCCGGTGGTGCAGCGCCGCCAGTCGGCGACCTCGGGCACGTGCGCCTCCGGGTCCTCGTCGCCGGTGATCGCGGTGACCGGCACCGACAGCGGCGCGCCGAGGGTGGGCCGGTATGTCTCGACGAGGCGGTAGTCGGCCCGCAGCGTGGGCAGGAGTGCGTTGCGCAACTCCGGGTGCGCCAGCGCCTCGTCGGTGGTGCCGCCGAGGCGGCGCAGCTCGTCCCACAGTTCCTGGTCGCTGCCGAGGTGCTTGACGCCCGGCCGGTGGTGCTGCGGGGCCGGGCGGCCGGAGACGACCAGCCGGCGCGGCGAAACGCCGAGGCCGTGTTCGAGCCGGTGCGCCACCTCGTACGCGACGGCGGCGCCCATGCTGTGGCCGAACAGGGCGAAGTCGGTGTCCAGCAGCGGTTGCAGCGCGGCGACGATCCCGTCGACCATGGTGGCCATGTCGCGCACGCACGGCTCGTGGATGCGGTCCAGCCGGCCGGGATACTGCACCGCGACGACCTCGACCTCAGGGGACAGCCGCACGGCCCACTGTCGATAGAAGGTCGCGTTGCCGCTGGCGTACGGGAAGCAGACCAGGCGGCGGGTCGCGGCCGGACGCGGCCGGTAGCGGCGCAGCCAGGACGCGGCCGCCACGGTCGCCCTCACGGCCGCGCCGCCTCGTCACCGGCGGCGGCGATGGCCTTGAGGTCGTCGTCGGTCAGCGGCCGGGGCGGGGTGGACGACAGCAGCTCCGGCGGCCCGAGCCGCAGCGTCAGGTCCTGCCACAGCTTGCACAGCGACAGGTGGTACTGGCCGCGGCGCAGCGGGTCCTGCCGTTCCCGGACGGCCTGGTGCAGCTCGGTGAGGGCGTGCGCGATGCCGGCCGGCCACAGGCTGCGGAAGATGTGCCGGTACGACGGCACGGTGTCCGGTCCGAGCACGACGGCACTGGGCGCCTGCGCGTCGTCCGGCATGGTGGCGTAGTGCGGGTCGGCGTTCGGGTCGGCGACCTCGCGGGGGAAGTCGGGGCGCGCGGACCAGACGACCGGCCCGTGGGTGTTGACCAGGGTCAGGTTGCCGGCCTCCGTGCCGATGCTGATCCGGTGCATCAGGTGGGCGTAGTTGTCCGGGTCGGCGGGGTCCATCTGGTTCTGGACACGCAGGGTGGCGGGTACCCCCGCCAGCACCCCGTCGAGGCTGCGGAACGGGATGTCCAGGGTGGTCGCGGCGCGCACCGGCGGGGCCGACTCGGGCAGGTCGCCGAAGGCGAACGGCCGCACCCCGCCGAGGGCCTGCCCGAGGATGTCCAACAGGGAGTAGGCGAGCTGGAACCCGGCCGCCGCGTCGACGTAAAGCGGGCGCTGCCGCCGCGTCAGCTCCTGCGCCGCCGCCACGAACCGGCGTACGGGGGCGACGTGGGTATAGAACGGGTTCAGGTGGTAGACGACGCCGTGCCGGCGGGCGGCGCGCAGGTTCTCCGCCAGCTCGTCGTGGTGCAGGGGGTGTTCCTGCAGCACGTGGATGCCGCGGGCCATGAGCGCGCGGGCCAGTTCCGAACCCCGGCCGCCGAGCAGGCCGCCCCGGATCACCACGCACGCCATGTCGATGTCGTCGGGCAGCTGCTCCGGGTTCGTGTACAGCGGCGCGTCGTAGCGGCGGGCGCAGGCGCGGGAGCGTTCGCTGCCGGCGCCGAGCACTCCGGCCAACTCGAAGGGCAGGTCGGGGTTGCGGAACGCCTCCAGGTAGACCTGGCCGAATCGGGCGCCGCAGACGACGACCCGGGGACGCTGCGTCAAAGTGCCTCCTCCACGTGGCCGCCGGCGTGGGCGGCTTCGCCGTCGAACACCGTCAGGCCGCTCACCGCGGCCGAGCCGGCAAGCAGGTCTACCGCGAGCTGCGGGTCGAGCGCCTCCCCCGCGTGGTGCAGGCCGGCGGCCAGGGTCCCCTCGGTGAGCGCCGCCACGGCGACGGCCGCGAACGCGCCGGTGAGCGAGCTGGCACTGTCGCCGCGCAGCACGACGGTGTGCGCGGCACCGGCGACGGTGGTCAGCTCCACGACGATCAGCTGGTAGGTGGCGCGCCCGAAGGCGTCCAGCTCGGCGGCGCGGCACAGTGCCTCGGGGGCGTTCCCGCCGGCTGGGGGCTGCCGCAGCACCTGCGCGACGTGCGGGCCGGCGAAGACGGAGTGCCAGGTGGCGTCGGTGACGCCCAGGACCCGGGCCACCCGTTCCAGCTCGGTGCTCAGATACGGCACGGCCGTGGCCGGCTCCGGGAAGAACGGCAGCTCGGCGTCTGTGCGGGTGGGCAGCGGATGCCGCGCTCGCCCGCCCCCGGTCAGCGCCGCCCCCGCCTGGCCGAACCCCTCTCCCACGCGCAGGTAGTCGGCGGCGGCGGTGGCGGTGAACCGGTCGCGACCGCCGAGGTAGCCGAGCAGCGCGCGCGGCGGGTCCAGCAGGGTGGCGGCGAGATAGCGGGGTAGCAGTGCGCTCAGGCCGGGCATCATGCCGGCGGAGATCACGGCGGTCCGCCCCGGCGCCCGCGCCAGCAGGGCCCGCGCCTGCTCCCACAGAACGTCGTCGCCAGCGGCGTCGACGTAGTCCGCGCCGGCGGCAAGCGCCGCCCGCGCCACCCGGTCCTCGACTAGGTAGGCCGGGCCGGCGCAGTTGAGCACGACGTCGCAGCCCGCGCAGTAGCGGTGCAGCGCGTCGGTGTCGGCGATGTCGAGGACCTCGGCGGTGGGCGGGGAACCGCCGGTGGCGGCGAGCCCGTGGCACAGCGCGTCGAGGGGGGCGCGGCGGCGGCCGGCGAGGCGCAGCGCGTGCCGGCCCCGACGGTGCAGCTCGGCCACGGCGGCGGCGCCGACCGCGCCGGCCGCGCCGACGACGCCCACCACGGGGGCCGGCCCGGTCACCGGGAGCCCTCGCCGACCGCGCCCGGTGTTGTGGAACCGCCGGGCCCCGAAAGCGACCCTTGGGGACCGCGGGGCACCGGGCGGCTCATCGCGCCGGGTCCAGCGCGGCGGCCAGCGCGGCGGGCTCCGCCGACCAGCGCAGCCGCTCCGCCGGCAGATCCGTGTCGACCACGTCGAGGCTGCCGAGGCACAGGTCCTCCCAGAACTCGATCTCCGCGTCCCGCGCCGGCTGCACCAGGGTGATGTCCCCGGCGTAGATGGCTGGCTCGTGGCGCGCGAGGGCGTCGCGCACCGGGGTGGCGGGGTCGTCCGCGACGCCCGGGCCGGGCCGGTGGCCGGCGACCAGGCGCAGCCCCTCGACGAGCACCCCGCGTTCGGTCAGGTTGCGTGCCACCTCGACGGCGAGGACCGCCATCGGTCCGTGGGCGAGCAATTCCACCTGGGCCAGGTCGGCGTCGACGACCGCCTGGGCGTACGCGGCGGCGGCGTTGTCCACCGAGGGCAGCAGCTCCAGCCCCGCGCCGGTGAACACCCAGGCGGGGGCGGCGGGGCGCAGCGCCGCGGCGAGCGGCGCGACCCCGTCGAGCGACCCCGACTCGTCGGGCAGGAAGATCCGGGGTACGCCGGTGCCCTCGGCGTGCACGGCGACGAGCAGCTCGGCCGGCCGCTCCTGGCCCGTCTCGTGTGGCTGCTCTCCGGCCTCCGCGGCGGTGGTCAACCACTGCGCGAGCCGGGCCACGGTGGCCAGTTCGAGCAGGTTGCGCAGCACCTCGTCGAAGAACAGCGTGCGGGCCGGCGGCAGTTCCTCGATGATGCGCCCGGCCAGCTGGGCGGCGACCAGCGAGTCCCCGCCCAGCTCGAACAGGTTGCCGTCGCGCCCGACCGGCGTGCCCAGGGCCTCGCTCCACAACGCGACGAGGTGCCGTTCGAGCTCGGTCTCGGGTGCCGCGCCGGGCAGTCCGGCCCGGGTACCGCCGTGCCGGCGGCCCAGCCGTCCCGCGAGGGACCGGCGGTCGATCTTGCCGTTGTCGGTGACCGGTAGCTCGTCGAGGATTTCCACGGTGCCGGGCACCATGTACTCGGGCAGCCGGGCGCGCAGGTGATCGGTGAGGGCCCGGGGGTGCGCGGGTGCGCGGTCGGCCTTGAACCGGGCGGCGAGCACGCACATGCCCATCCGCCCGACGAAGGTGCCTTCCGCCGGCAGGCAGACGCTCGTGTCGGCGCCCGCCCGGTCGAGGATGTCCCGCCACCGGTCGCGGGCGAGGAAGACCGTCTCGGTCCCGGCGCGGTCGTCGGTGAAGTCTCCGGTGGCGTCGTCGAGCCGGACCAGCAGCTCCAGCGACGTCATGATCTGGTAGTGGTCCCGGGTCATCTCCAGGGCCACCAGCCATCCGCCGGGGGCGAGCAGCCCGCGCAGCCGTTCCAGGACCCGGTCGACGTCGGCGGTGGCGTGCAGCACGTCCCCGGCGACGACCAGGTCGAAGGAGTTGGGCGCGAGGCCCTGCTCAGTGGGGTCGGCGTCCAGGTCGTACAGGCCGAACCGGACGCCGGGCACGTCGGCGAAGCGGGCCTGCGACTGCCCCGCGAAGTAGGGCGACAGGTCGGTGCACAGGTAGTCGATGTCCTGCCCGGCGAGCGCGTCGAGCACCGCGGCGGTGGTGCCGCCGCCACCCGCGCCGACCTCCAGCACGCGCAGCGGGCCGGGGTGCCGGCGGCGGGCGCCGAGGTCCGCCACGACGGCACCGGCGGCCTGGTTGGCCCAGCGGTTGAACACCGCCTCCTCGTAGAGTTGCTGGGAGACGTCCAGCCGGCCCTCGGGGAAGAGCAGCCGGAGCGGGTCCTCGTCGCCGCGCAGCAGGGCTGGCAGGTGGCGGATGCTGGCCCGGAAGTAGTCCAGCAGGCGCTCCTCGCCCGGCACCGCCGCCGCCTCGACCGCGGCCCACGCGGCGTCGAGCGCGTCGGGTCTGACGGCGCCGGCCAGCCGGTAGCGGTCGCCGTCGACGGCGAGCAGTCCCTCCGCGACCAGGGCGGCGAGCCAGCGGCGCAGCAGCCGGTGGTGCCGGGGCGCGGCGTCCGTGGCGGCCACGATCTCGGCGGCGGTGTGGCGGTCGTCGGGCGAGGCGAACATGCCTGCGCGGCGGAAGGTGTCCAGCATGGCGGGCAGGGCCACCTGGTCGAGCCGGTGGGCGTACTCCAGGTAGCGGTCCGGGTCGATGCCGGCGAGCGCGGCGTCGCCGGCCCGGGCCGCGACTGCCTCCAGGTCGGCTACGTCGCCGGCCGGCGGCGTCGCGGCGGCGGGCTGCGCGAAGGCGACGAGCGTACGCTCCAGCGGCTGGTCGCCCGCGACCAGCACCGCCGCCGCGGCGACGTCCGGATGGCTCTGCAGGGCCGTCTCGATCTCGGCCAGTTCGATCCGGTGGCCGCGGATCTTGACCTGCTGGTCCTCCCGGCCAAGGAACTCGATGTCGCCGTCGGGCAGGTACCGGCCCAGGTCGCCCGTGTGGTACAGGCGCTCGCCGGTGACGGGGTGCACGATGAACCGCTCCGCCGTGCGCTCGGGGTCGTGCAGGTAGCCGCGCGCGAGGCCGGCGCCGCCGATGTACAGCTCCCCGGTCACCCAGTCGGGGCAGGGCCGCAACAGCGGGTCGAGTACGTGGAAGGTCTGGTTGGCCAGCGGCCGACCGTACGGGATGCTGGCCCAGTCCTCGCCGACCGCCCCGACGGGGTAGTGGATCGACCAGATGGACGCCTCCGTCGCCCCGCCGAGGCTCACCACGCTGAGGCCGGGCACCTGGGCGCGGATCTGGTCGGGCAGGGCCACCGGGATCCAGTCGCCGGAGAGCATCGCCAGCCGCAGGGTGGGCAACGCGGTGCCGGCCACCCCGAGGTACCCGGAGAGCATCTGGAGCTGGGCGGGAACGGAGTTCCACACGGTCACCCCGTGGGTGGCCACCAGGTCGGCCCAGTGCGACGGGTCCGCGCGCCGCTCGGCGTCGGGGACGACCAAGGCCCCGCCCACGGACAGCGGGCCGAAGATGTCGTAGACCGACAGGTCGAAGCCGAGCTGGGACAGGCCGAGCACCCGGTCTCGCTCGCCGACGGCGAACCGGGCGTTGATGTCGAGGACGGTGTTCAGCGCCGCCTCGTGGGTGATCATGACCCCCTTCGGCGTCCCGGTGGAGCCCGAGGTGTGGATGACGTACGCCAGGTCCTCGGGCCGCGCCCCGCCCGGTTCGCGGGGCGGGTCGGCCGGCGGCACCTCTTCCAGCGCCACGACGACGACCCCGGGCGGCCAGGGCCCGGCGGCCAGGTCGCGGGAGGTCAGCACGTACCGCACGCCCGCACCGGTGAGGATCGTCTCGCGCCGGGCCGCGGGTTGCACGGTGTCCACCGGCACGTACACGGCGCTGGCGAGCAGCGCGCCGAGGACGGCCACGACCTGCCCCGGGCCGCGTTCCAGGGTCACCCCGACGAGGTCGCCGGGTACGCAGCCCGACTCGACGAGCCGGGCGGCGACGCCGGTGGCGCGGGCGGCCAGGTCGGCGTAGCTGAGCGTGGCCGTGCCGTGGATGACCGCCGGGGCGTCCGGGGTCCGTCGGGCCTGGGCGAAAACCGCGTCGTGCAGGCGGGCGCGGGTCAGCGGGGCGGCGGTGGCGTTGACCTCCTCGCGGCGACGCCGCTGCCGCTGCGGCAGCAGGCTCGACGGAACCCGCTGCCACGCCTGGTCGTCGGTGGCGAGCTGGCGCAGCAGCTGCTCGAACGCGGCGAACATGTCCTCGGCGACTCCGTCGGGCAGCACGCCATCGCGCACGTCCCAGTTGGTCGACAGCCCGCCGTCGCGCTCGGAGTTCTGGCAGTCGATGACGACCTGCGGGGTCTGGCTGATGCCGTAGCCGAGCCGCCCGTGCGACGCCGCGGCCGGGGCGCCGGCTTCGCCCAGGCCGATCGCGCTGGTGAAGACGACGGGGAACAGCGCCGCGTCGGCGCCGCGTCGGCGGGTGATCTCCCGCATCACCTCGATGCCGGAGAACGCCCGGTGGTCCATGTCCTGCCAGAGCTGGGCCTGTACGGCCCGGGCCCAGCGGTCGAAGGTCTCCGCCCCGCTCTGGCCGACCGCGAGCAGTTCCACCCCGGTGAAGTCGCCGACGACGGCGGGCACCTGGGGGTGCAGGGGCAGCCGGTTGAGCAGCGTGACGTTCAGGGTGAACGTGGGGCGGCGGCTCCACGCGGCGATGACGTGCGCGTACGCGGCGAGCACCGCGCAGGACGGGCTCACGTCGTGCTGGCCGGCGTGCTTGCGCAGCCCCTCCCACAGCTCGGGTTCCAGGGTGGCGGCCAGCCGGCGGAACCGGCCGTCGGTCTGCCGGGCGCGGCTGGTCAGCGGCAGCTCTGGGCCGGGTGGCAGGTCGTCCACGCGGCGCAGCCAGTAGTCGCGGTCGGCCTCTCGGTGGCTCGCCGTCCAGTTCCGCTCGGCCTGCAGGTAGTCCCGGAAGCCGATCTCCAGTGCGGGCAGCTGCTCGTTGCCGTGGTAGAGGTGGTGCAGCTCGTCGAGGATGATCTGGATGCTGACGAAGTCGGCGATGAGGAAGTCCACCGAGACGTGCAGCACGGCCTCGTCGTCGCCGCGGGTCACGCGTGCCTCGAACAGTGGCCAGGCGTCGGGCCGGAACACCCGGTGGTCCATCTCGGCCCGCACCTCGGCCACCCCGCGGTCGAACTCGCCGCGTTCGCGCCCGCGCAGGTCGTGTACGGCGACGTGGTAGTCGTCGACGTGCGGCAGCACCCGCTGGGAGCCGTCGATGTCGATCACAGCTCGGAGCATGTCGTGCCGGGCGATGAGCGCCCGCCAGGCGCGGGTCATCCGCTCCGGGTCCAGGTCCGGGTAGTGCAGCTCGCCGTAGCCGTGGCAGGCGACGCCGCCGTAGGCGAAGGTGGAGCCGCGGCCCAGCAGGTACGCCGACTGCACCTCCGTCACCGGGAACGGGTCGTGGCGGTGCTCCTGATCCGGCACGACCCGCGGCAGCCGGCCGTTGGCCAGGTGGGCGAGAATCTCGTCGCGGCGGGCCCGCAGTTGCGCGCGCCGCTCGTCGGTCATGAAGCCGGCGGGCGCGCGGAACTTCAGCGTGCCGTCCTCGGCCCACAGCCGCAGTCCGGCCCGTTCGAGGTCGGTGACCAGCCGCTCGACGGGGATGCGGGGGTCGTTGCTCATATGACACCTTCCTCGACGTCGTCGTTGGCCGACGCACGGAGCTGCTCGTCGACGGCGGCCGCGAGCTGGGCGAGCGCGGGTACGGCGAACAGTTGTCGCAATGTCATGTCCACGCCGAGCCGCTGGCGCAGCGTCTCGAGCAGGCGGGTGGCCAGCAGGCTGTCTCCGCCCAGGGCGAAGAAGCTGTGCCGGCGGTCGTCGACCGGCTGGTCGAGCAGCTGCGACCAGAGCCCGGCGAGGAGTTCCTCGGTGGGCCCCTTGGGCGGCTCGGCCGTGTCGTCGAGCGGGTCGGCGCGCAGCAGTGTCCCGAGCCGCTGGCGGTCGACCTTGCCGTTGGCGGTCAGCGGCAGCCGGTCCAGCGTCACGACGTATTCGGGCACCATGTACGCGGGCAGTCGCTCGGCCAGCCAGCCGGCCAGGTCCGGCTCCGTACCTTCGGTGGCGGGTACGACGGCGAGGCCGATGTGCTGTGCCGGCGCCTGGCCGACGACCAGCGCCACCGCCCGCCCGACGAGCGGGTGGGCCTCGGCGTTGGCCTCGATCTCGCCCAGCTCGATGCGGTGCCCGCGCACCTTGACCTGGAAGTCGACCCGGCCGAGGAACTCCAGCGTCCCGTCCGGCCAGTACCGGCCGAGGTCGCCGGTGCGGTACCAGCGCCGGCCCTCGTCGTCGACGCCGAACTGCCGGGCGGTCAGCTCGGGGGCGTTGCGGTAGCCCAGCGCCACCCCGGCGCCGCCGATGCGCAGCTCCCCGGGCACCCAGTCCGGGCAGTCCCGGCCACGCGAGTCGGTCACTCGGTAGCGCTGGTTGCGCAGCGGGCGGCCGTACGGGATGGAGCGCCAGTGCTCCGGCACCGCCGCGACCTCGCACGCGTTGGACCAGATCGCGGCCTCGGTGGCGCCGCCGAGGGCGACGAACCGGGCGTGCGGGGCGGCCCGTGCCAGCCGGCCCGGCAGGTCGAGGCCCACCCAGTCACCGGAGACCAGGGCCAGCCGCAGGCCGGCCGGCGGGTGCTCGCCGGCCGCCACGAGCAGCATGTCCAACAGCGCGGGCACCGAGTTCCAGACGGTCACCCGCCACCGGTGGGCCAGCCACGCCCAGCGGCGGGCCTCCCGGCGGTCCTCGTCGGCCAGCACGACCAGCGCCCCACCGGCGGCGAGCAGCCCGAACACGTCGTAGACGGACAGGTCGAAGTCCAGCGCGGAGACCGCCAGCACGCGGTCCTCCGGGCCGACCCCGTACCGGGAGTTGACGTCGGTCACCGTGTTGACGGCAGCCCGGTGGGTGATCTCCACCCCCTTGGGCTCCCCGGTGGAGCCGGAGGTGAAGATCGTGTAGGCCAGCGCGTTCGCGGCGACCGTCACCGGCCCGCGCAGCGGCGGCCCGTCCACGTCGGGGGCCACTGTGGGCAGGTGGTGCGCGCCGGCGCGGCCCACCACGGCGGTCACCTGCGCCTTGGCGTAGATCCGATCGCGGCGGGCGGCGGGCTGGTCGACACTGACGGGCACGTACGACGCGCCGGCGGCCAGCACGCCGAGCACCGCGGCGACCTGTTCCGGCCCGCGGGGCAGGGTGACGGCGACCGCGTCGCCCGGTTCCACCCCGGCGCGTAGCAGCGCCCCGGCGATCCGCAGCGCCCGTGCGGCCAGCTCGCCGTAGCTGATCGATGTCTCACCGTACGCGACCGCGAGCCGGTCGGGGTCGCGGGCGGCGTGGGCGAAGAACGGCTCGTGCAGGGTGTGCCCGGGCGCCGGGGCATCGGTGGCGTTGACGGCGGCCCGGACGGCACGCTGCGCCGGCGGCAGCATGTCCGGCAGCGGCCGGTCCCACTCGCCCTCGGCGAGCCAGCACAGCAGCCGGTGGTAGGCGTCGAACATGGCGTCGAGCAGCCCGTCGGGGAACAGCTCGTCGACGCTGTCCCAGTTGAAGGTCAGCCCGCCGTCGCGTTCCATGACCTGGTTGTCCAGCCACACCTGCGGGGTCTGCGAGATGCCCCAGGTCAGCTCGCCGAACGGGAACCGCATGTTGACCAGGTCCGCGGCCACGCCGAGCGCGCTGGTGAACACGATCGGCATGCTGACCGTGCCGCTGTTGCGCCGGCGCGCCAACTCCCGCAGCACCCACAGGGCGGAGACGTCGTTGTGTTCCAGCCCGGCCCACAGGTCCTGCTGGAACCGGTGGGCGGTCTCCCGCCATGGCTCGCCCGCGTCCCCCCGGTAGCCGACCAGGACCAGCGAGGTGAAATCGCCGAGGATCGCGCCGATGTCCGGGTGCACGTCGTGGCGCTGGAACATGGTCAGGTTCAGCGTCAGCTCGTCCTGCCCGCTGTACGCGCTGAGCACCTCGGCGTACGCGGTGGCGAGGACCGCGGCCGGGGTGAGCCGGTGGTCGCGGGCGCGGCGGGTGATCGCCGCCCACTGCTCGGGGGTGAGGCTGCGCTCGCGGCGGACGAACCGCGGGGCGACCAGGGTGTCGGGGTCGACGGCCAGCGGCAGCGCGGCGGCCGGGGCGATGTCGTCCAGGCGTCCGCGCCAGTACGCCCCCGCCCGGTCCACCGCCTCCGGCGGCGGCGCCGCGCCGAGCACATAGTCGCGGAACGACACCCCCAGCGGGCGCAGCTCGGCGCCGGGGTCGCGGTAGAGGGTGGACAGCTCGGAGAAGAAGATGACGATGCTCAGCGCGTCGAGCACGATGTAGTCGAAGCTGAACGCGACGCGGGTGCCGCCGGGGTGACGCACGGCCTGGATGTCGATCAGCGGCCACCGGGACGGGTCGGGGACGCGGTGGGACAGCTGCTCGCGCAGCGTCGCCAGGTGCTCCTGCCCCTCGCGCACGGTGATGGTGAACGGCGGCACCTCCGGCAGGATCCGCTGGTCGCCGTTGTCGTCGAAGACGGCGCGGAGCATCTCGTGCCGGGCGATGAGCGTGTCGACCGCCTGGCGCAGCCGGTCGAGGTCGACGTCCCGGCCGTCGAACTCCCAGTACCAGTGGGAGCCGACCCCGCCGAGCGCGAAGTCGTCGGTGCGCCCCAGCCAGTACGCGCGCTGCACGTCCGTGGGCGGGAACGGCTCGTGCCGGTGGGCCCGGTCGGCGGTCAGCTCACGCCGCTCGGTGGGCGTGCCCGCGTCGCCGGCCGTATCCTCGGTGTGCAGCCGCGCCGCGAAGCCGGCCAGGTCGCGGGCGTGGAACAAATGGTGCAGTTCAGCGCGGGCGATGCCGGCCTCGCGCAGCCGGGCCAGCAGCCGGGTGGCGACCAGGCTGTCGCCGCCGAGGGCGAAGAAGTTGTCCTCCCGGCGTACCTCGGGCACGCCGAGCAGCTCCGACCACAGAGCGGCCACGGTGGTCTCGACGCCGCCGCGGGGCGCGGTGCCGGTGGCCGCGGGTCGCGCGGCGAGCAGCTCGGGCAGCCGGGCGCGGTCGATCTTGCCGTTGGCCGACAGCGGGAACGCGTCGAGGACCACCACGACGGCCGGCACCATGTAGGGCGGAAGCTGTTCGGCGGCGCGCTGGCGGATCGACTGGGGGTCGACCCCGGTCCGGGTGACGGTGACGGCGGCGGCGAGGGTGTCTCGCTCGACGACCTGGGCAACCGCCCGGGAGACGTCCGGGTCGCGTTCCAGCACGGCTTCGATCTCGCCCAGCTCGATCCGGTGTCCCCGGATCTTGACCTGGAAGTCGGTGCGCCCGAGGAAGTCCACTGTGCCGTCGGGCCAGTACCGGGCCAGGTCGCCCGTGCGGTACCAGCGCTGCCCGGCGTGCTCCACGAACCGGTCGGCGGTCCGCTGCGGGTCGCCCGCGTAGCCGGCGGCGACCGAGCGCCCGCCGATCCAGAGCTCGCCGGGTACCCAGTCCGGCCGGTCCCGGCCGTGCTCGTCGACGACCCGCATGAGCTGGTTGCGCAACGGCACGCCGTAGGGCACCGACCGCCAGTGCGGCGGCGGGTCGACGGGGGCGGGCTGCACGGTGGAGTGGATCGCCGTCTCGGTGGTGCCGCCGAGGCCGTACAGCCGGCTGGCCGGGGCCAGCCTGGCCAGCCGGCCGGCCAGGTCGAGGCCGACCCGGTCGCCGCCGAGCACGGCGAGCCGCAGCGGCAGCGGGCTCTCCCCGACCGCGTCCGACGCCTCGGTCTCGGCCTGGGTCAGCAGCAGGTCGAGCACGGCCGGGACGGACTGCCAGACCGTCACCCGGTGCTCGTGGACCAGGCGCAGCCAGGCGGCCGGGTCGCGGCGGGTGTCCTCGGTGACGGTGACGACGGCGCCACCCGCGCCAAGCAGGGCGAACATGTCGAACACGGACAGGTCGAAGTCGAGGGCCGAGACCGCCAGAACGCGGTCGTCCGGGCCGATCGCGAACCGCCGCACGAGGTCGTCGAGGGTGTTCCGGGCCGCCCGGTGGGGCACCCGCACCCCCTTCGGCACACCGGTGGAGCCGGAGGTGAACAGCAGGTAGGCGTCCTGCTCGGGGTCGACCGCCAGCGCGTCATCACGCAACGGCACGCCGGTGGCGGGGACGGTGAGCATCGTCGAGGAGTCGGCGGGCGACCCGGCCGCGGCCCCGGCGGTGGTGACGGTGAGCCGGACCCCGGCGGCGGCCCGGATCAGCTCGCGCCGGGCGTCGGGCTGGTCGACGCCGATCGGCACGTACACGCCGCCGGCGCGCAGCACGCCGAGCACCGCCACGATCTGGTCGGGGCCCTTCGGCAGGGTGACGGCGACGGCGTCGCCGGGGGCCAGGCCGCGGGCGGTCAGCTCGTCGGCCAGTGCCTGCGCCCGGCCCGCCAGTTCGCCGTACGTGAGCACGCCCGCCTGGTCCGGTCCGGGCAGCACGGCCGGGCGGTCGGGCTCGCGGGCTGCCCAGGCGAAGACGTCGTGGTGCAGCGTCCTGTCGTCGGTGGGGCCGGCGGTGTCGTTGGCCGCCGCCCGCGCGGCCAGGGTGCGGGCGGGCAGCGCGATCGGGGCGCGCCGGGACCAGTCCGTGGCCGGGTCGAGCAGCCAGTCGACGATTCCCAGATAGGCGGCGAACATGTCGTCGACGAACCCGTCGGGGAACAGCTCGTCCACGACGTCCCAGTTGAGATAGAGGCCGTCCTCGCGCTCCGTGATCTGGTAGTCGAGCCAGACCTGGGGCGTCTGGGACATGGTCCAGCCGGGCGGGCCGAAGCAGTCACGGACGTCTGCGTCGAACAGCTCGCCGAGGTTCAGCGCGCTGGTGAACACGACGGGCGCGCCGACGGGCTGGCCGGTCCGGGCGCGGGACAGGTCGCGCAGCACGTCGACTCCGCTGTACGCCGAGTGGCCGGCGTCGCTGCGCAGCCGGTCCTGGTGCCGGCGGACGAGGTCGACGAAGCCGGCCGGGCCGGTCGTGTCGATCTCCAGCAGAATCAGGTTGGTGAAGTCGCCGACCACCGCGCCGACTTCGGGATGGACGGGGCGCCGGTCGTACATCGGCAGGTTCAGCACGAACCGGCCGCTGCTGCTCCAAGCGGCCAGCACCTCGGCGAAGGCGGTGAGGAACACCATCGACAGGGTGACTCCCGCCGCCGCCGAGCGCCGTCCCAGTTCCGCCTGCTGCTCCGGGGTCAGCCAGTGGTACCGGCGGACCACCCGGTGGCCCTGCACGGTGGCCGGGTCGACGGCCGTCGGCAGTTGGGGCGGGCCGGGCAGCGTGGCCAGCCGCTCGCGCCAGTACTCGCGGGCCCGGTCCCGAGCCGCGTCGGGCCGGGCGGCGATGGTGGCCAGGTACGCGGGATAGCTGAGGCCCACGGGGGCCACCTGCCGGTCCGGGTTCCGGTAGAAGGCCGCCAGGTCCGACAGGATGAGCCGGAAGCTGTGGGCGTCGGCGACCAGCATCTCGACGTGCACGTGCACCCGGGTGGCACCACCGGGCAGCAGGGACAGCTGGATGTCGAAGGTCTCCGCCTCCTCCACCCGCAGCCGCCGGTGGGACAACCGGTGGCGCAGCCGCGCCAGCTCCTCCTCGCACCGGCGCGGCGACAGCTCACGCAGGTCGTGCACCGTCAGGCCCGGCCACGGGCTCTCCGGCCGGATCTGCTGGGTGCCGTCGGCGTGGAACTCCGCCCGTAGCATGCCGTGCCGGTGCAGCACGGCGCGGACGGCGGCGTCGAGCCGGTCCGGTTCGACGCCGGACCCGTCGAACTCGTTGTAGAAGTGGGCGCCCACGCCGCCCAGGGGCTGCCCGTCCGCCCGGCCGATCCAGTACGCGTGCTGCATCGTGGCCAGGCCGAACGGCGCGGACTCAGCCACGGCCACCGGCGGCAGCTGCGCCGGGCGGGCCTCGGCATGACGCTTCGCGACCAGCTGCCACCACTGTGCGAGGGTGCGCCACTCGACGAGCTCGCTGAAGGTGACGGGGACGCCTCGGCTGTGCCAGCGGCTGGCCAGCCGCATGACCGCGATCGAGTCGAGGCCGAGCACCAGCAGATCGTCGTCGTCCCCGACGAGTGACGGCGGGCACTCGAGGGCCTCCGCGACGTCCTCGCGCATCCGGTCGAGGGTCAGGGTTGGATCGGTGTCGACGGCAACGTCCAATGTCGCGTCTCCTCAGTCAGCCTCTACCACGTCTCCGGTCGGCTGGCGCTAAGCTATCAGCGACTCATGACTTGGGTCTAGAGACAGTCGATGATACTCGGAAAGACTCGTCCGACAGGCGAGGGGAAAGGCGACGGGGCGGCGGGCGGAGGAGCGGCGTGGGCGAGCGGCTCGGCAGCGGCGAGTGCCTGGTGTGGCGGTGCCCCGCCGGGCCGGTCCCCGAGCCGCTGCACGCCCTGCTTGACGACGCCGAACGCGCGCGGGCGCGGCGGCTGGGCCACGACGCTGCCCGCACCCGCTTCGTGGCGGGCCGCGTCGCGGCGCGGCTGCTGGCCGCCCGGCACGCCGGCACAACGCCGCGCGAGGTCGTCTTCTCCTCGACGTGCCGGCACTGCGCCGGCCCGCACGGCCGGCTGGAGGTGCACACCGGTGCGGGCGTGCTGCACGTGTCGGTGTCGCACTCGGCCGAGCGGATCGTGGTGGCGATCGCCCGCGACACGGTCTGCGGCGTCGACATCGAGCGGGTGGCCCTGCGTGGTGGCCGGATCCCGGTCTCGGCGCTCTCCCCCGCCGAGCGTCGGGTGCTGGCCGGCCTGCCGCAGCCGCGGCGACTCGCCGCGTTCATCCGGTACTGGTCCCGTAAGGAAGCCATCCTCAAGGCGACCGGGGACGGCCTCGTGCCGTCGCCGGCCGACCTGACCGTCAGTGCCCCGGATGCCCCCGCGCGCCTGCTGAGCTGGGCAGACCGGCCGCCGCCGCACATCAGCGTGCACCTGCGGGACCTGGCCGTCGGCGACGACTACCGCGGCGCGCTGGCCACGCTCGGCCGGCCACTGTCGGTTGTCGAGCGTGATGTTGACCCTCGCGCAGAGGCGAGTCACCTATGATGAACCACACCGGACGGATTGACTCCATACGAGAAGAGGCTTCATGTCGGAACGTTCGTTCTCTCCGGTCATCCCCTTCCTGCGCTACCAGGATCCGACGGCTGCCGTTGACTGGCTCGTCAACGCGTTCGGCCTGGAGCGTTTCGACGTCACCGAGGTCGACGGCAAGGTGGTGCACGCCGAGCTGAGCTGGGGTAACGCCACGATCCAGCTCGGCGGCGGCGGCCCGAACGACTCGCTGGGCATGGTCAGCCCACGCGAGCTGCCCGCGACCAGCGGCGGCGTCTACATCTGCGTCGGCGACGCGACGGACGTCGACAAGCACTACGAGCGGTCGGTGCAGGCCGGCGCCAAGCTGGTCTACGAGCTGCATGACACCTCGTACGGCTCCCGCGACTACGGGGTGTACGACCTCGAGGGTCATGTCTGGAGCTTCGGCAGCTACCTGCCCCGCGAAGCGTCGGCATAGGGTTTCCGGCAAACACGCGTAAACACTTGCCCGGGCAGCGGGTCCGGGCCAAGACTGGCAGGCATGGATGCCTCCGGTCTGCCGCCCAGGTTCGACGCGCTCGACCCCGCTGTCCTGCACGATCCCTATCCGACCTATGCGCGGCTGCGCGAGGCCGGACCGCTGTGCCGGTTCGGCCCCGGCAGCTGGGGCGTCACCCGGCACGCCGACGTCGTGGCGTTGCAGCGCGACCCCCGCCTCGGCAGCGAGTTCCCCGAGGCCTACCACCACCTGTCGGTGGGCGAGGGACCGGCCAGCCACTTTTTCCAGCGCATCATGCTCTACCGCGACCCGCCTGACCACGTCCGGCTCCGGCGGCTGATGAGCGGCGCCTTCACCCCGGCCGTGGTGCGGCGGATGCGCGGCTACATCGAGCAGACCGTGGACCAGCTCCTGACCCCGGCGCTGGAGACCGGCACCTGCGACGTGGTGCGCGACCTGGCGTACCCGCTGCCGGTGCTGGTGGTGTCCACGTTGATGGGCATCCCGCCCGAGGCCCACGACGACGTCCGGCAGCACGCCATGCGGCTCGGGCGGGCGTTCAGCGCCATCGTTCCCGAGGCCGCCCGGGGCGCGGCGCACGAGTCCGTGGAGTGGCTGCGCAAGTACATCGGCGGCCTGCTCGACGAGCGCCGCGCGGCGCCCGGGGACGACCTGCTGTCGACGCTGTTGCGGACCGAGAACGACGGGGACCGGCTGACCCACGACGAGATCGTGGACAACACCGTCTTCTCGTTCTTCGCCGGCTTCGAGACGACCGTCCACCTCATCACCAACGGGTTCGCCGCGCTGCTGCGGGCGCCGGACCAGTTCGCCCTCCTGCGCGCCGACCCCGGCCTGGTGCCCGGCGCGGTGGAGGAGTTCCTCCGCTTCGAGGCGCCCATCCAGGGCACCGCCCGGCTGGTCCGGGAGCCGGTGCGGATCGGGTCGCGCACCGTGCGGGCCGGACGGGTGCTGGTGCTGATGCTGGGCTCGGCGAACCACGACGAGGCGGTCTTCCGCCTTCCCGACAGGCTGGACGTCACCCGCAGCCCGAACCCGCACGTCACCTTCGGCGGCGGCGGGCACTTGTGCCTGGGCGCGTTCCTGGCCCGCACGGAGGCGCAGGTCGTCTTCGACTGGGTGCTGCGTCGTACCCGCTCGGTCGAGCAGGCCGGCGACCTGGTTCGGGAGAGCGACACGCCGTTCCGCGCCTTCGCCCACGTGCCGCTGGCCGTCCGGCCCGCCTGACGCCGGTGGCGGCCCGCCGCGGCCCCCGGTCGGCCGGGCCGCGCGGGCGCGGCCGGGCCGACATCGGTGGGCGGTCGAGCCCGCGTACGGCCCTCGGGCCGCCCGGCGGGGGTCGGATCAGGCCGGCGTGGCGGCGAGGATGGTCAGCGTGGCCGTCGGCCGGACGGTGTCCAGCCGCAGCCCGGCACGGCCGAGCAGGGCCTCGGTTTCCTCGGCCGTGCGGTGGGTGCCGCCGGTGAGCACCAGCGTGTGCACGTCATACAGCTTGGCTACGTCGTAGGTGTCCCCGGCGGGCAGGACGGCCTCCAGCAGCAGCAGCCGACTGTCCGACCGCATCGCCTCCCGGACCCGGCGGAGCACCGCCACCACCTGGTCGTCGCCGAACCCGGGCAGCACCGTCTTGAGCAGGTACGCGTCCGCGTCGGCGGGCAGCGGGTCGAAGAAGCTGCCGGGGACGATCGCGCACCGGTCGCGCACCCCCGCCTCGGTCAGGACCCGGTCGGCCGCCGCGACGACGTGCGGCAGGTCCAGCAATGTGCCGCGCATCGCGGGGTACCGTCCGAGCAGGCCGGCGAGGAAGCCGCCGTCACCGCCGCCGACGTCGACCACGTGGGACAGCTCCCCCCACGGGTGGCAGGGCAGCACGGTACGCAGGTGCAGCCGGGTGACGGCGTGCATCCAGCGGTCCACCCGCCGGCTTTCGTCCGGGTTCCCGGCCAGGTGGCTCCAGTAGTCCGTGCCGTGCGCCCGGTCGAAGGCGGCCTCGCCGGTGCGCAGGCTGTGCGGCAGCATCGCCCATGCCTGCACGTCGGAGGCGAGCAGCGTGTAGACGGCGCGCACCGACAGCGGGTGGTCGCTACGCAGCGGCTGGGCCAGGGGCGTCAGGGCGAACACCTCCGGCTCCGGCTCCGTGAAGATGCCCTTGGCCGCCAGCGCCCGCAGCGCCCGGCACAGCGACCGCTCGTGCGCACCGACCGCGGCGGCGAGCTCGGCCACCGGCCGTGGCCCGTCGATGAGCAGGTCGGCGATCCCCAGGTCGCTGACCGCCCGCACGGTCATCGGCACGATGACATCGGCCAGCTCCGCCAGCCGCATCAGCGACGACAGGTCCATCGGCGGCCGCTGCCGGACGCCCGTTCGCTCAACCACCGCGCCTACCCTCCACGAATTGGATCAGATCCAGCCGGGCGAGCCCGTCCCGCACCCGAGGGGTCATCAGCCCGATCTGGTCCAGCGCCCGGCCTACCCGGGAGAAGATGGCCTGCCGGTAGGCGACCATCAGCTCGTTGCGGGCGGCGAAGTCGAGCCCCTCGGCCATCGGGATCTCCATGCGTTCCCAGATGTCACCGAGCAGGAACCGGCGGCGGATCAGGGCGGCGGCCTCCAGCACCAGCTCCTCCCGCTCGGCCCGCTCGCGAGAGGTCATCTCGTCGTACAGGCCGCGCAGCGACAGCACGCCGAACGACACGTGTCGGGCCTCGTCCCTCGCCACGAGGCCGGTGATCCGCTTGATCAGCGGGTCGTGGAAGGTGCTGTGTGCCAACCGAAACGCGGCCATCGCCAGCGCCTCGACCATGATCTGCATGCCCAGCGAGATGACGTCCCAGCGGTTGTCCTCGAGGATGTCGGACAGCAGCAGCGCCAGCGGCTCGGAGATCGGGTACGGCCGCTCGATCTTCTCCCTCAGGTAGCGGGAGAAGACCTCCACATGGCGTGCCTCGTCCACCGCCTGAGTCGCCGCGTACAGCTTGCTTTCCAGTCCGGTGACGATCTCCACCAACCGGGCGGCGACGACCATGGCCGCCTGCTCGCCGTGCAGGAACTGGCTGACCATCCACACCTGGAGTTCCCAGCGGAACTCGTCCCAGGCTGGCCGGCCCCGCCGGGCCAGCGGGGACGCGGCGAACGCGGCCATGGCGAAGGCGGAGTCGTCGGGCAGCGGCGCCCCGAAGGGCACGTCGAGGAGCCAGTCGATTTCGTCGACGCTCCACTGCGCCTGCTTGGCACGCTGGTAGAGCAAGCCGGTGCGGGAGTCCGAGGGTTCGTAGTTCCAGTTGAGCCGCGCGTCCTGGGTCGAGCGCACTACCAACTCGCTCATAGCAGCAAAGACTAGTTCGCCATACGCGCAAAGCCAATGGAAAGACTATCCTGCCGTTGTGGAAGCACTCGAAACACCCGCCTCGGTCTCCCAGCGGCTGCTGTGGATGATCAAGCACTACCGGTCGGACTTCGGCGCGCTGAACTGCCCGGTCGTCTGCCGCATCGTGGGGCGCCTGGACGAGCGGGCGTTACAGGCCGCGGTGGGCCAGCTCGTGGTCCGGCACGAGTCGCTGCGGACGACCTTCCACGGCCGCGGCGCACGCCTCGTGCAGCGCGTGCACGCCCCGCGCCCGCAGCCGCTGGTCTGGGCCGACGCGACGGCAGCGGGCGAGTCGCCGGACGCGGCGCTGGCCCGGGAGCTCCAGACGCCGATCGACCCCGGGCAGTGGCCGGCGCGGGCGAGCGTCTGGCGGGTCGGCCCGCGAGAGCACCTGTTCTGCCTCAACCTGCACCACCTCGTCACCGACGCGTGGTCCACCGGCATCCTGCTGCGCGACCTGGTTGCCTGCTACGACGCCGCCTGCGGCGGGGCCAGCGTCCCCACGCCGGTGGGCTGGCAGATGGCCCGCTTCGCGCAGGCGCAGCAGGAGCTGCTGGCCTCGGACCAGCTCGCCCGGTATCAGCGGTACTGGCGACGCCAGCTCGAGGGCAGCCAGATTCCCCGGCTCGACGCGCTCTATCCGGCCGCGGACGCCACCGGCGCCGCCACGGCGGCGACCCGATCAGTCGCGGCGGAGCTGCCGGCCGCGACCGTGGCCGGGCTGCGGGAGCTGGCGAGGCGGGAGAAGACGACCATGTTCACGGTGCTGCTCGCGGCCTTCCACGCCCAGCTGCACCGCCTGACCGGCCAGCCCGACCTGGCGGTAGCGTCGATGTTTGCCAACCGGTCCCGGCCCGAGGTACGCGACACCGTCGGCCTGCTCGCCGGCATGGTGCTGCTGCGCGCCCAGGTCGCCCGTCAACGCAGCTTCACGGACCTGGTACGCCACGTGCACGTCGCGGTGATCAGCGCGTTCGCGTACCAGGACCTGCCCTTTCATCTGCTGCCGACCGGCCTCGTCGACACCGGCGGCGGGCGGGCCGACGACGTGATGTTCAACGTGATGTCGCCTCTGCGGCATGACCTGACCGGCGGCGGCGCGCGCTTCGAGCTGGTGGTTCCCACGGAGATCGGCAGCCGCTTCCCGTTCGAGCTGGCCCTGGCCCCGGTGGGCGAGCACCGGGTGCAGGCCGTGCTGTTCCGCGCCGGGGGTTGGGCCGACCCGGCGCTCGGGCAGGACTTCCTGGCCGGCTACCTGGATGTCGCGGCGGCGGCGGCGCGCCGTCCGGACATGGCGCTGGCGTCGCCCGGGCGGTGACGGGTCGCGGCAACGCCAACGGTATTGACAGCGTCACAGGCATCCTGAGAACCTCTCAACACATACTCGTAAATGCACGTGGATAGCAGGAAAGGCAAGTGCTCACCGGGATAGCAGGTCAATCCGGGGCCGGTCGGCCGGCCCGAGGCGGAAGGGACCGTTGATGACGCTGCGACTGCACTGGTTCCTGCCACTGCACGGCGACGGCCGGGAGGTGGCCAAGAGCGCGGACGGAGCGGACGGGACCAGGAACATCCGGCGGGAGCCGGAGCTGAACTATCTCAGCCAGGTCGCCCGGGCCGTCGACGGGCTCGGCTTCGCCGGCGCGCTGGTGCCGACCGGCCTGTTCTGCGAGGACCCCTGGCTGCTGTCCACGGCGCTGTCGCAGCAGACCCGCAGCATGCACTTCATGATCGCCTGCCGGCCCAGCGCGCTACCGCCGATGGTGTGCGCCCAGTCGGCCGCGACGTTCCAGCGGCTCTCCGGCGGCCGGCTGATGCTCAACATCGTCACCGGCGGGGACGCCGACGAGCAGCGGCGCTACGGCGACTGGCTCGACCACGACGAGCGCTACGCCCGCACCGAGGAGTTCCTCGACGTCTTTCACCGCGCCTGGCACGGCGAGCCGTTCGACTTCCACGGCGACCACTACCAGATCAAGGCCGGGATGCTGACCCGGCCACACGACGTACGGCCGACGATCCTGCTGGGCGGCTCCTCGGCGGCGGCGCAGCGGGTGGCCGCCGCCCACGCCGACGTCTACCTGGCGTGGGGCGAGCGACCGGACGGGCTGGCCACTCTCACCGGCCGGGTCGCCGAGCTGGCCGCTGCCCGGGGCCGCAGCGTCGAGTTCGGCACCCGGTTCCACGTCATCAGCCGGGACACCGCGCAGGAGGCGTGGGCGGTGACCCGCCGGCTGCTCGACGGCATGGACGCCAGCCGGATCGCCGACGCCCAGCGGCGGTTCCGCCGCACCGACTCGGAGGGGCAACGCCGGATGGCCGCCCTGCATGGCGGCCGGGTCGACGACCTGGAGGTGTACCCGAACGTGTGGGCCGGCTACGGCCTGGTCCGCCCGGGCGCCGGCGCCGCACTGGTCGGCAGCCACGAGCAGGTGGCCGAGCGGATCGAGGAGTACCACACGCTGGGCATGAACCATCTCATCCTCTCCGGGCAGCCCCACCTGGAGGAGGCGTACAACTTCGCCGAGGGCGTGCTGCCGCTGCTGCGGCGCCGGGGGCTGCTCGGGCTGGAGGCGTCGTGAGGGACCGGAGCGCGCTGGTGCAGACGACGCTGCTGGTGGGCAGCCCTCGCAAGGGCTCCCGTACCGGCGGGATCGCCATCCGGCTGATGGAGGAACTGTCGCCAGCCCTCGCCGCGCAGGGCGTCGAGCTCGCCCGACCGGACATCGTCGACCTCGCCGACGTCGGTGCCGCGCTGCCGCTGCGCGCCAGCCGCAGCGTGCCGTTGGGGCCGGAGATAGAGCGGTCCCTGGGCCTGGTCCGCCGGGCCGGCCTGCTGATGGTGGTCAGCCCGACATTCAAGGGCACCTACACCGGCCTGCTGAAGCTGTTCCTGGACATGCTCCCGATGGACGGGCTGGCCGACTGCGTCGCCGTCGGGGCGATGACCGCCGGCTGGGCCAAGCACCGCGGTGCCGGGGACCAGTACCTGCGCCCGCTGCTGACGGAGCTCGGCGCGACCGCGCCGGTTCCCTGCCTGTCGATCCTCGAGGAGGAGTTCGAGGACGTGCCAGAGGTCGTCGCGGGGTGGTCGCGCCGCTGGGCGCCCGCGCTCGGGGCGGTGGTGCGCCACCAGCACCAAAGTGCTCCGCCGCTCGTTTCCCACCCGCTGACCGGCGCTCGGGCCTCCTGAGCGTCCCCACCCAACCGTCACGCCAGCAGCACGGAGGAGATCGACCATGACCGAGCAGACCGCTCCCGCCCGCCGTACCGAGGAGGAGATCCGCGCTACCGTGGCGGCGATCATCTCCGACATGGCGCCGAAGGACAGCGTGGAGGCGACCGCGGACTCCCACCTCATCAAGGACCTGGGCTACCACTCCCTGGCCCTGATGGAGGTGGCGTTCGCCATCGAGGACGAGTTCGACCTCGACCCCATCGACGAGGACACCGCACGCAAGATCACCACGGTCGGCGCCGTGCAGGACCTGGTGGTCCAGCGGCTCGCGGAGCGCGACGGGGCCTGAGCACGTATCGGGGCAGGGTCCGGGTCGCCCCGGACCCCTCCCACACCACTTGACGTGCGGGTCCGCATCCGGCCGTCGGGGCAGCACCACCTCGTCCCCAGCGGACTCCCGCGGCCGAACGAGTGCCCCTCCCGTGCGCGCCTGCGCGACGAACGCGGCGGCCTGCTGGTCACCCCGGCCGGCCTGGTGCCGTTCAACCCGTCAGTCGATAGAGCCGGTGGAAGCGGTCGTTGACGGCGAGGACGGTCATTCCCGAGAAGCCGGCCTTGACCGCCAACTCGCGCACCATCCCGGGACGCAACACCGTGCCAGTGCCCGTCGAATCTTCCCCGGTGCGGCTCGCGGGCAGGCAGTGCAGCACGCTCGTGCCGTACTGGAACCGCTCCACGTCGTCGCCGGGGGCCGTGAAGGCCGGCGCGACCTTGGCGTCCATCACGAGCACGGCGCCGCCGGCGGCGCGCAACTGCCGGCACGCCTGGAGCACGGCGACCGGTTGGGACACCTCGTGCAGCGCGTCGAAGAGGCACACGAGGTGGTACTCGCCCGCCAGCTGGGGGTCGGCGGCGTCGCGACGGGCGAAGCGGACCCGATCTGCGACGCCCGCCTCGGCGGCGTGCCGCTCGGCCTGCCGCAGGGCGGCCCCGTCGAGGTCCAGGCCGGTCACCTCGGCACGCGGGTACGCCCGGGCCAGCGCGATGCTCGACCAGCCGGTCCCGCAGGCGACGTCGGCGATGCGCTGCCCGGGCGCGTCGAGCCGGGCGTGCACGTCGGGCAGTTGCTCGGCGATCCAGCCAGCGAGCTGGTGGGCGAACAGGGCCCGGTTGGCGCCGGAGTGGCCGTCGCGCCAGTCCACGCCGAACACGTCGTCGGGCACGCCCGCACCGCTGCGGTAGGCCGCCAGGAGGTCCGGCAGGGCGGCGGCGACACCCCCGAGGGGCAGCACGGCGAGGGAGGCCAGGGACATCGGGTCGTCCGAGACCGTCAGGACGGCGGCGTGCCCGGCGGGCAGCCGGTACGCTCGCCGCTCGGCCGGCAGCCGGGCGTCGTCGGTCTCGACGATGCCGCAGACGGCCTGCTGTTCCAGCCACTCTCTGGCGTAGCGGGGGGCGACGCCGGCGGCATGGGCCAGCTCGTCCGGGCGCAGCGGTCCCGGCGCGGTGGCCAGCGCCTCGTACAGGCCGAGCTTGACCCCCAGGTACGCCGACAGCAGCTCCTGGGTGGCGAGAAGAGACTTCCACATTCTCATCGCGAACACGTGTGTCTGCGCGTCAGACGCCGTCATGAGGTACCTCCCCAGCCGGTTCGGCTGTGCTTTTCAGAGTGTCTACACACAACAGTCTCGTGTCTGTTGCGACGATACAGGCAGACAGTACGATGGTCATCGGTCGTTCCGGGGCGCCTGGGTGGATCGAGCGGGCGCGGCCCGGTATTCGGACCGGCACGCCAGACCGGAGGGCGAGGATCGGCATGACGACTCTGCAAATGGTCCGTGATCTCCTTCCGGAGATCGTCAAGCACGCCGACGAGGTCGAGCGGGTGCGGGGGCTTCCGGAGCAGCTGCTCGACGGGCTGCGCGCGGCGGGTTGCCTGCGCATGCTCGCGCCCGTGGAGCACGGCGGCACCGGCCTGAGCGTGCCGGACACGCTGCGGGTCGTCGAGACGCTGGGCACGGCGGACGGGTCGGTGGCCTGGATGGTCGGCCAGGTTGCCCTGTCCCAGCTCATCATCGGGTGCGCGCCGGCGGCGACCGTCGCGGCGATCTTCGCCGACGGCCCGGACGTCTACGCCGCCGGCGCGGTGGCCCCGAAGGGCCGGGCCACCGAGGTCGACGGCGGGTGGCGGATCTCCGGTCAGTGGCCGTTCGTCACCGGCTGCGAGCGCGCCGCCTGGGTGTACCTCAACTGTGTCCTGGTGCGGGGGCGCGCGGTGGCGTTGGACGGGGACCGGCCCGCCACCCGGATCATGCTGCTGCCCGCCGCAGACGTCACGGTGGTCGATACCTGGCACACCCTCGGCCTACGCGGCACGGGTAGCCACGACCTCGCCGTCTCCGGCGGCTTCTGCCCGACGGAGCGGGCCGTGGAGCTGGTGCCCGGGTCGGCGACAGCGGAGCGGGCGGCGATGAGCATCGCGCAGTCCAGCCTCATCATCGCGGCGGCGGCGCTGGGCGTCGCCGAGGCGGCCCTGCGGGACGTCGTCGAGCTGGCGGCGGGCGGCAAGCGGCCGGCGCTGAGCGCGAAGCGGCTGGCGGCCTCAGCCGCCTTCCAGGAGCGGCTGGGCGAGGCGCGGATGGTGGTGCAGGCGGGTCGGGCGCTGCTCTACGACCAGGGCCGCGATGAGTGGGGTGGGTACGCGGGCCCGGACGCGGCGCTGCGGCGAGCGCAGGTGCGTGCGGCTGCCGCGCAGGCGACCGCTCTGGCGGTCAGGGCGACCGACGCGGCCTTCGAGTTGGCTGGCGGGACAGCGGTGTACGACTCTTCTCCCCTGTCCCGGCGGCTGCGGGATGTCAACACTGCCCGCCAGCACTTCGTGGCCAGCCGCAACTCGTACGTCGCCTTCGGCGCACACCTGGTGGGTGAGGGGGGTGACGGCGGCCCGCTGTGACTCGTGGGCCGCGTCGTCACTTGACGCTGGGGATGACACCCTTGCGTCGCAGGCGGGTGATCCACCCCTGCGCGGTGTGGGTGGGCACGTCGTAGTGTTTGGCGACCCCGGTGACGGTGCGGTTCTTGAGGTAGATGTCCTTGAGTTCGCTCGGGTCCGGCATACGCCGGTAGGCGCGGTCTGGCTTGGTGGCCCGGCTCGGCGCGGCGATACGGTAGGGCCTGGCGGTGTCCAGGCTCTCGGCCGGCGCGGCGGCGGCCGCGGGACGCTTGGCGGCGAACGCCTGCATCAGCAGGTCGAGGTCGACCTGGAGCAGGTCGGCGGCAGCGAGCTTGACGTCCTCGGCGACGCGGACGGTCAACTCCTTGATGTAGACCTGGCCGTCCTCGGCGAATACGCGCATGGTGGTGCGGGAGGACTCCTCTCCCGCGCCTTGCTCACCAAGCACCGGTGTGATCGTGACGATGTACTGAGCCATGTTTCCGCCCTCTCCCTACTCAGCATCCGGCGCCCGCAAGACACTAAGACACTGTCATACGTTTCCGCACGTTCACTTAGTCGTTCCGGACGTGATCAGAAGGTCACCCGTCAGGTCAGGGTGAGGTCATCATAACGGCTGGTGACGCCACACACGCCCATCAACGCTGATGGTTATCGAAAGACCACGTTGTGTGTCACCACCACGCAGACCAGGCCCCGAAAGACACTTCTCGTGTTACCAAGATCACCCTACCTGTGGCTGCGTTCAGACTGGTATCCACACGTTCTTCGGCCGGAGGAACTCGCGCAGACCGGCGAGGCCGCCGATGCGCGCGGAACCGCTCTGTTTCACCCCGCCGAACGGGGCCGACGGCATCAGGCCCGGCGCCCCGTTCACCCATACGCTGCCGGCCGCGACGGCCCGGCTGACCCGGTGGGCGCGGCGCAGGTCGTTGGTGTGCAGATAGGCGCCCAGGCCGTATCGGGTGGCGTTGGCCAGCCGCACCGCCTCCTCCTCGGTGTCGAAGCTCGACACCGCCAGCACCGGCCCGAAGACCTCCTCCTGGGCGAGTTCGGCGTCGCAGTCGACGTCGGCGAAGACGGTGGGCTCCACGAAGAAGCCGTCAGCGAGGTCCCCACCGCAGCGCCCGCCGCCCGTCAGCAGCTGCGCGCCGGCCTCGCGGGCCCGGTCGACCACGCCGAGGATGCGGTCGCACGCCTGCCGGGACACCACGGGACCCATCACGGTCGTCTCGTCGGCCGGATCGCCCACCCGGACGCGACGCAACCGTGAGGTCAGCGTCTGGAGGACCTGCTTGCGGACGGCGGAATGCACCAGCAGCCGGGTGCCGTTGGCGCAGCCCTGCCCCGACAAGGCCACCACGCCGCTCATCGCGTACCGCGCCGCCGACCGGACGTCGGCGTCTTCGAAGATGACGTGCGGGGACTTGCCGCCCAGCTCCAACGCCACCGGCGTCAGGTTCCGAGCCGCCTCGGCGAGCACCTGCCGGCCGGTCGCCGCACTGCCGGTGAAGTGCACCTTGTCGACGCCAGGGTGTCCCGCCAGGGCCGCCCCGGCCGGCGGCCCGCCGGGCACGACCACCACCACACCCTGCGGCACACCCGCCTCCACCGCGATCTCGGCGAACCGCACGCCGACGAAGGGCGCCAACTCCGACGGCTTGACCACGACGGCGTTGCCGGCCGCCAGCGCCGGGCCGAGCAGTTGCGCCATCGACATCAGCGAACCGTTCCACGGGATGATGCCGGCCACCACGCCGTACGGCTCGTCGAGGGTGTAGTCGAGGCTGCGCCCGGGCCAGGTGGGCACCACCTCGCCGCCGACCTTGTCGCACCACCCGGCGTAGTACCGCAGGTGGTCAGCCGCCAGCGCCGGCAGCCGCCGCGCCAGCTGCGTCGGCAGGCCGATCTCCAGGCTCTGCAGCGCGGCGAGGGACTCGGCGTGGACGAGCAGCAGGTCGGCCAGCCGCAGCAGCGCGTCGCGCCGGACCTCGGCCGAGCTGTCCCGCCACTGCGGCAGGCTCTCTCGGGCCAGCGCCACGGCCTGGTCGACTTCGGCCGGGCCGGCGAGCACCACCTCCGTCGTCGGCCGCCCCGTCGCGGCGTAGACGTGTTCCGCCCGCCCGCCAGACGACTCCACCACCCGCTCCCCGCCGATCCACAGCGCCGGCTCGGGCAAGAGATGGGTGGCCGGTTGAGTCATTCCCATCGCGCGCTCCTCACGTCGAGGCTTCCCACCGGTCGTGCGTGTCTCTCAAGAATCCCATCGAAACCTCGTAGGACACTAGAGGCGTCTTTGATGGACACTGCTACACAGCGTAGATAGCCTGTTTCCCAGCAGCCGAGGCGGCAGAGGTGTCCGCGCTGGTCGCCCCGGCCGGTCAACGATCCGAGAAGCGATCATGGAAGGTACGGCGAATGACACGACCGAGGACGCGACCATCCCCCAGCCCTGCAGAGACCCCTGCGGAGCCACGTCCGATTGCCGGTCGAGCGCGGACCATCGCGCTCTTCGCCGTTCTGGTCGGCCTGCTGCTCGACCTGCTCGACATCGTGATCGTCAACGTAGCCCTACCGACCATCCAGGAGGACATTGGCGCCTCCAGCGCCAACATGCAGTGGATGGTGGGCGGTTACACCCTCGCCTTCGCCACCATGCTGGTGACCGGTGGCCGTCTCGGCGACATCTACGGCCGCAAACGCATCTTCATCATCGGCATGACCGGGTTCGCCGCCGCCTCGCTCGTCGCGGGGATCGCGGCAGCTCCCGAACAGATGATCGTGGCCCGTTTCGTGCAGGGCGGCATGGGTGCGCTCATGGTCCCGCAGGTGCTGTCGATCCTCCAGGTCATGTACCCGCCCAATGATCGGGGACGCGCGTTCTCCGCACTGAGCGTTGTCTTCGCCGTCGGCACGGTGGGCGGTCCCGTCGTGGGCGCCCTGCTCACCGCCTCCAACGTCGGTGGTCTCACCTGGCGCACGATCTTTCTGGTGAACCTCCCCATCGCCGTGGCTTGTCTGCTGATCACCGCGAAGCTGGTGCCCGAGTCCCGAGGGGAGTCCGCCCAGCGGCTGGACGTCAAGGGCGCCGTCCTGGTGGGTCTCGGCATGCTGTTGCTGGTGTTCCCGCTCATCCAGGGTCCGGAGCAGGGCTGGCCGGCGTGGACCTTCGTCAGCCTGGCCGCCTCGGTGCTCGCCTTCGCCGCGCTGGTGGCGGTGCAGCGACGCCGAACAGTGTCGCCGCTCATTCCGATGTCACTGTTCTCCCACCGCTCCTTCCGCGGCGGCCTCGCCGTCTCCCTGTTGTTTATGAGCGGCGTCATGCCGTTCTTCCTGGTCAACACCCTCTACCTGCAGTTCGGGCAGGGCTTCTCGGTGATCAAGGCCGGCCTGATCGGCGTGCTGTGGGGCTTCGCCGTCCCCCTGTTCACCGCCATCTCCGCGCGCCGCATCACCCCGAAGCTCGGACGGCTCGGCCTTCAACTCGGCCTGGTCATGCTGATCGCGGCGATGGTCATCCTGATCACCGTGATCCACCGCTTCGACACCGCCTCCCCGTGGGCGCTGGCCCCCGGGCTCATCCTCGGCGGCGCGGGCATGGGCATGACCTTCGCCCCGCTGCTCACCTACACCCTCAACGACGTGCCGTTGGACAGCGCAGGCGCCGCCTCCGGGGTGTTCAACACCGTGCAGCAGATGGGTGCGGCCATCGGCATCGCCCTGAGCAGCATGGTCTTCTTCCTCGTCCTGGGTGCCCAGTCCCCCGCCGTCGGCGACGACCTCCGCGCCACGGTCAAGGAGGAGCTGACCGCCCGAGGTCTGCCGGTGGCGAACGTCGACGCCGCCGCCGGCAACGCCCGGGCCTGCTTCAGCGGGCGGATCGAGGTCGCCAACCCGATTGCCGATCTGGACCCGTGCCGCGCCGTGTCGGCCCAGTCCGGGGCCGCTGACCCGGGCGTCGCTGACCTGCACGACAAGCTGCAGTTCCTGGCCAACCGAACCGCCTACCAGCAGACCACCGAACGGGCGCTTGGCTTCCAGATCCTGGTGTTCACGCTGGCCATCGCCGCCAGCTTCCTGCTTCCCCGCCGCGTCCAGCAGCAGGGTTGAGTCGCCTGCCCAGTGCCCGAGTCGGGTCCGCCGCCAGCCGTGGCTGCGGACCCGACAGGCCTCCGGGCACCTGGCGGAGGCTGTCGGCGAGGCGGGGCACGATCGGCTCGGCCTGCCTGCCTGCCTGCCTGCCTGCCTGCCTGCCTGCGGGGGACGGTAACGGTCTGCTCGTCGAGGGCGGCCAGGATCGCCGCGACCAGCGTCGCGCCCATACGGGGGCGCGTTCTTGACCGCGATCGAGGTGAGTTTGCGCCGGCGCCGGTGCCGACCGGATCCCTGTCAGCGGTCCGCCGGCGCCACCCGACCCGGCGACAACACCCCCCTGATCATTCGTACGACAGGGGCAGTCAAGTCATACCGGGCCGGGCGACAGCGGGGTGCCCGGCTGAGGACGATCAAAAAGGTAACGAGGGTGGTACCCAGGCGGGATGAGGTCGCGGTGCGGCGGGCCGATCCGGAACGCCGCGCGCCAGCCGCACGACGATCTCACTCCGTGTCCACGCGGCCCGCGGCAGCCTTTTCCTCCACAGCCGTCTGGGCGGCCGCCTTCTGTTTCGCGAGCCGGGCACCGGTGGCGCGGCGCTGCACGGCGAGGTCGCCGCGGCGCTCGACCGGCACGTGAGACGTGCCCATCGCCAAACCGGTGGGCGACGGCATGTAGTCGTATACAGCCTCGTACTCGCCGGACCTGACCACGAAGGTCTCGTGCCAGACTCCGACGTCGCCGTTGTTCTTCATCCGCTTGAAGTATCGTGCCCAGACCTCGGCATGCGGCTGCTGCGGGTCGTTGGCGAATCGTTCCAACTGCTCGACGCTGCGGAAGTATCCGATCAGGATCGGCCCGCGGCGAGTCCAGGCGTGGTGGGCGCACAACGCGCCGTACTCAGGGTCGCTGAAGAGCGCCATCAGGATCTTGCGCATGTCGCGGAAGTTCGGGTACCACTGGTGGATCTTCCAGTATCGATTGATCCGCATGCCGGTGATGAAGACGGCGAAGTCACCTTCGATCTCCGCGGTCATCCGCGGTCGCTGCTTCGGCTCATCGCCCATACCGGATCGCTCCCCTCGCTGGGTGCCGCTGGGCGGCAGTCGTATGTAGGATTTCAGGACAGCAGTAGAGAGTCGAAAACACAAGCTTTGACTGTGGAACACGTGGAAAGCCGCGTGTTGTCGAGGGGGTGGCCATGCTCAGGCCCGCACCGCGTTTCGCCCCGCCGAACGACCGGCTCACCTACCACCGCAGCGAGCGGTGGGTCCGCGGCAGCATCGGCGAGGTCACCGTCGTGGACAGCCGGCGACCGCTGCTGGTCTGGGAGCCCGGGCTGCCCGTGCCGTTCTACGCCTTCGCGCTGACCGACGTGACCGGTGGAACGCTGCGGCCCGCCGCGCGGCCGCCGGAGCCGGGCAGCCGGGCCGGCAGCAGATTTTACGATCTGGCCGTCGCCGGGCTGACCCTGCCCAACGCCGCGTGGACCTACCCTGGCGACATCTTTGCCGAGACAGTGTGCCTCGCCTGGCGGGAGTGGTTCGGCCAGGGCATCGAGCGGTGGTACGAGGAAGACGAGCAGATCTTCGTGCACCCACGTGATCCGTTCTCTCGCGTCGACTCGCTGCCGAGTTCACGGCATGTGGTGGTCGAACATGACGGCGTCGTGCTCGCCGACACCCACCGTCCGGTGCTGCTGTTCGAGACCGGCCTGCCCACCCGCTACTACATCCCGGCCGACGACCTGGTCCAGGATCTGCTGCTACCCTCCGACCATCACACCCGCTGCCCCTACAAGGGGGTCGCCTCATACTGGTCGCTGGGCGACCTACCCGGGCGCGACGGGCGCGACATCGGGTGGTACTACCCCGACCCACTGCCCGGCGTGGCCAACATCGCCGGGCTGACCGCGTTCTACCAGGATCGGGTGACGATACTGGTGGACGGCGAGCCGGTGAGTCCGACGGTAAGCGCACGGATACGGGGCTGAAGGCGATCTCCACCGGCTCCGGCGGCCGGTGCGGATCGAAGCGGCGGACGACGTCGGCACCGACGATCGCCGCGCCCAGCGAGTGCCCCCGGACAGGCTGTCGATGTTGCGGTGACAAAGGAAGCTCCCGCCTCCCCGTCCGCGTTGCCATCTCGGTCGCCGTCGCCCAGGCCATCTGCGGGCCGCCCCGCACGTCCGGCTGAGCTGATCGCCGGCATGCAGGCCACGATCGACTGGCTTGTGCGGGAGCGGCAGATATCCCGAGACGCCGGCGACGAGCTGGGCAAGCGGCTGCGTGAGGTCGAGAAGGAACTCGCCGACGGTGACCTAGACGAGGCGCGGGAGAAGCTATGGCAGCTCATCGCTGCGGGGCGGCCGTACCACGTCCACGTACCGTGGGTGGCTGGCCCCGTAGATGGCGAAGTTGAGCTGGGCGTCGCTCAGGCTGATATCACCGTTGGGGCCGCCGGCCACCGTGCCGGCGTCCGCATCCCGCTGTCCGTCATCGGTCCAGAAGCAGACCGGGCAGGTCGTACACCCAGTCCGGTATGCGCAGCAGGGACAGCGGTCGAGGGATTGTTGAATCACGTCGGCAAGCCTTCCATGACATTGACCAATAGGCATCCTCGCCTCGCCTGACTCACGCCACGGTGTAGCCGGTCCCTTCGTTGACCGCTCTGAACTCGTCCACACGTAACCTACGTGTTCCTGCAGCAACTGCGGCGACTGCCCGCTCCCCGCCCGAAGTCCGTCAGACCTCACCGTCGAGAGGAGGGCAGCGGCGAGCAGGTATGGGCCGAGAGCGTGGTGAGGCTGGCGGCGCAGCGCGCGGCGCGTTGGCGCATCGGGAGCGGCGAGCGCGTACGGCAACGGACCGCCGCGGAGCACTGCGGGCCAGCCGGGAGTGCTCTCAGAGCCGCGCCGAGCAGCGCGGCCAGCCGGACCTGGCCCAGCCTCATCGGCGTATCACGGGCGCGTTCCCGCTGCTGGCCAGGTCTGCGGTTCGGTTCAGGGCCTTCGTTGGTCGGCGACAGGGACGGGAACCCGGAGGGCTGGAGGGGGTGGGTTTGTCCCGCCCCTGTCGCCTTGGATGCCCGCACGTGGCATCCGTTTGTTTTGCGCGGGGGCCACGCATTCGTTGCATCCCGCATCTTTGGGCCTCGATGCTTCTCAAGCCGACATCGGCCGCCGTTGGTCGGCAGCCGAGGCCACCAAGACGGGGTCAGTCCGCCGCAGAGGGGGTGGCGGGTCGACGCCGCCAGGCCAACAGCCCGAAGGCCAGTCCAGCGAGGCCGGCGATCAGTCCGGCGATGCCGGCCGTGAGGGCCAACGTGGTGCGGCCGTCGTCGGTGTTGGTGGTGTCGCTGGTGCGGACGGTGGCGATGTTGTTCGAGCCGGCCGCAGGCGTGGCGGCTGCATCCTTGGCCGGGGCCTTGGCGAGCTTGAGGACGGGGGCCGGGTGTTCGACCTCGGAGCCGTCGGTGCTGGGTTCCTCGATCCAGCGCACGATCTCGCCGTTGGAGTAGGTCTGCAGGGCCTTGAAGATCATCGTGTCGGTTTCGGGCAGCGGACCGGCGGAGATCTCGAACTCCTGGAACTGGCCCGGCTTGATCGCGTTCGCCTCGCCCTGGGCAGTCCACGTGATCTTCGACGGCGCCTCGGTCACCTGGCTGCCGTGCATCTCGATCGGCTTCGCGAGCGTGGTCTTGTCGACCTGCACCGTCCATCCGGCCATCGGCCGGACCGACACCGACGCCACCGGCGAATCGGTCGGCAAGGCGACTTCCAGCTTGGTCGTGCTGGCGTTGTCCCGCTCGTTCGGCACCCGGAAAGCGAGTTTGGCGTAGCCGCCCTGGGTCGCCTCGCGGGGATTGACGGTGACGTGCGCAGACGCCACGCCGACTCCTATGGTTGCGGCGGCAAGCGCTCCGGCCACGGCTGCGGCCATCAGCCTGCCCACCGATCGTGCACGCATCAACAGACTCCTTGATCCACATATCCGCGCCAGCCGACCAGCGACCCGCACGAGGCGACCCCACGGCCACCGCCTCTGTTGGTCGTATCCGAGGGCGCTCAAGTTCCCGCAGATCCCCGACGGAGGACGGTTGGCTTCCGTCCGTCTTCGGAAGGTGCCCCCGCAGTCGACCGCAAGGTCGTAGAACTCACCGCCGTTAGCCGGATTCCAGCGGCGGGTCGCCCGTACCCGCCGGTGCCGTACTCTGGCACGGGACTACTACAGGTCGTCGTTCTGGCAGGCGGGCGGCCGCGTTCGTGGATCCGGACACGGAGGTATCAGGGTGACTGACGACGCGGACATCACCGCGTGGGCGCTCGCCGCGGGCCGTGGTGACCGGGACGCGGCGGCCCGGTTCATCGGCGCGACTCAGCACCCTGTGCGTCGCTTCCTTGCCGCGCTGATCTCTCCAGCGGAGGCCGATGATCTGGCGCAGGAGACGTATCTGCGGGCGATGCGGTCGCTGCCGTCGTTCGCGGCGCGCTCGTCCGCGCTGACCTGGTTGCTCGGTATCGCGCGGCGGGTCGCTGTTGACCACGTCCGTGCGGCGTCGGCTCGGCTCCGTACGGTGCCGATGTCGGACTCCTACGACATCCCCGATGCCTCGCGCAGTGGTTTTGATCGGCAGGTGGTGTTGGAGCGCCTGATCGCGGCGTTGCCTGCGGACCGGCGGGAGGCGTTCGTGGCCACGCAGGTCCTGGGCCTGTCGTATGCCGAGGCGGCGGAGGTGTGCGGTTGTCCGGTCGGCACGATCCGCTCCCGGGTGGCCCGGGCTCGCGAGGACCTCGTCGCCGCGATGAACACCCAGCCGCTCAGGCGGCGGCGGACACCGGGCGACGCTGCGGGGTCAACTACCCGCCCATGAATGGGCGGGCTTGCGGGTCACTCGCCCTCGCTGGTTGCGAGGTTAGGCCGCGTGCGGGCGATTGACTGCGCCCCAGTCCTCGACACCGCGTGCAGCAATGTTGAGGGCCGCATTGTGGTCGGCGTGGGCAACGACCCCGCACGACCGACAGTGGAAGGTTTCCTGGTCGGGTCGGTTCCGTTTGTCCCGCTGACCGCATTCTGCGCAGGTCTGGGAGGTGTACCGCGGGTCGACCTGGACCAGCGGTACACCCGCCCGGCGAGCTTTGTGTAAGTGAGGCATGCGCCGAGTTGCTGGAACGCCCACGAGTGCAGCGTGACCCGTTGGGGCTTGCGCAGCCGTACCCGGTCGCGGATGCCCGTC